>DATAQC010000059.1:0-25487 GCA_036264885.1 Acidimicrobiales bacterium | reverse complement strand
CCGCCGGCGTCGCCGGCCGATCAGGCCGACTCACCGGGCCGCTCCCTCCAGTCGGAGTGGCTCTCCTACGGCCGGCCGGCGGACAGCGACGACGGCGACACCCGAACCTGAGAAAGCCCGGACCGGGCCAGATCAGAGCTTGGCGACGATGGCGTCGGTGAGCAGCTGAACCCCTGACGGGGTGAGGTGGACGCTGTCGTTCTCGAAGACGTCCGGGTGGGCGGCACCCAACTTGTTCCAGTCGACCAGCACCGCTTTGGGCGTTCGTTGCACCCCGTCGGCCAGCACGTCGTTGTTGGCCTGCTCCCAGGGACGGGGCACCTTGATGTTGACGATCACCACCCGGCGCACCGATGCGAACACGTCCATGAACTGGTCGAACTGGCTCTTGGTGATGGTGCCGTTGTTGCCCACCTGGAGAACGACCTCGTCGCCCAATTTGCCCGACGCCCGCAGGGCCCGGGCCGCGGCCAGCGTGCGCGAGGTCTGGCGGGCCACGTCGGCATCGAAGTACAGGTCGGCGATCTTGGCCGCCAACGCGTCCTGGGTCTCGAGCAGCACGGAGTCGCCGATGGCGGTGACCTTGGCCTGGATCGGCGCCGCCGAAGTGGTTGGCGGCGCAGTGGTGGGCGCCGGACCCGGCGAAGCCGACGCCACCGTGGTCGCCACGCCGGCGTCGAGCGGTGACGGTCCGAAGGTGGTGACGGTGGCCATCGGCACCCTGGCTCCCCCGACGCGATGGACCCCCCGGGCGGCGGCCTGGACGGTGATGGGCTTGGGTGGCTGATAGACGATGGCGGCGAAAACGGCGAGGACGGCGAGGCCGGCGGCCACCCGGACAGTCGTGCGCCGGGTCTGGGCGGGCAGCTTGCCGGCACGCCACTGGTCCCATGCCCGGCCCAGGGCTCCGGAGCGGCAGGGCACCTCGACGAAGCGATACGACGCCGCCGCCAGGGCCAGGATGACGGCCAGTTGCAGGGCGAGCAAGGTGTTGCCGCTGAGGTCGACGTCGGCGTGCGGGCGGGAGAGCATGAACACCGGCCAGAACCACAGGTAGATGGCATACGACCGCTTGCCCAGCCACACGAGGGGACGCATGCCCAGGACCCGGGCTACCACCGTGCGCTGGCGGTCGGCGCCGACGGCCACGACCACGACGGCGGCCAAGGCGACGAGGAGAAAGCCGCCGCGGTAGAGGCGGGCGTCGAACTGGCTGACGTTGGCCACGCACCACACGAGGATGCCCAGGCTCACCACGCCGGCGATCTCCAGGCGCAGCTTCCTCTTCGGGCCGCTGACCCAGCGCTTTCCCGCCCAGGCCTTGCTCACACAGGCCAGGGCGGCGCCCACGAAGATGGCGGCGATGCGGGTGTCGGTGCCGTAGTACACCCGCGACGGGTCGACCGAGGGGTCGTAGAGCAGGATCATGATGAGCGTGGAGATCCCCGCCAAACCCAGGGCCCAGGCCCCCAGCAGCTCGCGACGGCGGTTCCACCGCAGGGCCACGGCCAGCACCAGCGGCCACAGCAGATAGAACTGCTCCTCCACCGCGAGGCTCCACAGGTGCTGGAGCAGCGGGGGTCGGCCGATGGCCTCGAAGTAGGACTGGTGCTGGAAGATGAGCCGCCAGTTGGTGACGTAGGCGATGGCTGCGAGGAGGTCACCCCCGAGGCGATGGCCCTCGTCGGGCGCCAGCAGGGGGACGAGCAGCGCCACCGCCACCAAGAGCACGCCGACGGCAGGCAGCAGGCGACGAGCTCGGCGCCGCCAGAAACGCCGCAGTTGTAGATGGCCGGTGCGTTCGACGTCGGCCAGCAGGACGCCGGTGATGAGGAAGCCGCTCAACACGAAGAAGACGTCGACACCGAGGAAGCCACCCTTGGCCCACGTCAGGTTGGCGTGATAGGCGACCACGGCGCCGACAGCCAGGGCGCGGAGACCGTCGAGGGCGGGGAAGTAGGCCGAGCGCCGGCCCGCCGATCTCTTGGGGGCGGGGGCGGGCTCGGGGCCGGCGACGGGCGGGGGCTCGGCGGTGGCCACGGCGCGGAGGCCGGCCAGGTCGATCGAAGGCGACGGGGCGTCGTCGCCGAGCGCCACTATCTCGGACAACCGAAACAAGCTCTGATCGCCCGACCGGCCCGGCTTCGGGGAGCTCGAAGGCGAAACGGGCGCCATAGCCGATCAAGTATGCACCGGCCGGACCCCGGTGATGAGCCATCCCCCGGCCGTGAAACCACCAGTCGAGGCGGTTGAATCAAAACCGGAAGTAGATGAACGGGGCGACGCCTCGCGGCGCAAGAGCGCCCACCACCACCAGTCCCAAGGCGACGACCGCACCCTGCCACGCCGGGCCCAGCTCCGAGAACGTCGTCTGCAGCTTTTTCACCGCGTCGAACGGCACGAACTGCACGGTGATACTGGCGACGATGGTGGCCACCAGCAACGGTGTAACGAGGGGCGCCGGGCCCCATGCGGCAAGGCGTCCGATCATGTCGACGGCTGCCCCCAGCGACTCGGAACGGAAAAATACCCACCCGAGGCACACCACGTGGAAGGTGACCAGCCACCAGCCGATGGCCGCCGCCGGTGAGCCGGCGGCCGGCGCCGAGGCGGCGGTGGCGCGGCGGCGATCGTCGCGTGAACGCTCCAGCACCATGGCGCCCCCGTGGATCGCGCCCCAGATCACGAACGTCCATGCGGCGCCGTGCCAGAGCCCGCCGAGGACCATGGTCAACATGAGGTTGCGGCGCAACCGGCCGGGCCCTCCGCGATTGCCGCCGAGAGGGATATAGACGTAGTCGCGCAGGAACCGCGACAGGGTCATGTGCCAGCGCCGCCAGAAGTCCTGAACCGACCTGGCCGTGTACGGCCGGTTGAAGTTCTGGGGGAACTTGAAGCCGAGCAGCAGGGCGCAGCCGATGGCGATGTCGGTGTAGCCGGAGAAGTCGGCATAGATCTGCACGGCGTAGCCGTACACCGCAGCCAGGACCTCCAGGGCGCTGTGGGCCTTGGGCACGGCGAACACCGGGTCGACCACCGCCGTCGCCAGGTAGCTGGAGATGACCACCTTCTTGAACAGGCCGATGAGGATCAGGCGGAAAGCCAGTGCTGAGTCGACGGTTCGGGGATCGGAGCGGACCCGGATCTGGGGAACCAGCTCGCTCGCTCGGACGATGGGGCCGGCGACCAGGTGGGGGAAGAACGCCATGTAGACGGCGAAATCGAGGGGAGCGACGGGCTCGACGTCGTGGCGGTAGACGTCGATTACGTAACTCAGGGCGTGGAACGTGAAAAACGAGATCCCTACCGGCAGCACCACTTGCAGCAGCGGCGGGTTCGGGTGCAGGCCGATCTTCACCAGCGCACCGGTGACCGATTCGACGAAGAACCCGTAGTACTTGAACCATCCCAGTACCGCCAAATTGGCCACGACCGCCACCCCCAGCCAGGCCCGGGCGGCCCGATCGTTATGGGCCCGGTGGATGGCCTCGGCGAAGAACTGGTTGGCGATCGTCGACCCGGTGAGGAGCAGACAGAACGGCACCTCCCACCAGCCGTAGAAGAAGTAGCTGGCCCCCAGCATGAACAGCTTCCAGGGGACGGGGAACGGGCGCAGGAGCCAGTTCACGAGGAAGACGACGCTGAAGAAGACGGCGAATGCGGCGGTGGGGAACAGCATCCGGGCCGTAGTCAACCATGACGCCCGGCGCGGGTGCTCGATCCAGTTCGATTCGCCCGATCAGCCCCGCCCCCGCGGTAGTGTCCGCCCATCCGAACCTCGGCCCTCGGATCGGGCGGCCCCACCGCTGTACTTGATCCCTACGCGGGTCGACGCCCGGGCGGGCGGGTCCGGCCCGAGCACCGACCTCGGCGGCGGCGCCTGCCCAACGGTGACGTCCCCCACGCCGCCGGCAGCGTCCTCGGAGCCATGGTCCTGGCCCTGGTGCTCGGGCTGTTGCTCAACGCCGACTCGCTGTACGTCAAGGCCCACGCCCAGGACGCGGGGTGGCAACGCCGGTTGGCCGTCGCCGTCATGGGGCCGGTCCGCACCATCGCCAGGACGACGAGGCTCGACCGTCCGAGAATGGTGTTCGAGCGCACGGTCCGCCACATCCCCGACCGCACCGCACCCCGGGGCGCCACCTCGGCGACCACGTCCACCACCATCGCCCCGCCCGTCGTCCGCCTGCGAGTGCCCACACCGGCCGAACCCCTTCGTCTCTGGGTCGGCGGCGACTCGATGGCCCAGGTCTTCGGGCAGTCGGTGGTGGCCAAGGCGGTGGCGCGCCGTGACATCGCCGCCACCCTCGACTACCGCATCTCCACCGGCCTCACCCGTCCCGACTTCTTCGACTGGCCGTCGCACCTGCAAGACCGCGTGTTGCCCACCAAGCCCGAGGTCATCGTCATCATGTTCGGCGCCAACGACGCCCAGTCCATGGACGTGGACGGCAAGGCCGAGCCGGTCCGGTCGCCGGTCTGGCAGGGCGAGTACCGAAGGCGGGTTGCCGCCGTCATGGACCAGCTGGGCGGCGACGGCCGCCTGGTGGTCTGGGTGGGCCAGCCCATCATGCGCGACAGCGGGTTCTCCGAGCGGGAGAAGATCCTCGACGCCATCTTCGCCGACGAGGCCAGCCGCCGGCCCTGGATCCGCTTCGTCGACACCAGGCCGGTCCTCAGTTCGGACGGGACGAGCTACAACGCCTACCTCAGCGGTGGCGACGGAGCCCCGGTCCTGATGCGCCAGGGCGACGGCATCCATCTCACCCGCGCCGGCGGCGACCGGGTCGCCAATGCCGTGCTCGACGTGGTCACCGCCGAGATCGCCAAGGCGGCCGGCCCTGGTGGCCTGCCGCCCGCCGCCGTCCCCGGCCAGCCCCCCTCCGGTGGTCCCGTGACGCCGGCTCCGGCGGCGCCGGCTCCCACTGCGCCGGCCCCCAGCACCACCCCGCCTCCGTCGTCACCGCCGGCGGGGCCGGCGACGACCAAGCCGACCAAGCCGGCCAAGCCGTGGTTCGCCGTCGGTGCACCCATGGTGACGCCGTCCGCCTGAGACCCTCCGGAGCCACACCGCGGCTCCGGACGGCTCACCGCTCAGCGGTGGCGGGCGAGGTTGGCGTCCAGGGCGCCCAGCTCCTGTTCGAAGTCGGCCGTGCGCTGGCGCACCACGGCCTCGGAGTACCCGAGCTGCTCCGAGGTCGGAGGCGGTGGCCCCAGCCGCAGGGCCCGGTCGGCGTCGGTGCCCGACCGCAACGCCTGCAGGGCCTGGTCGGCCCTGGCCACCGCCGCGCCCAGCCAGTCCTCGGGCGGGCGACGGCTCAGGGCCTGGAAGCGCTGGTGCAGCCGGGCGCCCTGCACCTCGAGATCGGACCACGTCCGGGCGGCGGCCGCCGGCTGGTCGAGCGTGGCCAGCCCGCGGGTGGCCAGCGCCAGCACGCTTCGCCCCTCGGCGGCGGCCTGAGCCGCCTCGTCGGCCCACCGTTGGGCGTCACGCTGGCGGATCAACAGGGCGATGACCACGCCGGCCAGCACCAGGACGGCGATGGCGCCCAGGATCAGGGCGATGGTCTTGCCGGAGATGCCCGACCCACCGTTGCCGGCCCCGGCGACGGTGGTCGACGTGGTGCTCGTACTCGTGCTCGAAGTGGACGTGGACGACGCGACGGTGGTCGTCGCCCGCTCCCTGGTGGTCGGCGGGGTGGCAGTGGGCGGCACCGTGGTTGGCGTGGTGGACGGGGCCACCCCCTGGGTGGTGGTCGTCTGGGCCGAGGTCGCCGGCGCCCCGCCGGCGATGGCGGCGATGGCGATCACGGTGAACGCGGTCACCGCCAGCAGCAGGCGTCGCACCATGTCAGTTCCTCTTTCGTCCGGTCAGGGTCCAACCCCGAGCCGTCGCTGGCGGCGACCCTATCGCCGGGGTGTCCCGACCGGGAGGATGCCGAGGTCGGCGGTACGCTCGCCCTCGACCTCGTGGCCGGCGTGAAAAATAGGGTGATGTGCAGTGTCCCAACCAGCTGACGACGGCGGCCCCCACCTGGTGCGGGTGATGCTCAGCACCGACTGCCCGGTGGGCACACCCCAGGAGCCCGAGCTGCGTCCGGTGTCGCTCGGCACCACCGACATGATCCTCGTCCGCCTCGCCACCGGCGAGGTGGTGGCCTTCGCCGGCCGCTGCCCCCACCAGGGCACCGACCTGGCCGACGCCAGCTTCTTCGACGGCCGCCTGCGCTGCCCCTACCACCTGTACCTCTACGACCCCCACACCGGCGAGAACATCGTCCCCGCCCACGACGCCCGGCCCGAGAACCTCTGGAAGCTCAAGCCCGGCTACCTCCCCACCTACCCTGTCGAGGAGCGCGACGGGTGGATCTGGGTCGGGCCCGAGCCCTGCCCGCCACCGGCGGCTTACGACCCCGAGCGCGAACAGCGGCCCGTCGGCGCCGCGGCCCGGGCCGCCCCGCCCGACGGCGCCATCGGACCGGTGGCGGCGGTCGCCGGGCCGGTGGACCACCCGACCAAGACGGTGCGGGTCAGGCCGGGCGCCACCTTCGAGTTGCGCCTCCCTGTCGACGACAGGCCCGGTCACGTGTGGCGGGTCGACGTCGCCGGCGGTCTGCTCGACGTCGTCGAGGAACGCTTCGACCCCGCCGAGCCTCCGCGACACCGGGTGACGCTCGCCGCGCCCCGAACGGGAGTGGCCACCGTCCGCTGTGCCTTCGCGCGCCCCTGGGACGCCATCCCCGCCGAGACGCGTACCTACGTGGTGCACGTCGAGGTCGAGACCGCAACCTGACCCCGCCGTGGCCCGCCCGTGCCCATCCCCGGTGAGGCTGAGGTGAGGGCGTCCGTGCCGCCGGCACCTTCACCGGGGGCTGGGCGCCGGCCCCTCCTGCTCCTGGCCCTGCTCGGGGCGAAGGCTCTCGATGGTGGCCGTCAGCCGCTCGATCACCTCGTTGAGGTCGTCGGCGGTCGGCATGCCCGCCAGGGCCAGGCGCACCGAGGCGATCTCGCGGGCGAGGAACTCGGCGTCGGCCTGCGTCCGGGCGGTGAGCAGTCGATCGCGTTCGGTCTCGGCCCGGTCCCGTTGATCCTGGCGGTTCTGGGCCAGCAGGATCAGGGGGGCGGCGTAGGCAGCCTGGGTGGAGAAGGCCAGGTTCAACAAGATGAACGGGTACGGGTCCCACCGCAGGGCGGCTGCCGACACGTTGATGATGATCCAGACGACGACGATCACCGTCTGGATGACGAGGAATCGAGCGGTACCGAGGTTGCGGGCGATGCCTTCGGAGAAGCGTCCGAACGCCTCCGGGTCGTAGTGGGCGCCGAGGGCGACGCGCCCCTTGGGCGACGACAGGTCTTCGCGCCGGCGCATCAGCGCCAACCGCGGGGAAGCGTGCGGTCGAGCACGTCGTCGACGGTCACCGCCCCCAGCAGGCGACCCTGCTCGTCGCAGACGGCCACGGCCAGCAGGTCGTAGGCGGCCAGGCGTTCGGCCACCGCCAGCTCGGTGAGAGCCGGGCTGATGACGGCAGGGGCGGCGTCGATGCACGTGCCCACCCGCGTGGACGGAGGCTCACGCAGGAGATGCTGGAACCCGACCGAGCCCAGATAGGCGCCCGTCGGGGTCTGGGCGGGCGGCTGGGCCACGAACACCTGGGCGGCCAGGGCGGGCGACAGCTCCGGGTCGCGCAGGCGGGCCAGGGCCTCGGCCACGGTGACCTCGGGGCCGAGCACCACTGGCTCGGACGTCATCAGGCCACCGGCGGTGGCCCCGTCGTAGGACAACAGCCGGCGGAGAGGATCGGCCTCCTCGGGCTCCATGGCCTCCAGCAGCAGCCGCTGGCGCTCGGCGGGAAGCTCCTTCAACAGGTCGGCGGCGTCGTCGGGCTCCATCTCCTCCAGCACGTCGGCGACGCGCGCCAGATCGAGGCCGCGGATGAGCTCCACCTGCTCGCGCTCGGGCAGCTCCTCGAGGAGGTCGGCCAGTCGCTCGTCGTCCATGGAGGCCACCAGTTGGCGGCGACGCTCGGCGGTGAGGGGCTGGATACGCCGGGCTACGTCGGTGGGGTGCAGCTGGCGCAACGCCGCCACCTCACCGGCCAGCGGCCCGGCGTCGAAGAGGTCGGCCGCCTCCCGCCACCCCACCACGCGCGTCGACTTGAGGCGTCCCAGCGGACCGGGAGGGACAATGGCGACGGTGGCAACCTCCCAGGAGCGGGCCCGAGCCATGACCGGGCGCAGGCCGAGGTCGGTCACCACGCCCCCGGCGACCCGCCGGTTCAGCAGGTCGGTGACGAGGAGCTCCCCCACCCGAAGGGAGAAGTGGCGCAGGTCGACGGTGCCCCCGGCCAGGCGCAGCCCCGACGCGTCGAGCTCACCCGCCCGTGCCGCCGCCACGAAGATGCGCCGGCGCTGGATGGCGGCCACGAAACCCATGGCCTGGGGGGCCTGGTCGCCGACCGACGGCAACAGGACGATGTCGGCCACTGTGCCCACGGCGCCGCCCTCGGCGTCGATGATCGGCCGCCGAATGATCCGTGAGGCATAGATGAGCGTCGTCTCGTCCACGGCCGAGAGGCTACCGGCGACGGCCGGCGCTGCCACCCTTGGGTTCTGGTCAGTCCGGCGCCGGTTCGCCCTCGTCGCCGTCGGCGGTGCCGCCGGGGCTGGCGGAGCCGGATGCTCTGCCGTCGGAGCCGGATGCTCTGCCGTCGGTGTCGGGCCGGCGCCAGAGGCGGCCGGCCAACTCGGCTTCGGTGAGCTCCACCTCGGTGGGGTCGAGGGCAAGGTCGTCGGCCACGGGGGCCAGGGTGGACCGGTGGCCGTTGAACACCGGGAGCGGGAGGTCGACGCTGGCATGGCCCTTGTGGGCGGCCACCACCTGGGTGTGGTACTCCTCGGCCAGGCGGGCGAACTCGGCGGTGGCGTACGGCGCGCCGTCGATGAGCGGACCGGGCCGGCCCTCGATGATGGCGTGGATATCTTCGCCGGTGACGGTCTTGTGGGTTTCCAGGGCATGGGCCACCGAGAGCACGGCCCGGCGGTTCTCGCCCAACAAGACCTCGACACGGTCCATGATCGTCGCCAGGTTGTCCTCGATGCGGCTGCCCAAGCTGCTCTCGAGCAGGTCCTTCTTGTCCTTGTCGTCGCCCTTGCCCGGGCGCCCACCGCCGCCGATGCCCACCTCGTGGGTGACGCCGTGGGAGGCAACCGTGGTGCCCATCCCCCAGTAGCCCTCCATCATGGTGGCGATCTTGGTGGCGGTCTCCAGGTCGCCCGACACGCCCGATGAGTTGTCGCCGTCGAAGAACATGCGCTCGCCCACCAACGACGCCAGGCACACCATGATGTCGGCCTCGTACTCCGAGCGCCACCGGGTGAACTGGTCCTCGGGGGGGATCGAGGCCACCATGCCCAGGTAGGTGCCGCCCTTCTCGATGGTGGCGATGTCGATGGTCATGTGCTGGCGCACGCGGTAGGCGGTGACGGCATGGCAGGCCTCGTGCACGGCCACGGCGTGGCGCTCGCGCTCGATGTACTCCACGTCCTCGGGCGGACCCAGGTCCTTGAGCTGCTTGGCCTTGACGATGTCGGTCCAGGTGATGGCGTCGCGCCCGGCGCGGATGGCGTTGATGAGCGCCTCGTTGACCATGTCCTTGATCGTGGCCCCGGTGGCGTAAGGCGTGATGGTGGCCAGCTTGTCGATGTCGCTGGCCGTGAGCTCGTTGCGGACCTTGGCCAGGTAGCCCTCGTAGGTGCGCACCCGGCCCGGCTTGGACGGGTAGCCGACCTTGTAGATGCGGTCGATGCGTCCCGGCCGCAGGAGGGCCTCGTCGAGGGCCTGGGGCATGTTTGTGGCCATCATGATGAGCATGCGGTACTTGGGCGGCGGCTTGGGGCGCATGCCCAGCACCCGGCGCACCACCCGGTTGGTGAACCCGCGCGGCTTCTTCATCCCCGACAGCTCGGTGAGAAGGGCCTGCAGCGTGCCCATCCCTCCACCTCCCATGCCCATGGGCATGATCCGGTCGCGGGTGCGCCGGGGCGGCTCGGGCCCGCTGCTGGTGACCATGGAGCTCCTGAACACAAGGCTGGCCGAGTCGGGCGACACGTAGCTGAGGCCGTTGCACGACGGCGGCGACGCCCACGGGCCGGCGGCCATCGGTGCGCCCATCTGACCGCCACCGAAGATGCCGCCCGGCTGCAGGGCGCCCCGGCTGCCGAGTGAGTCGGCCTCGTCGAAGAACACGATGACCCCGCCGTAGCGCACCGCCAGCTTGCGCAGCTTGCGGAACAACGACTTCACCTTGAGGATCCCCACACCCATGAACATCGCCTGGAAGGCGCCCGGGTCGACGAAGACGTAAGGCTTGCCCGTCTCGCCCGCAACCGCCTCGGCCATGAGCGTCTTTCCCGTCCCGGGCGGGCCCCACAGCACTATGCCGCCGGGCACGTAGCCGCCCTTGTCCTCGATCGACTCGGGGTCGTCGAGGAAGACGATGTTCTCCTTGATCTTCTCCAGTACCGAGTCCTGGCCCCACACGTCGTAGAACCGGGTCTTGATGTCGTCGGGGAAGTACACGTCCGTGCCACCCCGGGAGAGGAACCAGAACATGGCTCCGAACTCCATGATCACGAAGAAGACCCCGGCCAGAAGCTGGAAGAGCAGCGGCAGGGCCCGGAACAACGTGATGGGGAACGCCACCATGGCCAGGACGGGCGAGGTGTGCAGCACCGCGGCGAGCACGAAATCGGCGATGGCCACGACGATGGCGAAGCGAACCAGGCGCCGGAAGCGGAACCGGTTCCAGTCGTCGACCCGGCCCACCCGGCGCTCCCACCGCCCGAAGACCCGTTGCGACCAGAACCGGTAGTAGGCCGGGGAGCGCTCGGCGACCCAGAGGTGGAGCTGGTGGAAGACCTCGGCGATGATGAGGACCACGAGCCACCACTTGGCACCCAACTGCTCGTCGATGGCGTCGCGGAACGGCAGGAGCGGGTTGTCACCCATGGCGGCGAGGGCGAAGAAGATCAGCGCTCCCACCGGGATCAACAGCAGCTTGATGCGGTCCCAGAACGGGACCGGCTTGCGGGTCAGGCGGTCTTCGTCACGCTGGCGGCTCTCGAACTTCAGCGGCCCCCGGTCGGGGGGCTCGAGGCCCACTGGTTCGTTGCTGTCGTCGGTCACGCTCGGCCCTTCTGCTTGACCGTGAACGAATCCGCCACGTCGTTCAGGAGAGGGACGTTGGAGAGATACTCGCTCTCGGAGGCCCGGAGGAGCAGGACATAGACCCGGTCGGACCGGGCGTCGAGGAGCGCCGTCTGGTCGATCACGTAGAAGTCGCTCCCCTGCCGCAGCTCGAAGACCACGCGGTTGCCGTGCACGCCGTCGGCGGAGGTGATCGTCTTCTCCCGCAACGGGCGGAAGCTGTCGGTGGCGGGCGGGTTGGCCTCCAGCGGCTCGCCCTTGTGCTCGGCGTCGGCCTCGGCCTTGAGCTGGTCGTAGGGGAAGAACATGTTCCGCAGGCTGGCCAGGTTCACGTGGTCGCGCTCGTCGGGGGTGAGGTCACGCACGCGCACCTCGGCCACGGGGGCCACGGCGAACGACACCGCGTGAGCGGGCTGAGGGTTGGGGTCGGCGTCGAAGGCCACCCGCCACTGGATGGCGCCGTTGAAGGCAAGGTCGATGAACGACGGCGGTTGCTCGCCCGCCACTTCCAGGGCCTTGGCATCGGCCCGGTCGAGGAGGCTGCCGTCGAAGCTCTTCCACGACTTGGGCACCTTGAGGTAGGTCTTGGTCGAGGGGTGGGCGACGTAGCGGAACTTCGACGACGCGCACCCTGCTCCGGCCAGGGCGACCACCACGACCGTCGCCACCAGCGCCGCCGGCGGCATGCGCCGAGCTGCGAACCGCTGATGGGCGCCGGTCCGCACGGCTCCAATCGTACCGCCCGCCCCGCCGGGGGGAGGCGCCCAGGGCGTCAGGAGCGAGGCTGGGCCAGGGGCATGAGAGCGTTGATCAGCGGGCGCAGCTCGGGGGGGACATCGGGCTCGTGAAGGGACACGGCATGGCTCTGGCCCCCGCTCGTCACCGTGAGGTCGTACTGGAAGCGGTCGGGTCCCGACGGCTCCACCGCCGGCCGCTGGGCCAGACCGGCCACGTCGACCCTTGACAGCGCGTCGGCGACGGTGGCGGCAGTGTCGGGAGCCAGGCTGGACAACGCCACCGACGTCCCCAGGCTCAGCCCTGCCATCCCGCCGCTGCGGACGAGGTCGATGTGGGTCTCGGCAGCGGCGTCCACGTCAGCCGGTGACCTTCACCTTCACCGCTTCCCACCCGGCGGTGGCGGCGTCGACTTCGGCGGAGGTGCTGCCGAACAGGTGGCCGGCCTGGCGGATCGTCAGCTTGGCGAAGGCCGAGAAGTCGGTGTTGGGCTGGATCTGGGGGTCGAGGAGCGTCTCATACCAGATCTTCCCCGCCTTCTCCCACGCATTGCCTCCGATGGTGGTGGCGACCACGTAGAAGGCATGGTTGGGGATGCCCGAGTTGGCGTGGACACCGCCGTTGTCCTGCGAGGTCTTCACGAAGTGATCCATGTCGGCCGGTTGGGTGTCGTGGGGGTTGGCCTGACCCGGTGCCTTCAGCGACCGCAGCGCGGGCTTGAGCATGGGCCCCACGATGTCGTTGCCGATCAGCCAGTCGGCCGACGCCGCGTCCTGGCCCTTGGCGTACTGCTTCACCAGCGACCCGAACACGTCGGAAATCGACTCGTTGAGGGCCCCTGACTGGTTCACGTAAGAGAGCGCGGCGGTGTACTGGGTCACCCCGTGGGTGAGCTCGTGGCCGATGACGTCGAACGAGTTGGTGAGAGGCGTGAACATGGTGCCGTCGCCGTCGCCGAAGAACATGTGGCCCTGGCCGTCCCAGAAGGCGTTGTCGTAGTCGGTGGAGAAGTGGACCATGCCCATGATCGGCATGCCGCTCCCGTCTATCGAGTCACGCTGGAACACCTCCCAGAAGAAGGTCCAGGTCGCGCCGAAGCCGTCGTAGGCCTGGTTGACCTGGGGGTCGTCGACCGGCGGTGCCCCTTCGGCCCGGGCCGGGGTGCCGAGGACCATCTCCTCGGAGTGGTGCTCGTCGTAGATGGAGCGATTGGGCTTGCCGGCGGCGCGCCCGACCGCCGTGGGGCGCGAGGCCCGGGCCAGTGGGTTGGCGCTGATCTCGGCCCTGCTGACCCGGAAGGTCGAGTCGATGGCCAGCGTGCGCAGCGCCGCCTCCCGCTCCTGGTCGCTGCCCTGGCGGATGATCTGGCGCAACAGCTCCGGCGGGACGATGCACTGGATCGGGGATCGTGAGGTCATTGGTGCCTCCTTGTGTGCCGCCGGGCGGGTGACCGGAACCAAGCCTACGCGCCGCGTGAGCGACGTTCCTTGTCGGAACCGTCTCAGCGGGCGTCCCAGGTGGGGATGAGGTGGCGGGCGGCCCGGGCCTCGTCGACGCGGCGCACCGGGGAGGTGCGGGGCGCCTCGTGGGCGTCGGCGGCGTCACCGGCGGCGATGGCCACCAGCGCCGCGGCCAGGGCCTCCATGGTCTGCAGGCTCTCGGTCTCGGTGGGCTCGATCATGAGGGCTTCGTCCACGATGAGGGGGAAGTACACGGTGGGGGCGTGGAAGCCCTCCTCGAGAAGGCGCTTGGCCACGTCGGCGGCCCGGAGCCCGTTGCGCCGGCGCAGCCCGGCCGCGGAGACGACGAACTCGTGCATGTTGGGCCGGTCGTAGGGGATGTCGTAGACGCCCCGGAGGCGGTGACGCAACCAGTTGGCGTTGAGCACCGCCATCTCCGCCACCCGGCGCAGGCCGTCGCCGCCATTGGCCACGATGTACGACCATGCCCGGGCCAGGGCCAGGGCGTTGCCGTGCCAGGAATGGACCCGCCCGATCGACCGCTCGGGCCGGTCCCAGCCGAAGCTCCCGTCGGTCAGGCGCGCCGGGCGGGGCCCGGGGAGGAACGGGGCCAGCCGGGGTGACACCGCCACCGGGCCCGCCCCCGGCCCCCCGCCGCCGTGGGGTACGGCGAAGGTCTTGTGCAGGTTCATGTGGACGATGTCGAAGCCCATGTCGCCGGGGCGGGTCACGCCGAGGATGGCGTTGAGGTTGGCACCGTCGTAGTAGAGCAAGCCGCCCACCTCGTGGACGGCAGCGGCGATCTCGGCGATGTCCTCCTCGAACAGCCCCAGTGTGTTGGGGTTGGTGAGCATGATCCCGGCCACATCGTGGTCGAGGCAGCGGCGCAGGGCGGCCACGTCGACACACCCCCGTTCATCGGACGCCACCGTGGTCACCTGGTAGCCGCCGAGGGTGACCGACGCCGGGTTGGTGCCGTGAGCCGAGTCGGGGATGATCACCCGCCGCCGGGTCTCCCCCTCGCCCCGCCAGGCGTGCCAGGCCCGCATGAGCAGCAGCCCGGTCAGCTCGCCGGCGGCGCCGGCCGGCGGCTGCAGGGTGGCGGCATGCATGCCGGTGACCTGGCAGAGGGTCTCCTCCAGGTCGACCAGCAACGCCAGCCAGCCCTGGATCAGCGACACCGGAGCCGCCGGGTGGACGTCGGTGAGCCCCGGCAGCGACGCCGCCTCGTCGCACAGCTTGGGGTTGTACTTCATGGTGCACGACCCGAGGGGGTAGGCGCCCAGGTCGACGGAGTACTGGCGGTGCGACAGGCGGGTGAAATGAGCCACCAGGTCGCGCTCGCTCACCTCGGCCACAGGAGCGGGCTGGTCCCGGAGGTGCTCGGGCGCCACCAGCTCGTCGGCCTCCCACTCGGGCACCCCGGTGTGGCGGAACGACGCCGCCCGCCGTCCCGGCGACGACAGGTCGAACAAGGTGGGCTCCTCGTCGCGCCCCATGAGCGGCGCACCGGTGGCCTTCCCCCCGGCTGCCGAGCTCATGACAGCTTCGCCCGGACGGCGCTGCGAGGGGCCGGGCCCGGCGAGGCTCATCTCGAGACGACCTTTTCCAGAGCGGTGGCGTAGGCATCGATCTCGGCGCGGGTGCGGCGTTCGGTGACGGCGATCAGCAGGCCGTCAGCGGTCCCGTCGCCGCTGTACTCGGGACCCAGGGCGATGCCGGCGAGAATGCCCTCGTCGGCCATGCGCTCGACGGCCAGGTCGGCGGCCACGGGAAGGCGCACGGCGAACTCCCGGAGCACGGGCGCCCCCGCCAGGGGCTCGATGCCGTCGATGCCGAGCACGGCCTGGCGGGCGTAGCGGGTGCCCCGGGCGCAGCGCAGCGCCATCTCCCGCAACCCGGCCGTCCCCAACCACCCCAGGTGCACGATTGCGGCCACCGCGATGAGGGTCTGGTTGGTGCACACGTTCGATGACGCCTTCTCCCGCCGGATGTCCTGCTCCCGGGTGCGCAGGGTGGTGACGTAGGCGCGCCGTCCGTCGACGTCGACCGTCTCGCCCACCAGGCGGCCGGGGAGGCGGCGCACCAGGTCGCGGGTGCAGGCGAACATCCCCAGGTAGGGCCCCCCGAACGACAGCGGCGTGCCGAAGGGCTGGCCCTCGCCCACCACCACGTCGGCGCCGTGGTCGCCGGGCGACCGGAGGAGCCCGACAGCCACCGGGTCGCAGGCCACCAGCAGCAGGGCGCCGGTGCGCCGGGCCACCTGGGCCGCCGCCGCCAGGTCCTCGATGCAGCCCAGGTGGTTCGGGTACTGCACGAGCAGGGCGCCGGGTGGGTTCGAGCCCTCGCCCGATCCCTCGGCGGGCCAGGCGGTGGTGCCGTCGACGAGGGGGACGTCGACCAGGTCGTGGCCGGTGCCCACGGCAAAGGTGGCCAGCACCTGGCGCCATTGGGGGTGCACGCCGCGCGACACCCACACCGTCGAGCGCCCGGTGGCGGCCACGGCCAGGTTGGCCGCCTCCACGCAGGCCGAGGCGCCGTCGTAGAGGGAGGCGTTGGCCACCTCCATGCCGAACAGCCGGCACACCACCGTCTGGTACTCGAACAGGGCCTGGAGCACGCCCTGGGCCACCTCGGGCTGGTAGGGCGTGTAGGCGGTGACGAACTCCGACCGGAACGCCACCCGGCGCACCACTGCGGGCACGTCGTGGTCGTAGGCGCCGCCACCGGCGAAACACACCAGGTCCCGCCCCACGGCGCCGTTGGTCGCCGCCACCAGGGCGGCCCGGTCGGCAACGTCGGCTTCGGACAGGCCGGGGGCCACGTCGAGGCCGCCGGGCAGGCGCAGGGCCTCGGGGATCACCGCGAACAGCTCGTCGAGCGACGACAACCCAATGGTGGCGAGCATGGCCGCCACCTCGGCATCGGTGTGGGGGACGAAGTCGGCCACGCCGCTCCCTACGCCCGGTGCTTGGCCACGAAGGGCGTGGGCACCACAGTGGCGGCCAGGGGCTGGCCCCTCACCTCGACGACGACCTCGGTCCCCGCCGTCACCGCCGGGTCGAGCAGGGCCAGGCCGATGCCGTGGCCGAGGGTGGGTGAGAAGTTGCCGCTGGTGACCTCGCCCGCTCGCACGCCTTGGAACAGCACTGGGCAGCCCTGGCGGGGAGGTTGGCGTCCCTCGGTGGCCAACCCCCGTAGGGCCCGTTTCACACCGCTGGTGCGCTCGGCCTCCAGTGCCTCTCGACCCCGGAAGGGCCCCTTGTCCCAGGCCACCACCCAGCCCAGGCCGGCCTGGAGGGGGGTGATGCCCGGTCCCAGCTCGTGGCCGTGCAAGGGCAGGCCCGCTTCCAGGCGCAGGGTGTCACGGGCGCCCAGGCCGGCGGGCGCCACGCCGGCGGCGAGCACGGCCTGCCAGAAGGCGGGTGCGGCGTCGACGGGCACTGCCACCTCCACGCCGTCCTCGCCCGTGTAGCCCGTGCCCGCGGCCACGCAGGGCGCGCCCATCCAGTCGATGTCGCGGACGGCGAAACGACCCACCTCGGCCGCCTCGGGGGCTACCTCGACCAGTCGCTTGCGGGCCAGCGGGCCCTGCACGGCGATCACCGCCCGGCCGGCGGTGACGTCGTCGCCACCGACGGCGTCGACCACCCGGGCGGTGTTGGAGGCGTTGGGCATGACATGGAACTCGCCGCCGTCCCCACCCTCGCCAGCGCGCCACCAGATGATGATGTCGTCGACCACCGAGGCGTCGTCGGGGTCGAGCAGGTGGGTGTACTGGGCCCGGCCCGGGCCGATCCGACGGAGGTCGTTGGTGAACGCCGCCTGGAGGCGGTCGAAGGCCCCCTCGCCGCCCACCACGACGGTGCCCAGGTGGCTGACGTCGAAGGCCACCGCCGCCTCCCGGCAGGCGCGGTGCTCGACCAGGGTGCCCGCCGGGTACGACACCGGCATCTCCCACCCACCGAAGTCGACCATGCGGGCGCCGAGACGTCGGTGCTCGCCGTCGAGGGGAGAGAGGCGGGGGGGAGACGGTTGGGGGCCCACCGGCGCCACGCTACCGGCGGCCGGCACCGCCTCAGGCGAGACCAGAACCAGCTGGGTTGGCGCCAAGTTCAGATCGCGAGGGCGGCCAGGACCTCGTCGTGGAGGAGGCCGTTGGTCGACACGGCGTTGCCGCCGTCATCGGTGGGGGTACCGGCCAGGTCGGTGAAGCGGCCCCCGGCCTCTTCCACGATGATCTTGAGGGGCGCCAGGTCCCAGAGCGAGACCTCCGGCTCCACGGCCAGGTCGACCGAGCCTTCGGCCACCAACACGTGCGACCAGAAGTCGCCCAGGGCGCGGGTCCGCCAGCAGCGACGGGCGAGGCCCAGGAACGCGGGGCCCAGGCCCCGGGCCTCCCAGCCCGACAGGCTGGCGTAGCTGAGCATGGCGTCGTCGAGCGAGGCGACGCCCGACACCCGGATGGACGAGCCGTCGGCGAACGCCCCAGCCCGGCGCGCCGCCCACCACCGCCGACCCAGGGCCGGGGCCGACACCACGCCGACCACGGTCTCACCGTCGTGCTTGAGGGCGATGAGCGTGGCCCACACGGGCACGCCCCGCACGTAGTTCTTGGTGCCGTCCACCGGGTCGAGGATCCACTGGCGGCCACCACCGGCGCCGGGGTCGTGGCCACCCTCCTCGCCGAGCACGGCATCCGCGGGGCGATACTCGCCCAAGCGTCGCCGCAGGGCCGCCTCCACGGCCAGGTCGACCTCCGACACCGGGGTGAGGTCGGGTTTGGTCTCCACCACCAGGTCGAGGGCCCGAAAACGGGCCATGGTCATGGCGTCGGCCTCGTCGGCCAGCTCCAGGGCCAGGACCAGCTCCTCGGATGGAGTGGCCGGTGTGCTCACACCAGGGCCGGGATCTCAGGCCGGCTTGCGGCGGCGCGAGGGCGGGGCGTCGCCGGCATCGGGGTCGGCGAAGCGCAACGGCAGCGGCTCCACCCCCTCGTCGACGGGCAGGTCCTGGGAGGGGGGCTCCAGCCCGTACTTGACCAGCAGGTTCAGGTAGTCGCGCTGGTAGAAGACCTTGATGCGCACCTCGGGGAAGGCCTCGCGCAGGCGGCGGGCCTTGCGATTCTTCTTGGTCACCAGCTTCTGGTTCATGGTGGTGATCTCGATGAACAGGTCGTAGGCCGGCAGGTAGAAGTCCGGGGTGAACGCCTGGGCGGGGTTGCCGGCGTTGTCCCACTCGAGAACAAAGGTCCGGGGCTCGTACTCCCAGACGATGCCGTAGAAGTCGAGCAGCTTGGCGAACTGGCGCTCGGAGTTGTGGGCGAAGCGCTCCCGGTCGTGGGGCAGGAGCGTGGGCTCACCGGTGTCGGGACGCGGAACCGAATCGGCGCGCCCGCCGGGGTCCGACTCGGGCGGGAGCGTCGGGGCCAGCACCTACCCCGTGCCGTGAGCGGCGACGATCGCCGCGGGCGCACCACCGTCAGCCGCGACAGGTGGGTGCATCTCGGTGATGGCGGCGTCGAGCTCGGCCTTGACGCCGTGCAGGGCCATGATGCTGAAGACACCCTGACCCTGGCGCACCAGGTCGACGAGCTCGCCCGAGTCGCGGGCCAGCAACACCGAGTCGGCCCCGTTGAGCACCAGGCTGGCCGAGGCGATGTCGGCACCCAGGTGGTCACGCAGGTACTCGATGGCCCGCCGGGCCTTTTTCAGGGCCATGCCGGCGTCGAGGAGGCTCTTGATGACCTTGAGCTCGACCAGGTCCTGGTAGGAGTACAGGCGCTGGGTGCCACTGCCCCGGGCATCGGCAACCGACGGCCGGATCAGGTCGGTGCGGGCCCAGTAGTCGAGCTGGCGGTAGGTGATCCCGACGATGGCGCACACCTGCGGCCCCCGGTACCCGACCGCGACCCCTGCGTCGTCTCGAACTTCGGCCATCCCCGACAGTGCCTCCCCACGGCCTACAGCCGCGTAGTTACGCCCGTGTAGCCCAAAACTATATCCCGAGCTTCTCCACAGTCAACGACCACCCACTTCTCCACCCGAGGCGGAGCGCTTCCGCAACAGGTGTGAGCCAGAGAGGTGTGCCAGAGCGGTGGCGGAAGGGGTAGGGGGACGGGTGGCCCGTAGGGAGGGGCCCCGGGGCGGAGCCACGGGGAGGGACCCTGAGGGTCAGGCCCCGTCCCCCGGAGGAGCGAAGACCCAGTCCTAGGAGGCGAAGTCCTCCGGGTTCACACCCTCCAGGAACTCCCGGAAGCGCTCCACCTCGTCCTCCTCCTCCTCCTCGTCCCCCACTGCGACCGCCGCCTCCTCGAGCACGCCCTCGTCGGCGAAGATCGGCGTGCCCAGCCGGGCGGCCAGGGCGATGGCGTCGGAGGGTCGGCTGGAGACCTCGCAGCTAGTGCCGTCCCGTGTCATCTGGATCTCGGCGTAGAAGGTGCGGTCTCGCAGCTCGGTGATGACGATGCGCTCGACACCGACGCCGAGGGCGACCAGGACGTCACGGATGAGGTCGTGGGTCATCGGCCGCTGGGTGGCCACACCCTGGATGGCGAAGGCGATGGCCGTGGCTTCGACGGGCCCGATGAAGATGGGCAGCACCCGGTGGGCGCCGTCGGCCTCGCGCAGGAGCACGATCGGGTTGTTGGTGGGCATCTCCACCCGAACTCCGACGAGATGCATCTCGACCACGATGCGACCCTAGTCGCGACTTTCGCAGACCGAAGCCCGAGACGGCGAAGTTCCCGAGGGATAGAAGGCGTCCACGTAGGAGTCGGGGTCGCTGCGGAGCAGTCCGAGATCGGCGGCGACGATGCGGTCGAGGTTGCGGTAGCGCTCGGCGTAGTCGAGCCCGTAGCCGAGCACGAACTCGTCACCGATCTCGAACCCCCGAAAACGCAACGGGGTCGGCACGATCCGCCGCACCGACTTGTCGAGCAGGGCACAGGCGTCGACCGACGCCGCCTCACGTCCCCGCAGCTGGCCCAGCAGGTACGTGAGGGTGAGGCCGGTGTCGACGATGTCCTCGATCAGCACGACCTGGCGCCCGTAGAGGTCGACCTCGGTGTCCATGACGATACGCACCCGGCCGGTGTCGGGGGCGTAGGCCGAGATGGCCATGAACTCGATGACGGGCACGACGGTGAGCGACCGCACCAGGTCGGCCAGGAAGGGCACGCTGCCCTTGAGGACGGCCACCAGGACCACACCGTCGTCGTAGGCAGCCGAGATCTCCCCCGCCAGGCGGGACACGCCCGCCTGGAGCTCGGTGGGACCGATGAGCGTGCGGTAGGCCCCGCTCACGTCGGAGCCGTTACTGGCCGTCGAGGTACTGGCGTAGGGCCTTGCGGAGCATGGCCTGGCGCAACCCCTGGCCGAGGCGAGCCAGCTCGCTCAGGGTGTCGGCCGCCTGGCGCCGGGCCTGGGGGTTGCGCTGCTTGAGCATGGGCATGACGACCTGCTCGAAGAAGCCCGCCTCGCGGTCGGCGGCCGTCTTGTACATCCGCAGGTGCCGGGCCTCGACGCCGTACTTCATGAACCCGGCGGCCATGCCGGCCACCAGGAGGGCTTCCTCGTCGTAGTAGACGTTCGAGCCCACCCGCCGTCCCTCGAGGATGTCGAAGCGCTCCAGCTCCCGCAGGTCGTCCTCCTCGAGCCCGCTGGCCGACGCCAGCTCGGCCAGGTTGAGGCTGGCCCCCGACGTGCGCACCACCAGGGGGGCGTCGCCGGCGGCGGCCACCGCCGCCTGGGCCAGAGTGCGGGTGGCCGTGGGCTCGAGGTCACCCTCGGCCTCGTCGATGTCGTCGACGGCGCCCTCGGCCCCCTCGGGGTCGCCCCGCAGGCGGCCCTTGATGACCTTCAGGGGCAGGAAGTGCTCGCGCTGCTGGCGCAGGATCCAGCGCAGGCGTTCCACGTCGGTTTCGTAGAACTTGCGGTAGCCCGACGGCGTGCGCTCGGGGTCGAGCAGGCCCTGGCTCTCGAGAAAGCGGATCTTGGAGATGGTGACGTCGGGAAACTCGTCTTTGAGCAGCGAGAGCACTTCGCCGATCGAGAGAAAGGCCCGGTCCTCCATCGGCAACTTCCTCAGCCCTCGGCCGCCGGCCCGGAGAAGAAGACCAGCTTGAACTTGCCGATCTGCAGCTCGTCGCCCTGGGTCAGCGCCGCCTCGTCGATGCGTTCCCGGTTGAGATAGGTGCCGTTGAGCGAGCCCACGTCGCGCACGACGTAGCCGTCGGGCTGGCGGACGATCTCGGCGTGGCGCCGGGAGACGGTGATGTCGTCGAGGAAGATGTCGCTCTTGGGATGGCGCCCGGCCCGGGTGACGTCGTGGTCGAGGGTGAACTTGGACCCGGCGTTGGGGCCCCGCTTGACCACCACCATGGCCATGTTCTCGTGCATCTCGCCCAGCGAGACGGTGAGCTCCTCCTCGCCCACGTCCCCCGCCCCCTCCACCGGGGCGAAGGTGATGGTGGTGTCGTCTCCGGGAGGGCTCTCGAGCGCGGCGCCACACGACGAGCAGAAATTGGCACCCGCCGGGTTCTGATGCCGGCACTGGTTGCAGAACACGACCCCAGAACGTACCGCCTCCGTGGCCGGAGGCTCGCCGTTGGTCATTCGGAGATGAGCTCGTTGTAGGCGGCGGCGTCGAGGAGGCTGTCGTAGGCCGCCGGGTCGGAGGGCTCGACGAGGCAGATCCACCCTTCGCCGTAGGGGTCGTCATTCACCGCTTGAGGGGCGTCGGCCAAGGCCTGATTCACCGCCACGACGGTGCCCGCCACCGGTGAATAGACGTCGGAGACCGACTTGGTCGACTCCACCTCGCTACAGGCGCCATTGGCCTCGACGGCGGCGTCGACATCGGGGAGCTTGACGAACACCACGTCGCCCAGCGCGTCCTGGGCGTAGTCGGTGATCCCGATGCGCACCCGCCCGTCTTCGAGGCGCGCCCATTCGTGGTCGCCGGTGTAGCGCCGGTCGGCGGGGATCTCCATGGGCAGAAGGTACCGGACCGACCGGCCTAGCGGAGGATCTGGCGGACCTTGCGGGCGTAGTCCTGCGCCAGCTCCCGGGCCTCGGCGTCGGTCTGCCCCTCGGCCCACACATGGGTGACGGGTTCCTCGGGGTCGGGCAGGACGAGGACCCATGACTCGTCGAGCTGGACCTTGACTCCGTCGACCAGCAACACGTCGTGGTCCTTCAGCTTCTCGACCAGCTGGCGCATGAAGACCCCCTTCTCCTCCCAGGGCGTGTCGACCGTCTCGTGGGCGACGTACACCTCGGGAAGCTCGTCGACCAGCGCCGACAGCTTCTGGTCGGACGCGGCCAGCAGGGCCAGCAGGTGGACGAACGTGGCGATGGCGTCGAGGGCGGGCAGGAACTCGGCGAAGACGAACCCGCCGTGCGGGGTGGCGGCGAGGGTGATGTCGTCGGATGCGGCCACGTCCATGATGTGGGCCGAAGACTGCTTGGTCCACACCAGCTCGGCCCCGGCGTCGGCCAGGATACGCTCCGCCGCCCGGGGCGCCGACACCGGCAGGGCCACCCGGGCCCCCTTGCGCGAACGGGCCACCAGGGTGACAAGGGCCAGGAGGGCTTGGTGGTTGTCGAGCACGCGGCCTTCATCGTCGATGATCACGATGTGCTCGCCGTCGGGGTCGATGACGGCGCCCAGGTCGGCGTTGGCCGTGCGCGCCAGCGCCGCCACGCGCTGGGCGTGGACGGCGGCGTCGTAAGTGAGCGCCCCGGCGGTGGCGGCGTAGGCGTTGACCGATAGCACATCGGCGCCCAGCGGCCCGAGAACGCTGGGCATGACCGTCGACGCCGACCCGTAGGCGTAGTCGAGGACCACCCGGAACCCAACGGCTCGGATGGCGCCCACGTCGACGCTGGCCACCAGGGCGGCGGTGTAGTGCTCGAGGGCGCGCGGGGGGAAGCCGATGTCGCCGATCTCGGCGGCCAAGGCCCGACGGAAGTCCTGGCGGTGGAAGATGCGCTCGACCTTGCGCTGGGCGGCCTCGTCGATGTCGGTGCCCTCAGGGTCGAAGAACCGGATGCTCACGCTCTGAGGGTCGCCGGTGGCCAGGCGCACGGTGATACCGCCCCGCACCCGTTGGGAGCGCACCGCGAACCGGGTGACGGGCACCGGCGCCATCTCCAGGTCGTCGACGTTGATGCCGGCGGCGTTGAGGCCGGCCATCATGGCCCGCTTGAGGGCTCGCGCCGCCCGGCTCGTGTCGCGCGAGGTGATGACGGTGGAGCCCTTCTTCATGGTCGTGCCGTAGGCCATGGCGATGCGCACGGCCAGCTCAGGGGTGACGTCGACGTTGGCCAACCCAGTGACCCCCTGGGCGCCGAACAGGCTGCGCGAGCCGCGCGACTCCCAGACGATGGAGGAGTTGACGATGGCACCGGGCTCGACCGTCTTGTACGGGTAGACCTTGACCCCGGTGTTGATCACCGCGTGGTCGCCGACCATGCACTCGTCGCCCAGCACCACGCCCTCCTCGCAGCGCGCGTAGGCCCGCAGGTCGGTGGCCCGGCCGATCACCGTGCCCCGCAGCTTCACCGAGTGGCCCACGTAAGCGTTGTCGTGCACCACCGAGCGCTGCACCGATGCGTCGGCCCTGACCACCACGTTGTTGCCGAGCACGGTGTACTCGCCCAGGCGGGCGCCGCTCTCGACCCGGCAGTTCTCCCCCACCACGACGGGCCCCTCGACCTTGGCACCGGGGTCGATCTCGGCGCCCTCTCCCAGCCACACGCCGTCGGCAATGCGAAAGCCGGGGATCTCGGTGTCGACGTGGCCGTCGAGCACGTCCTGATGGGCCTTGATGTAGGCGTCGAGGGTGCCCACGTCCTCCCAATAGCCCTCGGCCACGAAGCCGAACACGGCCTTGCCGTCGTCGAGGAGGGCGGGGAACACGTCCTGGGAGAAGTCGACCGACTTGGCGTCGGGGATGTAGTCGAAGATCTCCGGCTGCAGCACATAGATGCCGGTGTTGACTGTGTCACTGAACACCTGGCCCCAGGTGGGCTTCTCGAGGAAACGCTCGATGGAGCCGTCGTCGTGGGTGATGACGATGCCGAACTCGAGGGGGTTCTCCATCGACTTCAAGGCGATGGTGGCCAGGGCGTCGCGGTCGCGGTGGAAATCGACGATGGCGCTGAGGTCGATGTCGGTGAGGACGTCGCCGGAGATGACGAGGAAGGGCTCGTCCAGCTCCTTCTTGGCGTTGCCCACCGACCCGGCGGTGCCCAGCGGCGTCTCCTCGGTGGCGTAGACCATGCGTACGCCGAACTCGCTGCCGTCGCCGAAGTAGCTGCGGATCGTCTGGGGGAGAAAGGCCAAGGTGACGACGATGTCGTCGAAACCGTGCTTCTTCAACAGCCGCACGATGTGCTCCATCATGGGCCGGTTCACAAGCGACATGAGGGGCTTGGGCTGGTTCGACGTGAGCGGTCGGAGCCGGGTGCCCTCGCCCCCGGCCATGATGACGGCCTTCACCCGGCCGACCCTACCTGACCGCGGCGCGACGCCTCCTTCGCCTTTTCCGCCCTGTCGGCCCGGGCGGAGCCGAGGGCGGCCCGGCCCAACGGGATGTACATCACCGCCGACCAGTAGGTGAGCACCAGGCCGACGAGAGCCACCGGCCAGGCGACGAAGCGGGCCTCGTCGGCCCAGAACACCCCGGCGTCGGACACCAGGAACAACGGGAAGGCCACCATGAGGGCGAAGGCCCCGCACTTGCCGATCCACTGCACGTCGACGCGCCGCGCCCCCAGGCCGGCCAGCACCAGCACCCCGGCGCCCACCACCACCTCGCGGGCGATGACCACCCACGCCAGCCATGCCGGCACCGCCCCGTAGTCGAGGATGGCGAAGATGCCCACGATGAGCAGGATGCGGTCGGCGGCGGGGTCGAGGATCTTGCCCACCGTCGAGACCTGGTTGAAGCGGCGGGCGATGTAGCCGTCGACCCAGTCGGTGGCACCCAGCACGGCGAGGAGCCACGCCGCCCCGTCGGGGTTGTTACGCCCGAAGAGCAACCACAAGAACAATGGGACGCAGGCCAGCCGCACGAG
>DATAQC010000024.1:0-23122 GCA_036264885.1 Acidimicrobiales bacterium | reverse complement strand
GCCGCCCACCATCCAGATCAGGTAGATCTTCTCCAGGGGACCGAGGCGCAGGATGGAGCTGTCACGCTCGACGGCCCGGGAGCGCACGCCGATGGGGGCCATGGGGTCGAGGGGGTTCTCCCGCCAGTTCTCCATCTGCCCACCGCCGGGCATGATCCCACCCTGGGTGAAGTTGGGGCCTCCCTGACCGCTCACCAGCTCACCCGAGCCGCTGTTGCCCCGGGGCGTGGAGTTGGTGCGGGTGCCGCTGCCTCGGGTGCTGGCCCTGGTCCTGCGTCCGTCACTTGCCATGCGTTGCTCCTGTCGTCACGCCAGGTCCGGCACCTGGTCGGGTACTAGATGTTCCGTGCACCTAACTGACAGGATACTTCTAGCTGATTGTGAAGTCAGGAAGAACTTCGAGCACTTTTTCGGGCCCCCGAAGCGGTCCCGGAGGTGGGAGAATCCTGGCATGGGAGCAAGTCGATGAGCCTCACCAGTTCGCTGCCGGACGCCGGCCTCGGCGTCGACGGACTCACCCAGGACCTGGCCCGGGCGTCTCTGGCCATGGCCCGCCGGTTCCACTCCGGGGGCACCATGTGGTGCGTCTCGCCCGCCTGGTCCTTCCACGCCCACCACGTGGCGGTGGAGTTCGTGCATCCCGTGATCGTGGGGAAGCGGGCCCTGGCATCGCTGACCGTGCCGCCCGGCGCCGACGTGGTCGCCACCTTGCGGGCGTCGGTCCGGCCCGGCGACATGGTCGTGGCCCTGGCCCCGGCCGACGACGCCCAGGTGACCGATGCCATGCGCCGGGGCCCGGCATGGGGCGTGGAGACGCTGTGGATCGGCCACGGCCCCCGGCCGGCTGCCGGTGCCGCCGACCACGTCGTGTGGCTCGACACCGAGGCCGATCTCGAGGCGTCCGAGAAATTCGTTCGCATCTATCACATGCTGTGGGAGCTCACCCATGTGTGCTTCGAGCACCCCGGGTTGCTGAAAGTGGAGCCCGAGTGCACCGACGACGTGTGCATCACCTGTTCGGACGAGGGCCGTCTGGCCGAGGTGGTCACCGTCGATGGCGACGAGGCCGTGGTGCGCACCTCCGAGGGCATCGAGCGCATCGACGTCATGCTCATCGCCACCGCAGGACCGGGCGACCTCGTCCTGGTCCACGCCGGATCCGCCATCACCAACCTGAGCGCCGACTGATGAGCCCCGAGGCGACCGACTTCCTGTACCCGTTCATCGAGGGTGACGAGACCGACTCCGAAGCCCTTCTGTCCGACCTGGCCCGCTCGGCGCACGCCAAGTGGGAGCAGAGCACCGCGTTGCGGACCGAGACGCTCGAGCGTACCGAGGACCAGTTGCGGACGGTGGCGACGGCCATGGCCGAGCGATTCACCGCCGGCGGGCGGCTCTACGCCTTCGGCAACGGGGGCAGCGCCACCGATGCCGAGGCAGTGGCACAGCTCTACACCCGTCCGCCCTACGGCTCGCCGCTCCCGGCCCGCTCGCTGGCCGAAGACCAGGCTGTGCTCACCGCCCTGTCCAACGACATCGGTTTCGACGTCGTCTTCTCCCGCCAGCTCATCGCCCACGGTCGCCCCGTCGACATCGCCATGGGCTTGTCGACCAGCGGGAACTCCGAGAACCTGCTCATGGCCTTCGGCGAGGCGGCCAAGCAGGGCATGCTCACCGTCGGCCTGTCAGGCTACGACGGCGGTCGCATGGCCACCGACTCCAGGCTCGAGCACTGCATCGTGGTCCGCTCCGACAGTGTGCACCGGGTCCAGGAGTCCCAGGCGTCGGTGATCCACGTCCTGTGGGCCTACGTGCAAGAGGCGCTGTCGGCTGCCGGCTTCGCCGCCCCGGGCGGGGCCTCTGCGCCGTCCTCCGCCGCCACGCGAGTTTGACCGGACTAGACTTAGCCGGACTGCCTCGGCCCGTGATAGCTTTTACCGGGTGATCGTCAACATCCATCAGGCCAAGACCCAGCTGTCCCGGCTCGTCGAACAGGCCGCTGCCGGTGAGGAGATCATCATCGGGAGGGCGGGGCGGCCGGTCGCCCGGCTCGTCGCCTACTCCGAGCACAGGTCGCCTCGGGAGCCCGGTGCACTGAGGGGCTCCCTTCAGATCGCCGACGACTTCGACGAGACGCCGGCGTGGCTTCTCGACGCCTTCGAGGGCGGCGGGTGAACCTGCTCCTCGACACCCACGCGCTGCTCTGGTGGTTGGCCGACGCGCCCATGACGACCGAAGCGAGAACCCGTATCGCCGACCCTGAAGCTCTGGTCGCCGTCAGTGCCGCCAGCGTCTGGGAGATCTCGATCAAGCGGGCCCTGGGCAAATTGCGGTTCGAGGGTTCGATGGCCGGGCACGTGGCCGACGGGCCGTTCGAGCCGCTGTCCATTTCGCTGGAGCACGCCGAACGGGCCGGCGCCCTACCTTCGCACCACCGCGATCCTTTCGACCGGATGTTGGTTGCCCAGGCTCAGGCCGAGCAGTTGACCCTCGTCACCCGAGATCCGGCCTTCGACGCCTACGAGGTGGCCCTCCTGGCCTGCTGAGCGCAGGCCGCGCCGTCAGCTACCGGCTGGCTCGCTCCGGCGGCCGATGGTGAGTGGGGTGTTGCAGGTGCACAGGCTCTCCTCGCAGCGGTGCTCACCCTCGGTGCGAGCCAGGCGGTCGAGCACCTCGTGCAGGGTGCGCCGGAGGTTCTTCAGCTCGGCCAGCCGCTGATCGGTCTCGACGAGCTTGCGCTCGACGATGCTGGCCAACTCGGGGTGGTTGTCACCGCAGCACCCTTCGGCCACGTGCAGGAACTCCTTGGCCTCGACCAGGCTCAAGCCCAGCACCTTGGCCCGGTTGACGAGCTCGATGCGCCGGAGGGCCTCGCCGTCGTAGAGCCGGTAGCCCGACGCCGTGCGCACCGCCGGCTCGACCAGGCCCATGGCCTCGTAGTGGCGCAGGGCCTTTCTGGTCACGCCGGTTCGCCGGCCGACCTCGGACACCTTCAGCATGTCGTCCTCGTGGACGTCGGTGCGCATCTCGGTCACCCCGACATCCTAACCGAATCTACGGTCGTAACCCGGCCCTCGGGGCCAGGATCAGGTGGAGAGGAATGGGTCAGGCGGCGCTGCCATAGGGCCGCCCGGCCCCTTCGTAACACTCGGCGTGGTAGTGCTCCACGCGGTCCCAACGACCGTTGACGTAGATGTTGGCGATCACCTGCCACATGCGGATCTTGGCGCTGAACTTCACGGGTTGTCCGCACGTGGCGCACACGACGGAGCTCCCTGCCTCGATCGGGCGGGTGACGGCCCGGCTGGAGCGAGTTTGTACCGACATGTGAGTGGTATCGGCATCCGCAGGGCTTACTGAACGGGTTTCTTGGCGGGACGAGAGCGGAATCTCAATGAATCTTGAGTTGACGCGCCCCGCCGTTCATGTGACAGTGCGGTCGCCGGGGCGTGGGGTGCGTCCGCCGTGCACCTCAGCCCCGGCCTTCTCAGCGGGTTTGCCTGGGTGACCGCGACCCGGCTGGCTACGACCCTGCCGGCTGCGACCCAGAGCGACCGCTTCCCGCACCAGCTCCCGCACCGCGTGCTCCTCGGCGCCACCGGCGACGAGCGCCGCCACCAGTGCCTCGACGCGAGCCCCGGTCACCTCGTCGTCATCGACGGGGACACCGCCGGACACCGCCGTGGCCACCATCAGGCAGGCGACGGCGGCGGCGGTGACCAACCCGAAGGTGAGGGTGACCATGGTGTCGTCGGCGATGGAGCCGACCACCATCCCGGCGATCCCGGACGCGCACACCGCCACCACCACCAGGCGCACGGCGCGCGGGCTCACCGGTCAGGCCACCCCTAGGTCGGGATGCCGAAGACGGACTTGAAGGAGTCGAAGGTGGCCTGGGCCCGCGTCCAGTCATCGGCGCGCGCCTGGAAATACAGGGCGAAGCCGTACTTCGGGCTGTTGACCCCGAGATCGATGGCCCGTACGGCGACTGCCGCGTCGGTGTAGGTGAACTGCCAGAGGCTGGCGGGCGAGTTCTGGTAGGTCGTCGGGTCTATGGAGATCCGTTGGTAGGTGGGGTGGCTGGCCGAGAAGCTCTTCTCCTGCTGCATGGCCGAGTCGACCAGCGACGGGGCGGGCGGCTGCTGATGATCGATCTCCAGGTAGGAGATCCCCGCCGGGTCGACGAAGAACGTCTGGGTGCCCGACCGCCTGACCGTCCAGGTGGACGGGTAGCGGATGGTGAAGCCGGTGGTCGAATCGGTGTAGGGCGTCCATGTCGACACCGGGCCCACCGACTTGGATCTCTCGATCGTCGGTCGCTGGGCACGCAGGGTGTGACCGCCGGTGATGATGAGGGCGACCATCACCCCGGCGACGAGCGCGGCCAGGATCACCGCCCACAGGCC
The DNA here is from genome assembly GCA_036264885.1 of Acidimicrobiales bacterium. Classification (GTDB taxonomy): domain Bacteria; phylum Actinomycetota; class Acidimicrobiia; order Acidimicrobiales; family AC-14; genus DATAQC01. The sequence continues at coordinate 18,716 of DATAQC010000024.1, read as the reverse complement.
GTGGGGGAACCGGCGGTGAGGACCGTCGGGCTCGACCTCGACCGGGGCCCGGGGCGGCGGCTCGGGCAACGGAGGGGGTTCGACGGTCTCGGCCGGCACCTGGAAGAACCATGGCTCCCGGCTCGAGGCCTCTTCGGCAGGTGAGGCTTCCCCGGCCGCCACCTCGTCGTCGAGCGTCGCCTCGTGGGGGGCGGCCTGGTAACCGGCGGCCTGGCCGACCGCCGTGTCGACGGCCACCCCGCTCGGGCTCGGGTACTCGTTCACGGGGCCGCTCGGGCCCGGGCCCCCGCTCAGAGGGCCGCTCGGGCCCGGGGCAGGCACGGCGGCCTCCCCGGTGGGGACCGGCGCCTCGGGAGGGGTGTCAGCCGACCGTGCATCCTCGGGCGCGGGGTCGGACACCATCGGGGCCGAGTCGCCGGCGACGGCCACCAGCAGGTCGCGCACGTGGCTCGCGTCGGGACGGTCCATGGCCTCTTTGACCAGGAGGGCGTCGAGGACGGGCCCGAGGGGGCCGGCCGCCTCGGCCGGGCGGGGCGGCCGGGTGACGATAGCGGTCATGGTCGCCGTCGGCGATCCTCCGTCGAAGGGCGCGACGCCCTCGACGGCGAAGTACAACGTGGCGCCCAGCGACCACAGGTCGGACAGCGCTGTCGCACCCGCCGACTCGGTCTGCTCGGGGGCCAGGTAGGAGAGCTCGTGCATGGCCCCCGACTCGGCGACGCGGGGGTCGTCCACCATCGAGGCCACGCCGAAGTCGGCCAGCCGGACCCCCGCCTCGGTGAGCAACACGTTGGACGGGCGCACGTCGCGGTGCACCAGGCCCAGGTCGTGGGCGGCGGTGAGGGCGGCGAGCAACTGGAGACCGATCGCCGCGGCCTGCTCGGGTGGCAGTGGCCCCCGGGTCTCGACGGTGTCGACCAGCGTCGGTGCCGTCACCAGCTCGCTGACCACGAAGGGTTGACCGGCTTCGGTGACCACGTCGAGCACCGTGACGGCAACCGGGTGATCGAGGGCGGAGGCGGCCGCCGCCTCGCGGATCACCTTCTCGGCCAGAGCGGCCTGCTCGGCGTCGTCGAGGATGTCGGGAAGCTCCACCTCGCGCACGGCGACCTGGCGCTGCGACCGGCGGTCGATGGCCCGCCACACCGGCCCCATCGGACCGACGCCCAGCGTCTCGGTCAGTTCGTAGCGGTCGGCCACGACACGACCGGCGACCGCTTCGGTGGACATGACATGACGCTACCCATCCGAGGGGCCCGTTCCTGCCCAGCCAGCAGTGGCGACCCCGGTACGCTGTTCGCGCATGGCTGACGAAGCGGCTGAGGCTGCGGCGTTCGGGCCCAACGCCTGGCTCGTCGACGACATGTACGAGCGTTACCGCCGGGATCCGTCGTCGGTTGCCGAGAGTTGGCGTGACTTCTTCGAGGGGTACGGCACCGACCGTCCTCAGCGGTCCAATGGCGATGCACGGGATGTGGCGGCACCCACTGACCGCCGGCCCGGCGGGGGCGTCACCGAGGGGGCGACCTCGGGCCAGGCGCCGGACCCGACGGCGGCGGGTCCCGACGACGAGACCGAGGACCTCCGCGGCGCGGCGGCCCGGGTGGTGGCCAACATGGAGGCCAGCCTGGGCGTGCCCACCGCCACCAGCACGAGGATGGTCCCGGCCCGCCTCCTCGAGGTCAACCGCAAGGTCCTGAACGGCTACCTGGGCCGAACCGGTGGCGGCAAGGTGAGCGTCACCCACCTGGTGGGCTGGGCCGTGGTCAAGGCCACCGAGGCGGTGCCGGCCATGCGCCGCAGCTTCGCCCGTCACAACGGCCAACCGACGGTGGTCCGCCACGGTCATGTCGGGTTGGGCCTGGCCATCGACGTGGAGAAGGCCGACGGTCGGCGCAGCCTGGTGGTCCCGTGCATCCGCGACGCCGACACGCTCGACTTCCGCTCCTTCCAGGCCGCCTACGAGGAACTGGTCCGCAAGGTGCGCAGCGGGCGCATCGGCCCCGACGACTTCGCCGGTGTCACCATCACCCTCACCAACCCCGGCACCCTGGGCACGGTGCTGTCGGTGCCGAGGCTCATGCCCAACCAGGCCGTCATCGTGGGAGTGGGCGCCCTGGAGTTCCCTGCCGAGTGGAGCGGGGCCGATCCCCGGGTGCTGGCCCAGCTCGGCATCTCCAAGGTCCTCACCCTCACCTCCACCTACGACCACCGGGTGATCCAGGGCGCCGAGTCGGGCCTGTTCCTCAAGCGCGTCCACGAGCTGCTGCTGGGAGCCGACGACTTCTACCGCGAGGTGTTCACCTCCGCCGGGGTGCCCTACGAACCGGTCAAGTGGCGCCAGGACAACAACCCCGGCGACCAGAGCGACGAGCAGCGGGCCAAGCAGGTCCACGTGCAGACGCTGATCAACATGTACCGCGTCCGGGGCCACCTCATCGCCGACCTCGACCCGTTGCGCTGGAAGGAGCCGCGCACCCACCCCGAGCTCGACCCCGCCACCTACGGCCTCACCATCTGGGACCTCGAGCGGGACTTCTTCACCGACGGCCTGGCCGGAACCGCGGTGATGCCGTTGGGTGACGTGCTGGGGATCCTGCGTGACGCCTACTGCCGGCGCATCGGTGTCGAGTACATGCACATCCAGGAGCCCGACCAGAAGCGCTGGATTCAGGAGCACGTGGAGGGCGTGAGCACCTCGCTGACCACCGAGGAGCAGCTGCACATCCTCGACCGCCTCAACGCCGCCGAAGCGTTCGAGCGCTTCCTGCACACCAAGTACGTGGGGCACAAGCGCTTCGGGTTGGAGGGTGCCGAGAGCGTCATCCCCCTGGTAGACGAGGTCCTCGACAATGCTGCTCGCAGCGGGTTGGTCGAGGCCGTGCTGGGCATGGCCCACCGGGGCCGTCTCAATGTGCTGGCCAACATCGTGGGCAAGTCGCTGCGCCAGATCTTCCGCGAGTTCGAAGGCGACATCGACCCGGCGACCACTCAGGGCTCGGGCGACGTCAAGTACCACGTGGGGGCGTCGGGCAAGTTCGTGGGCCGCTCGGGGCACGAGCTGCCGGTGAGCTTGGCGTCCAACCCCTCGCACCTGGAGGCGGTGGACCCCGTGGTCGAGGGCATGGTGCGGGCCAAGCAGGACCTCATCGACCAACCGGAGGCTTTCAGCGTGTTGGCCCTGGTGATCCACGGCGACGCCGCATTCTCCGGCCAGGGCGTGGTAGCCGAGACCCTCAACCTGTCGTCGCTGCGGGGGTACCGGGTGGGAGGGACCATCCACCTGGTCATCAACAACCAGGTCGGCTTCACCACGTCCACCCAGGACGCCCGGTCGTCGGTGTACGCCACCGACGTGGCCAAGATGGTGCAGGCCCCCATCTTTCACGTCAACGGCGACGACCCCGAGGCCTGTGTACGGGTGGCCCGGCTGGCGTTCGCGTTCCGGCAGGCCTTCCACAAAGACGTGGTGGTCGACCTGGTCTGTTACCGCCGCCACGGCCACAACGAGGGCGACGACCCGTCCTACACCCAGCCCCTCATGTACAAGCGGATCGAGGGCCGGCGATCGGTGCGCAAGCTCTACACCGAGTCGCTGGTGCGACGGGGCGACATCGGGGTGGACGACGCCGAAAAGGCCCTCGACGACTTCGTGGACCGCATGCAGACGGCGTTCGACCAGACCCGCCAGTCCACGCCTCCCGACCCCCACGCCGCACGCCGCTCGCCCGCCCCGCTGGGTGTGCTGCCGCCGGTGGCCACGGCGGTGGACGCCGATGTCCTCGCCAGGGTGGTCGACACCCTGCACCGCACGCCCGACGGGTTCACCGTGCACCCCAAGCTGGTCCGCCAGATGGAGGCTCGGGCCGAGCTGTGGGCCGACGGGCTGGCCGACTGGACCATGGGCGAGGCCCTGGCGCTGGGCACGTTGCTCCTCGAGGGAACCGACATCCGCCTGTCCGGACAGGACTCGCGGCGGGGGACCTTCTCGCAGCGCCATTCGGTGCTGGTCGACTACGAGAACGGCAGCGAATGGATGCCGCTGTCGGGTGTCGACACCAGAGCCAAGCTGTGGGTGTACGACTCCATGCTCTCCGAGTACGCCGCCTTGGGCTTCGAGTACGGCTACTCCGTCGTCCACAAGGACGCCCTGGTGTGCTGGGAGGCCCAGTTCGGCGACTTCGTCAACGCCTCGCAGGTGATCGTCGACCAGTTCATCGCCGCCGCAGAGGCCAAGTGGGCGCAGACCTCGGGCCTGGTGCTCCTGCTGCCTCACGGCCACGAGGGCCAGGGCCCGGAACACTCCTCGGCCCGCCTCGAGCGCTTCCTCACCCTGTGCGCGGGCGACAACCTCTGCGTGGCCAACGTCACCACCGCCGCCCAGTACTTCCACGTGCTGCGCCGCCAGGTCCGCCGCCAGCTGCGCAAGCCTCTCGTGCTGCTCACCCCCAAGTACCTGCTGCGGGCCCACAGCTCGCGTTCGCCGGTGCGGGACTTCACCGAGGGCGCCTTCCACGAGGTCATCGACGACGCCGCCATCGACGACCCCGGCGCCGTGCGCCGGGTGATCCTCGCCGCCGGCAAGGTTGCCTACGACGCCATGGCCGCCCGGGACAAGGCGGCCCTGGCCGTCCCCGTCGTCCGGGTGGAGCAGCTCTACCCGTGGCCGTCCGACCAGGTGCTCGCCGCCCTGGCTCGCTACCAAGGCGCCACCGAGGTCGTGTGGTTGCAGGAGGAGCCCGAGAACATGGGAGCGTGGCCGTTCCTACACGAACGCCTGCACCGCCAGTTGCCGGCCCGGTTCAGCCTCCGGCACGTGAGCCGGGCGGCATCGGCCAGCCCTGCGTCGGGCAGCCAGACCGTGCACCAGCACGAGCAGGAGGAACTGTTGGAACGGGTTCTCGAAGGGCTCTCCGAGCCCTCATGAGCGCGGGATCACCGACGGTACCCGCGCCGGATGCTTGACTGATTGGCACATGGCACGCCGCCCCGTCGTCGTAGACGGCTCGAACCTGGCCACCGAAGGCCGATCAATGCCCAGCCTGGCCCAACTCGACGAGGCGGTCCGGGCCTGGCTGGCTGAGAACCCCGACGACGAGGTCATCGTCGTCGTCGACGCGTCGTTCAGCTACCGGATCGACGAGTCCGAGCGCAAGATGTTCGAGGAGGCCGAGGACGCGGGTGAGGTCGTGTCCCCCCCCGCCGGCGCCGTCGGGCGGGGCGACGGTTTCCTGTTGCGCATCGCCGACCGGGTCGACGCCGCCGTGCTGTCCAACGACTCGTTCCAGGAGTTCCACGGCGAGTACAAGTGGCTGTTCGACACGGGTCGCCTCCTGGGCGGCAAGCCCGTCCCCAACGTGGGCTGGATCTTCACGCCCCGCACACCGGTGCGCGGCCCCAAGAGCCGCATGGCCGTGCGCGACGCCCAAAAGGCCACCAAGGGCTCCCGCAGCGCGCCTGTCGTCAAGGCCATCGCCCAGGCGACGGCCGAGGCCATCGAGGCACCACCGCCCACCGAGGCAAGGCGGCCCCGCCGCCGCAGCGGGCGCTCGGCCGAGGCGGCCCCGGTCGCCTCCCACGAGGCGGTCAACGAGCCCCTGCCCTTCGTCACCTTCATCGCCAACCATCCTCTCGGTACCGAGATCGAGGGGACTGTGGTGAGCTTCACCTCCCACGGCGCCTTCGTCGAGGCCGACGGCGCCCGCTGCTACGTGCCCGTCGTGGGTCTGGGCGACCCCCCGCCTCGCACCGCCAAGGCCGTGCTCAAGGCAGGCGAGGTCCGCACCTTCGTCGTGCAGGCCCTCGATCCGCCCCGCCGGGGGATCGAGCTGGCCCTGCCCGAGGTGGCGCGGGTGGCGGGAGCGCCCACCGACGAGACCGTCGAGGCCGACATCGCCTCCAATGCCGCCCGGCGACCGACACCGCAACGGTCGGTCGCCGGCATCCCCCCACCGCCGCGCGGGCGCAGGTCACCGATCGCCGGTGCCGCCCGGGCCCGGGGCGACGGCGTGGGCTCAGCCGATGACGTAACGACCGAGGAGCCAGCCGGCGCCGACCAGCCCGCTGTGTCCGCCGCCGAGTTCGACACCATGGCGCCCATCGCCCCGGATGAAGCGGTGCCCAAGCGGCCACGGTCGCCCCGGCGCCGCCGCTCGGCCGCGACCACGACGGCCGACGCTCCCGTCCCCGCCCCCGCTCCCCGGGCCCCCCGCTCGACCAGGAAGGCCACCGCTGCCGCCATTGCCGCACCGGCCGATGACGCGGCAGCTGCCGCGCCCGAGACCACTGCCCGCCGCGCCCGCCGGGCCACCCGGAAGTCGGCACCCGTCGAGGCCGACACGCTGCCTCCCGTCGACGCCGGCACCCTGCTGGACGTGACAACCGAGAAAGCCCCGGCCCGGACGTTGCGAGCGGGGAAGCGGGCAGTCGGTCCCGCCGGTGACGACACGCCTGCCGCGATCCCGGGCGATCCCGCCGCTGAGCCCACCGGGAGCCGATCTCCGGCCAAGAAGGCAGCGGCCAAGAAGGCTCCAGCCAAGAAGGCGGCGGCCAAGAAGGCTGCAGCCAAGAAGGCGGTGACCAAGAAGGCTCCGGCCAAGAAGGCTCCGGCCAAGAAGGCCGCTCCGGCCAGAGAGGCCGCCGCCACGAAGACCGCCGCCACGAAGTCGGTGGCGGCCACCGGGGCGGCTGTCGAGGCGGCGCCGGCTTCTCGGGCGCCACGGTCCCGGGCGACCAAGGCTGCGACCGATCCGGGTGGGGAGCCCGCCGCCGCCGGCCCACCCGCCACACCGGGTTCAGCCAGGACGCGCCGCCGGCGCGCCATCTAGTGGCGCCGGGCGACGGGCCGGGGAGAGCCTACGCTCGGCGGTCGTGCGCATCGCCACCTGGAACGTCAACTCGCTGAAGGTTCGCCTCCCGCGCGTCGAGGAGTGGTTGAGCTACGCCCGTCCCGATGTGCTGTGCATGCAGGAGACCAAGCTGGCCGACGCCGCCTTCCCATCGATGGCCTTCGCCGCCTTGGGCTACGACGCCGCCCACTGCGGCCAGGGCCAGTGGAACGGTGTCGCCATCCTGTCCCGAGTCGGCCTCGACGACGTGGTCGCCGGGTTCTCCGACCAGCAGGAGGGCGAGACCACCGAGGCTCGGCTGCTGTGGGCGACATGCGGGGGAGTGCGGGTGGCCAGTGTGTACGTGCCCAATGGTCGGTCGGTGGGCAGCGAGCACTACGCCGCGAAGCTGGAGTGGCTCGAGCGCCTTCGCCGCCACGTGACCTCGACCTGCCAATCCGACCGTGACCTGGTGATCTGTGGCGACTTCAACGTGGCCCCCGACGACCGTGACGTCTGGGACCCCAGCAAGCTCCATGGCGGCACCCACGTCAGCGCGCCGGAGCGAGAGGCGGTGGCCGCCCTCCAGGAATGGGGCCTGGTCGACGTCTTCCGCCGCCGGTATCCCGAGTCCGGGCTCTACTCCTGGTGGGACTACCGGGCCGGCGACTTCCACCAGGGCAGGGGTCTGCGCATCGACCTCGTCCTGGCCACCCGGTCCCTGGCCGACCGGTTGTCGTTCGCCCTCATCGATCGCTTTGCCCGAAAGGGCAAGCTCCCCTCCGACCACGCCCCGCTGCTCTGTGACTTCGAGGAGCCGGCGCCCGGGGCTGCGGTCGCCGGGAGCTGATCACCCCAGCGAGGAGATCTTCCAGTCCCCGCTGACCTTTTCGAGGGTCAGCGGCTTGGGGCTGCTGTTCCGGAAGAGGCCCACCTCGCCGCCCGCCTTCAGCTCGATGTCGTTGTCGGCGACGGTGGCAGTGGTGCCGGTGATCGTCACCCGCTTCACCTTGGTGCTCTTGAGCGACTTCTTGTCGTCGGAGGTGAGGACCTTGTTGAACGTCTTGATGGCATCGGCGCACGACGAGGGAGGCCGTAGCAGGAAGGCGGCCGTGCTCAGCTCTTTCACGCCCTCGTCGGTGAGGAGGGCGCAGGCAGCGTCAGCCTTGTTGTCGCCCACCGCGCCGAAGAAGCTGGTGACGGTGGACTTTACGTTGTCGCTGTCGGACTTCGACCCTCCGCAGGCGGTGGTCGCGGTCACGACGGCGAGCAACCCGGCGGCCACGCTCGTGAGCCGGGTTCTGAGAGGTGCCGGTTTCATGGCCGTTTGCCTACCACGCGGCGGGCGATCCCACCCCTGCGGCGGGCCAACGGGCCGCCGCTATTCCACGAGGAGCTGCAGGCGAAGCTTGGCCAGCCCGCTGGCCAGAGCGTCACGCACGGCGGCGTGGGTGAGGCCCAGGTCGACGTGCAGCTGCTTCATGGTCCGTGGCGGCGAACCGTCGAGGCCGTAGTGGGAGGTCACGACCTGCAACTCGACGGGCTCGAGTTGATCGAAAAGGTGACGCGGGGCGGCGCGCAGGACGAGAAGGTCTTCGTCGAAGGCCTCGTCGGTGGAAGCCAGCTCACCCTCCACGTCGGGGTAGGGCCAACCGTCGTCGTTGGGCCACAGGTAAGAGCTCATGCCTAGTTGTCGCGCCGATCGCCGTTGGCGTCAACGCTGTTCTCGGACGGGGCGGGCGCCTCAGGCGGCGCCCGAGTTGGCCACCACCGCGAGGAGGGCTTCGCCGTAGCGCTCGGCCTTCACCGGCCCCATGCCCGGCAGGGCGAGGAGGGCGTGACGGTCGCCGGGTCGGGCCTCGGCCACCACCGCCAGGGTGGCGTCGTGCAGCACGACGAAGGCAGGCACGCCCGCCGCCCGAGCGGCACTCGCTCGCCACGAGCGCAGGGCTGCGAGCATGGCGGGGTCGGCCCGCTCGCCCACCTCGACACAACCTCTGCCCCCCCCGGCTCGGGCCCCCCCGGCCCTACCCCCCGCTGGCGTCCCGTTGCTGAGACTGCGCACGTGGGCGCGACTGCGGTCGAGGTGCTCTCGCCACTTGCCGCCGGCGGCCGCCGTCGAGGCCGATCCGTCCAGAGCGTCGACCACCGCCTGGACGGTGGCCAGCCAGGGTGATGGCGACCGGGCCATGGTGTGGGCACCGAAGCGCCGCCGTTCGGCCCACGAGCAGTGCAGCTCCCGTTGGGCCCGGGTGACGGCCACGTAGAGCAGGCGGCGTTCCTCGGCGCGTGCCTCGGGCGTCGTGGCCCGGCCGACCGGCACCAGGCCCTGCTCGAGGCCGGTCAGGAACACCACCGGCCATTCGAGGCCCTTGGCGGCATGAAAGGTGGACAACGTGACGGCGTCACCGCTGCTGTCGGGGTTGTCGCCCCGCAGGGCGGTGGTCAGCCAGGTGAGGAAGCCGCCGACGGGCGCGCTCGGGTCGAGGGCCAGCTGCTCGCCCATCATGCGCACCAGCTCCTGCAGTGAGGCCCGGCGTTCGGGCGCCCCCCCGGCGCCGGCCGCTCCGCTCTGTACTACGGCATCGGAGCCCATCTCAGCGTCGGCCATCTCAGCGTCGGCCATCTCCGCGTCGCCACCGGTGGCGGCGTCCCCGCCCGACGGATCGCCCGCCCGGGCGGCCAGTCGCACGTCGGCGATGGCCGCCGCCAGGGGGCTGCCGGGCGGGCGGCGGCGAAGCTCGGCCACCACCTCGACCACCTCGGGACGGGCCAGGAAGGAGGCTGCCCCGCGGAGGCGGCACGGCACGCCCGCAGCCCGCAGAGCCTCCTCGAAGATCACCAGCTGGGCCCGGGTCCGGGCCAGCACGGCCTGCTCCGCCCACGGCCGGCCGCCACCGTGGTGGTGGCGCAGGGCACGGGCCACGCCGGCGGCCTCGTCGGCGTCGGTGGGGAAGGTGGCCACGTCGGGGACCGCTCCGGCGCCCAGGGTAGGCCGCAGGTCGAGGGCCCCAGGGGCCCGCCTGGTGTCGAGCATGGCGTTGGCCACGGCCAGGATCTGGGGTGACGAGCGATAGTTGCGGTCGAGATTGACGACCGTGGCCCCCTCCAGCCGGGCGCCGAAGCCGGTGAGGTAGGAGGGGTCGGCCCCGTTCCAGGCGTAGATGGCCTGGTCGGGGTCACCGACCACGCAGAGGTCGGAGCGTCCTCCCCGCCAGGCCTCGACCAAGCGGTGCTGGGCCGGGTTGACGTCCTGGAACTCGTCGACGAAGAGGTGGCGGAACCTCCAGCGCTGGGCGGCGGCGAAGCCGGTATCGGTCTCGAGGGCCTCGGCGCACAGGATCACCAGGTCGTCGAAGTCGACGAGGCGCCGGCGCCGCTTCTCTTCCTCGTACCGGGCGTAGATCAAGGCGAGGACACCGGCGTCCATGGGGGGTCGACGCCCGGCGGCGACCACGGCCGCCTCGTAGGCGTCAGGGCTGATCATGCGGGCCTTGGCCCACTCGATCTCGGCGGCCACCTCGGCAAGAGCCGCCTCACCGCTGCCCCGCGGGGGCCGGAGGGCGTGCAGGACCCGCACCTTCTGGTCGAGGAGAGCGGGCTCCCGCTCGTGGCGATCGGCCCACAGGCCCCGCAACTGGGCCCAGGCGGTGGCGTGGAAGGTGCCGGCCGCCACCCGGTCGCGCACGCCTACGGTGACCAGGCGGCGGTTGAGCTCGGTGGCGGCCCGCCGGGTGAAGGTGAGGGCCAGCACGTGGCTCGGCAGCAGGGCGCCGGTGGCCGCCCGGTAGGCAATCCGGCGGGTGAGCACCCGCGTCTTGCCCGACCCGGCGCCGGCCAGGATGCACAGCGGCTGGCCCTGGTTGGTGACGGCCTCGCGCTGGGCCTGGTCGAGCCCGTGGAGCAGCGGGTGGTCGCCAGGCGCGCCGACGGGGGTCGCGCCACTGAAAGACATGGGTCGACGGTACCGACGGGGTGTGACAGGAGGGTGGATGCCCGCCACCCTCGCCGCCCCCACCGCAGGCGGAGCGCGGTTCGGCCCCAAGTAGTCTTCGAGCCGAAGCTCTCCGATCTCCTCGGGGCCGGAACCTTACCGGGCCGGCCCGATCCTCCTCAGGCTTCCCGGGGTGGCGACTTGCGTCGCCCTCTCCAAGGGCACCTCATTTGGCTGGGCCGTTCCGGCTGCTGCATTGTGTGCCGGTCGGGCCCCGCCGTCAAGGGCCAGTTCGGAGAATCTTCGGGCGTCGCCCCCTCGGGTCGGACTAGGGACGGAACTCCACCCGCCCGCCCAGCGCCTCCCAGACGGCCTCGTTGTGGGTGTAGACGCCGTCGGGCAGCGTGGTCAGCCGCTCGATCAGCCAAGCGGGCGCGCTTGTCTGTCGCGCGCACGCAAGGAGAGTCGGGCGATCGGCGGGCCACACCGACGGCCGGAGGTGCACGGCCAGGAGACTGCGAGCTTCCACCTCGTCGTAACCCAAGACGTCGCCGTCGGTCAGGCCGCGGTCACCCGTCAGCCGGGCGTCGGGCGTGGGCTCGTCGTCGCCAGCACCTTCCTGGGTGCGGAACTCCTCGGCCCGGGACTCCACCGGGGCGCCGCGCGTCAGTGAAGTGGTGTCGTGGGCCAGGTTCTCGTCGAGCCGGGGTGAGTGCTTGTCGCTTCCACGGGGCATGCCCGGTTCCTACCCCTCGGAGACGTCCGCTACCCGGCCGGAGGGCGTCGCCGGGTCGCGTGCCCTGTCGTACCCCATGGCTAGTGTCGACGGCGTGGTGATCGGTCTCGACCTCGACGGCGTCTTGTGCGACCTGGGCCCCGGTGTGTCCGCTCGCATCGCCGACCGCTTCGGGCTGGCCACCCATCCGGCCACCTGGCGTTCCTACGATTTGCGGCGCCTCGAGCTCGGGGTGCCCAAAGATCATTTCGGCGCCTTCCTCGACGAGATCTTCGCCGAGGCTGCCCTCTACGCCGAGGCCCCACCCACGTGCGGCGCCGTCGCCGGCGTGGCCAAGTTGCGGGCCGCAGGCCATGGCGTGGTCGGCATCACCGCCCGGCCTGCCCACCTGGTCGAGGTCACCACCAGGTGGTTGTCGGCCACCGGCCTGGTGCTCGACGCCGTCCACCACACCCAGGTCGGCGCCAAGGCGGCGGTGGCCGCCCAACTCGGCGTCGACGCCACCGTGGAAGACAACCCCACCGAGGCCGAGCTGCTGGGCGGTGTCTGCACGTCGTTCCTGCTCGACCATCCCTACAACCGCGAGGCCGTCCTGGTCCGAGCCCGGCGCATCCACTCCTGGGACGACCTGGTGGGCCGGCTATGCCAGCTACGCCTGTTCGCCTGATCCCGTGGCCCACGTCGCCGTCACCGCCGTAGGGACCGATCGCCCGGGCATCGTCGCCGCCGTCACCCGCGTGTTCGTCGACCAGGGCTGCAACCTGGAAGACAGCTCGATGACCATCCTCCGGGGGCAGTTCGCCATGATGCTGGTGGTCGACGCCCCCGCCGGCGTCGAGGCCGATGCACTCGAGTCGGCGTTGGCCGAGCCAGCGTCTGCCCTCGATCTGGTCGTCAGCGTCCGTGCCCTCGCCGATGTGGATGTGGCAGGCACGCCATCGGCTGCCGCCGGTGGCTCGTGGTCGGTGTCGGTCTACGGGGCCGACCACCCCGGCATCGTCCACGGTGTAGCCGATCTCCTCGCCGGCGAAGGGGTCAACATCACCAACCTGAGCACCCGGGTCATCGGCGGCCCCGATCGACCGGTCTACGCCATGTTGCTCGAGGTGACGCTGCCGCCCCATGTCGATCCCGAGGCGTTGGGCCGGCGTCTGGCCGCGGCGGCCGCCGAGCTGGGCGTCGACGCCAGCCTCCACCTCGCCGACGCCGACATCCTCTAGCGGCTCATGGCCGTCCGGCCCGTCCTCGAGCTGCCCGACCCCATCCTCAAGCGGCGTTCCGAGCCAATCGGCCGGGTCCACGCCGTCGCCCTGGAGCTGGCCACCGACCTGGTCGACACCATGCGGGCCACGGTCGCCTGCGTGGGCCTGGCCGCCCCGCAGATCGGCATCGGCCTGCGGGCCTTCGTGGTCGACGTCACCGGCCATGGCAAGGCCCGGTCGTGCCACGGCGAGCTGGTGCTGTTCGATCCCGAGGTGGTCGCCGCCAGCGGCCCGGTGGTGGCGAGGGAGGGGTGCCTGAGCGTGCCTCACCTCACCGGCGACGTGGCCCGGGCCTCGTCGCTGGTCGTTCGTGGCCTCACCGTCGAAGGTATCGACCGGGTCGTCGAGGTCGACGCCTTCGAGGCCCGGGCCGTCCTCCACGAGATCGACCACCTCGACGGCTTGTTGTTCCTCGACCGGGTGTCGTCACACGAGGCCATCTTCCGCCGCAAGGTCTATCGCTAGCACGGGTCCATCGCGGGCACGAGCGTCGTACCCTTTGGAGGTGGCGTTCCCCCGGAGGTTGTTGGACGACGACGAGCGGGTGGTGCTCGAGGTCCACTCCCACTGGATCTTCCTGGCCGGCCCCTCCCTCGCCTTGGCCGCCGCCATTGCCGTCGCCATCGTGGCGTCGAACTGGACCAATCGGGGCATCGTCCTCATCCCCCTTCTCGTTCTCGTACTCGGCGCCCTCGGGTGGTTCCTCGTCCGGGTGGCCAGCTGGTCGGCCACCGCCCTGGTGGTCACCGACCGTCGCCTGGTGATGCGCTCAGGAGTGCTCCGGCGGGGCCAGGGCTTGGCCTTGGACCAGGTGGCCGACATCACCATCACCCGCACGATGCCGGCCAGGTTGCTCGGAGCCGGCGACCTGGTGGTCGCCTCGATGGGGGAGCGGGGCCGGGCGACGTTCGTGGGCTGCTCGCACCCCCGCCGGGTCCGCGACACGATCCAGCGCCTCGCTGACGTGGCGGCCACGTCGCCGGCGGCCAGGCCCCAGCCGAGCCGGGGCGACGTGACGCCATTCGAGCAACTGGACCGCCTCGACGACCTCCGGCGCCGAGGCGTGATCTCCCAGGCCGAGTTCGACGCCAAGAAGACCCAACTCCTCGACCGCCTGTGATCCCGTCACCGAAGCCCAGAACCGCGGCGACCTGGCCATCGACGGTGGAGCCTCGGCGGGCGGCCATGTGGTTGGGCCTTCTCAGTGGTCGCCGCGTGACAGCCGTCGTCGGCCCCAGGCGGTACGTCCTCCGGGCTTGAACACCGACAGAACGGTTGCCACCGCAAGCATGACGACGTGGGCGATGGTGCTGCCGTAGAGCGGGGGCGTGGGGCTGCCAGTCGCCGCCGCGTCGTGGGCGACGTGGGCGACGATGACGGCATCGGTCACCACGACGGCGACAGCGATGACGATCTTGGCGATGACCCACCAATGCCGGATGAGCCCGTAGCGCGTCCCGATGGAGAGCACGACGCCGGTGGCGATGGCCAGCAGCCCGACAGGGACGGACAGCCAGGGGACCGTCTCCATGGTCCGGTACAGAGCGTGGGCGAGGGAGCGGTCGCCGGTGATGGCTGCGGCCAAGCCGGCGAAGGCCACCACCACGGCGACGCCGAACCAGCCGACCGACGAGAGGACATGGGCGACGAGCGCCGTCTTGTGGGCGCCGCGGCGAAGCCGGAACCGCGGCTGCACTGCGACGGTCTGGGGCGCGGCTCGGACGACGACGTTCATCGACTGGTCGTTCTGCGAAGGGACGTCATGAGCACCCTTGCCCCATTGGGCCGCCCAGGTTGCGTCTCAAGCGGCCGAGCATCTCGCCCAGCGAGGTCAACTCGTCGGCCGTGAAACCGGCCCGCAGCCGGGCGTCGAACGAGGAGACGGTGCCGAGGAGGTGTCGAAAGGCGGCCTCCCCTCCCTCCGTCAGCTCCACGTGGTGCACCCGGCGATTCTGCGGGTCGCGTGTCCGGGTGACGAGCCCGTCGCTCTCCATGCGATTGAGGTGGTGCGTCAGCGTCGGGCCTTCGACGCCCACCGCCTCGGCCAGCTCCCGCTGGGCGCCGTGGCGTTGTGCCTTCAGCGACACCAGGATCAGCCACGTGGGCACCGACCCTCCGACGGCAGCGAGGGCGTCGTCGAAGCTGCGGCCCGCCAGCTTGGCAGTGCGGGCCAGTTGCAAACCGATCGGTTCGCCGACGGGAGGAAGGGCCACTCCTCGACGATAGCCCTCGAAGTCTTCGATGTCTAATGGTCGGGCAGCCGGGCCGACAGGTCGTCGGTGACCCGTAGCGGTGTCTCGGTCAGAGGACCGGTACCGTCGTGGCATGCGCCGCGCCGGTTTCGTGTCACTCCTGGTCGCCCTCGTCGTCTTGGTGTCCGGCTGCGGGAGCGATTCCACGCCCGGTCGAGCGGCGACCACATCGGTCCCCACCAGCACGGCGTCGAGCCCCACCACCACGGTGGCCGTGCAGAAGGACATCCTCGACTCGGAGGTCGATCCACCCGGGGCCCAGGGCCGCACTCTCACGCTGATCCGCTACAGCATCGCCCCCGGCGCCAAGCTGGCCGCTCACGTCCACCCCGGCGTGCAGATGGCATCGATCCAGTCCGGGTCGCTCGCCTACACGGTGATCTCGGGCACGGCGAGTGTGCGCCGGGCTCCATCGGGCACCACCGAAGAGGTCACGGGCCCGGCCGTCATCACCCTCAACCAGGGTGACTCGGTGATCGAGAAGGGCGACATGGTGCACTTCGGCGCCAACACCACCGGGGCGCCGGTGGTGATCGTGGCCACCTTGCTGACCGAGGACGGTCAGGACCTGGCCGTGCCGGTCACCACCACAATCCCCACCTCGACGCCCGGGTGACCCAGAGCTACTCGTAGAGGGCGGCTACGGCCCGGGGGAGGGCCTGGTCGAGAGGGATGGCGCTTCGTGCCATCCTCCGCAGGACGGCGCCGACGAACGTGGGAGGGGAGCGGTTCACGTACCAGTTACGGCGACGTTCGGTCAGCCACGGCCGTAGTTGGTAGCGGCCCACGCCCTGGGCACGGGCTCGGAGGACATCGACGAGCAGGCCGTCGAGCTCGTAGACCGGTCGGGCGCCCAGCTCGAGGGTGACGTCGGCGTCGGGGTCGATTCGGGTCACTGCGGTACGGGCGGCGACGTGGGCGGCCAGCACATGGTCGAGCGACCGCACCAGGTCGCCCACCGCCCCCAGCCGGTGTGGCGGCCGTGCCCCGGTGATCCACGCCCGCCAGCACTCCACGTTCGGCTCGACCAGGGTGACGACCTGGCCGCACCGGTCACCCAGGTGGTGGGTCACCGCCTCCGCCCACCCTGCGAACCGCTCCGGTGACTCCAGGCGCAGCCAGAAGTCGGCGCCCAACCAGTCGGGACGGCTCCCCTGGTGGAGAACGATCACGGGAGCCACGCCTCGGGCCCGACCGGCGTCGCACGCCCGGGCGCATTCCTCGAACACCTCCTCGTCGTAGGCGCCGTCGA
Source organism: Acidimicrobiales bacterium (assembly GCA_036264885.1). GTDB lineage: Bacteria > Actinomycetota > Acidimicrobiia > Acidimicrobiales > AC-14 > DATAQC01. Next base: position 2,453 of record DATAQC010000024.1, on the reverse strand, counting down.
CGGGTTCGGCCCGAGCCCAGTCGACGCCCAGGCGTAGCGCCCCGCCGGAGGCCACGGCGCGCTCGAGGTGCTGGTGGAGGGAGGCGTCGGTCACCGCGCCGGCGATCGTAGCCACCGGCCCCAACGGATAGGGTCCGGCGATGGTTCGACGGTCGCCGCTCCGGAGCACGGGGAGGTCGCGACGATGACGCCCCGAACCCTGGTGTTCTTCCACGCCCACCCCGACGACGAGTCCATCGCCACCGGCGGCACCATGGCCAAGCTGGCGGCCGACGGCCATCGAGTCGTGCTGGTCGTGGCCACACGGGGTGAGAACGGCGAGGTGGCCGAGGGCTTCTTGGAGCCGGGTCAGGCGCTCTGGGAGCGGCGGATCATCGAGACGGCGGCGTCGGCCGAGATCCTCGGAGTGTCCCGCGTGGAGTTCCTGGGCTACGTCGACTCGGGCATGATCGGCACCCCTGAGAACGAGGTGCGTGAGTCGTTCTGGCAGGCCGACGTGGAGGAGGCCGCCCAGCGCCTGGCGGACATCCTCGTCGAGGAGCGGGCCGACGTGGTCACCGCCTACGACGAGAACGGCGTGTACGGCCACCCCGACCACATCCAGGTCCATCGGGTAGGCCTGCGCGCCGCCCGGTTGGCCGGCACTCCCAAGGCCTACATGAACACCGCCAACCGCGATCACATGCGCCGGGGCATGGAGGCGGCGGCGGCGTCGGGGGTGGAGGTGCCCGGAATGCCCGACGACATGCCCCAGCCGGCCGACCTGCAGATCGGGGTCCCCGAGGACCGCATCACCACCGCCCTCGACGTGCGTGACCAGGTCGATGTGAAGCGCCGCTCGATGGCCGCCCATGCCAGCCAGATCTCGGAGACCTCGTTCTTCTTGGCCATGCCCCCGTCCATGTTCACCGAAGCCTTCGGGTGGGAGTGGTACATCCTCGACGGTGCCGCGCCGGGTACCCACGAGACCGACCTGCTGGAGGGCCTCTGAGCGGCGTGCCTCTCCTGGGGACGTTGCTGGCCATCCACAAGGGCTTCGCCTGGGTCGTGATCGTCGGCAACGGTCTCGCCGGTCTGTGGGCCCTAGGTGCGGCCCGCTGGCCCTCGCTGCGCACCCGGGCGCTGTGGTGGTTCACGGCGGCCGTCGAACTGTCGGTGTTCGCCCAAGTGGCCATGGGGGTGGGCATGGTGTCGGGCCAGGGCCTCAAGGCCCCCCAGTTCCACATGTTCTACGGGTTCGTAGCCATCATCGCCGTAGGCATCATCTACTCCTACCGCCAGCAACTGCGCCACCGTCTCTACCTGCTCTACGGCGGTGGGGGCCTGTTCATCATGGGACTCGGCATCCGCGCTCTGCTGGTGGGCCGCTCATGACGCGCCGAGCCCGGCTCGTCGTGTTGTTCGGGGGCCGTTCGGCCGAGCACGAGGTGTCGTGCACCTCGGCGGTGTCGGTGCTCAAAGCGGTGGACACCGACCGCTACGACGTCGACCCTGTCGGCGTCACCCGCGCGGGTCGCTGGGTGCGAGCCACCGGGGCGTGGCGGGTCCTGGCCGAGTCCGGCGCCCAAGGGTTGCCCGCCACCCTGGAGGCCACCGGGCCCGAGGTGGGTGTCTTCGAGACCCTGTCCGCCGGTGCGGGCGGACTGCCGGTCGTTGTGTTCCCCCTGCTGCACGGGCCCTTCGGCGAGGACGGCACCATCCAGGGCCTGTGCGAGGTGGCCGACGTCCCCTACGTGGGATCGGGCGTGCTCGGCTCGGCGGCCTGCATGGACAAGGACGCCACCAAGCGCCTGGTGATGGCGGCGGGGCTCACCGTGGCCCCTTGGCTGAGCGTGCGTGACGACCAGGCCGGCACCGACACCTCGACCGCCGCCCTCGGCCGGCGGGTGGCCCACGAGCTGGGCTGGCCGGTGTTCGTGAAGCCCGCCGCCCTTGGCTCGTCGGTCGGTGTGACCCGGGTTCCCGACGAGGGCGCCTTGACCGCGGCCCTGGCCGAGGCCTTCTCCTACGGCGAGTGGGCCGTGGTCGAAGAGGCCATCGTCGGCCGCGAGATCGAGTGCGGTGTGCTGGGCGACCGCCCGCCGGTGGCATCGGTGCCGGGCGAGGTGCGGCCCAGCCGGGAGTTCTACGACTACGACGACAAGTACCTGGAGGGACGGGCCGACCTGCTCGTGCCCGCCCCCCTTCCTCCCGAGGTCGTCAGCGAGGTGCAGGCGCAGGCGGTGGCCGCCTTCACCGCGGTTCGGGCCGAGGCCATGGCCCGCGTCGACTTCTTCTGGGACGAGGGTGGCCGGGGCCTGGTGGTGAACGAGGTCAACACCATCCCCGGGTTCACACCCATCTCCATGTACCCCCGCATGTGGGAGGCGTCGGGCGTGGCCTACCCCGAGCTGGTCGACCGCCTGGTCACCCTGGCCCTCGAACGCCACGCCCGCCAGGCGGGCCGGGTGGGC
>DATAQC010000013.1:0-50991 GCA_036264885.1 Acidimicrobiales bacterium | reverse complement strand
CTTCGCCGCCGAGCACGCCGACATCTCCACCGGCGGCATCGGCGCCTTCGGCGACTGGACGCTCACCATCATCCGCACCGACCTGGGCCGCGAGATCATGGTCAAGATGCTCCAGGAGGGGGTCATCGAGGGCCGTCCCGGCGACGACGACCCCGGCGCCATCGCCCTGCTCCACAAGCTGTCGACCAACCAGCGCAAGCGTTGGCCCGAGACGGCTGTGTCGGGGCCGCAGCTCATCCCCCCACCCCGGCCCAAGCCACCGGCGGCCGACGCCTCCAAGCCCCCCGAGCCGGAGCCCGCACCGGCCTGAGGGGGCTCAGGGTCCGTCCAGCACGTCCCGGGCCCGGCTGAACACGGCGTCGAAGGCCGCTTCGGTCAGCGTGCCGGTAAAGGTGTTCTGCTGACTGGGATGGTAGGAGCACAACAGGGTCTTGCCGTCGGGGAGGCGATGCTCGGCCAGGTGGGCGAAGTGTGGCCGGGGCCGAAGCCCGAGCAGCCGGGAGACGGCGTCGTGAGCGAAGCGGCCGAGGACCACGATCACGGCCAGGTCGCCGAGCAGGGCAAGCTCGCGGCCCAGGTACGGCAGGCAGGTGTCGCGCTCGGTCGGGGTCGGGCGGTTGGCCGGGGGGGCGCAACGCACGGCGGCCGCCACCCAGGCATCGGTGAGGCGCAGGCCGTCGTCGGCTCGCTCGCTGGTGGGTTGGTTGGCGAAGCCGGCGCGCCACAGGGCCCGGAACACCCAATCGCCCGAGCGGTCGCCGGTGAACACCCGACCCGTGCGATTGCCGCCGTGGGCGGCCGGGGCCAGACCCACCAGCGCCAGCCGGGCCGCCGCGTCACCGAAGCCGGGGACGGGCCGGCCCCAGTAGTCCTCGTGGCGGAAGGCCGCCCGCTTCTCGGTGGCCACCTGTTCTCTCCACGCCACCAACCGGGGGCACGCCCGGCACCCCACCACGTCGGCCTCGACCTGTTCCAGCGAATCCACGGGACGCTCCTCGACAGGCGCCGGCGTGATTCCGGTCCCGTCCGGGCCAGGGTAGGTTGGCCCGGAGATGCCCCGATCATCGGCTCCCCGCCCCACCCTCGTCCTGTTCGTGCGCCACGGCCACACGGCCACCACCGGCAAGGTGCTCCCGGGACGGGCCAAGGGCCTGCATCTCGACGACGCCGGTCGGGCCCAGGCCCAGGCCGTGGCCGACCGGCTGGCGGGCCTCCCGTCGGTCGACGCCATCTATGCCTCGCCGTTGGAGCGCGCTCGGGAGACGGCGGCGCCCATCGCCGCCGGGCGCGGCCTCAAGGTGGTCGTCGACAAGGGCCTCCTCGAGCTCGACATCGGGGAGTGGACCGGCGACGAGCTCAAGGTGGCCAGCCGCCGGCCCGAATGGAAGGCGGTGCAGACCTACCCGAGCGGCTTCCGGTTTCCCGGGGGCGAGTCCTTCGTCGAGATGCAGGCCCGCATGGTGGCCACCGTCGGGCGCATCCGGGCCGCTCACGCCGGCCAGACCGTCGTCGCCGTCTCCCACGCCGATCCCATCAAGGCGGCGGTGGGCCACGCCATGGGCGCCCACCTCGACCTGTTCCAGCGCTTCGCGGTGTCGCCGTGCTCGGTGAGCGCGGTGTCCTACGGCCAGGGAGGACCCATGGTCCTGTCGGTCAACTCGGTGGGCGACCTGAAGTCCCTGCGGCCCTCGTGAGCACATCGACAGGCAAAGCCGCCCGGTGAGCACGTCCTTCGAGATCCCCGAGGTCGATGTCATCACCACCGACGCCATCGGCCCGCCCGGCCAGCGGGTCTTCTACCTGCAGGCCCGCCAGGGCTCCCAAGTGGTGTCGCTGCGCCTGGAGAAGACCCAGGTGGCCGCTCTGGTGGCGTATCTCGTCACCCTGCTGTCCGACCTACCCACCCCCGACGACCTCACCACCGAGATGGCCCTGACCGAGCCGGTGGTGGCCGAGTGGGTGGTGGGCTCGCTCGGCGTCTCCTATGACGAAGACGCCGACCGGATCGTGCTGATGGCCGAGGAGCTGGTGGTCGACGACGACGCCGAGGACGAGCCCGGTGGCATCGTCGAGTCCGCCCACGCCCGCATCACCGCCACCCGCGGCCAGATCGCCGCCCTGGCTCGCCGGGGGGCCGAGGTAGTGGAGGCGGGCCGGCCCCCGTGTCCGTTGTGCAATCAACCCATGGACCCCGAAGGACACATGTGCATCCGGCTGAACGGGCATCGCCAGACGCCCTGAAGCTCCTCGGCGCCGGCGACATCGAGGTGAGGGGCCGGTTGCCGTGGAGCTCGAACGCCACCTTCCTCGTCGACCTGTGCCTCGACGGGAAGACGGGCACCGCCGTCTACAAGCCGTTGCGAGGCGAACGTCCCCTGTGGGACTACCCACCCGGGCTCTACCGCCGCGAGATCGCCGCCTGGGTGATCTCCGAGGCCCTGGGCTGGGGCCTGGTGCCCGAGACAATCGCGCGTGAGGGCCCCTACGGCTCCGGCTCGCTCCAACGCTTTGTTGACGCCGACTTCGCCGAGCACTACTTCACCCTTCTCGAGCGGCCCGAGCACCACGACGCCCTGAAGGCGATGTGCACCTTCGACCTGGTGCTCAACAACGGTGACCGTAAGAGCGGGCACTGCCTGGTCGGCACGGATGGCCGCCTGTGGGGCATCGACCACGGGCTGTGCCTGGCGCCCGATCATCGGTTGCGCACCGTCATCTGGGACTTCGCCGGCCAACCCGTACCCCCCGAGCGCCTGGAGGCGGTGGCCGCTCTGGCCATGGACCCCCCCGCCGGGCTGGCCGGGCTGATCGACGACGAGGAGGTCGAGGCCCTCGCCGCCCGTGCCGCTGCCCTGGTGCGGCGACCGGTCTTCCCCGAGCCCCGCTCGGGCCGGTCCTACCCCTGGCCGCTGGTGTGACCGAGATGGGCCCGTGACCCGCTCCGTCTAGGGTTCTCGCAATGGCCCGCCTCATCGCCGCCCCCACCGTCGTCCCTGCGGCAGGAGATCCGCCCAAGACCATCGTCGAGTTCGTCGGACAGGTCAACACCGCGACCGATGACGTCTCCCTGGCCGTGATGGAGAGCCCCAGCGGGTGGGTCGAGCCCGGCCAGACCCCTGAGTTCGACGAGTACACCCTGGTGCTCGAGGGGGAGGTCGTGGTGGAGTCCCGGGACGCCGCTGCTCTGGTCGTGGGCCCCGGCCAGGCCGTCCATGCCCCCGCCGGCGAGTGGGTCCGCTACTCGACCCCCGACCCCGCCGGCGCCCGTTACCTGGCCGTGTGCGTTCCGGCGTTCTCTCTCGGACGCGCCCACCGTGACGACGCCTGAGCCCTCTCGAACCAGCATCCGCGGCGTGACCGAAGGAGAGGTTCGCCTGGAGATCCCGGCGTCGCCGGAGTTCCTCAGAGTCGCCCGCATGATGGCGGCCGGGGTGGCCAGCCGCCTGGGGTTCACTCTCGACGAGGTCGATGACCTACGCATCGCCATCGACGAGCTGTGCTTCTGCCTGGTGGGACGGGCAGGCAGGCCGGGGACAGTGGAGATCCGCTACGTCATGAGCCCCGAGGGGCTGTCCGTCGAGGGCACCGGCCACTTCACCGACCGGGCCAGCGAGGAGCCGCGCCTGTCACCCCTGTCGGTCCAGATCCTCGAGGCGGTCACCGACGAATGCCAGGTGGAGGGACGCCCCGAGGGCCCGTGGTTCCGCCTGCTCAAGCGCCGACAGGCCTGAGGCGACCGTGGCCTTCGATCCCGACGAGCGCGACGAGCTCCGCCAGAAGTTCCGCGAGTACGCCAAAAGCCACGACCCCGCTCTACGCGAGCAGCTGGTCACCGCCCACATCGGGCTGGCCGAGTACCTGGCCCGCCGCTTCACCAATCGCGGTGAGCCGCTCGACGACCTGGTGCAGGTGGCCTCTCTCGGGCTGCTCAAAGCCGTCGACCGCTTCGACCCCGAACGAGGGTTGGAGTTCTCCACCTACGCCACCCCCACCATCGTGGGTGAGCTCAAGCGCCACTTCCGTGACAAGGGGTGGGCCGTGCGGGTCCCCCGACGGGTGCAGGAGCTCCATCTCCGGCTGGCGTCGGTGGTGGGCACCCTGTCCCAGAACCTCGGTCGCTCCCCCACCATCGGCGAGATCGCCCAGGCGGCCAGTGCGTCCGAAGAAGACGTTCTCGAGGCCATCGAGGCCGGGCACGCCTACCGCTTCACGTCCCTCGACGCCCCCTCGGGCAACGACGACGAGGGCACCCTCGGCTCCCAGCTCGGCGAGGACGACCAGGCTCTGATCAACAGCGAGCACCGGGCGGCGTTGTCGCCCCTCATCTCCCGGTTCCCCCACCGGGAGCAGATGATCCTGCACCTGCGGTTCTTCGAGGGACTGACCCAGTCCGAGATCGCCAGCCGACTCGGCATCAGCCAGATGCACGTCTCGCGCCTGCTGGCCCGGAGCCTGGCCCAGTTGCGCGCCTCGGCCGAAGACCCGGGATGACCGACGACTGCGGCGCGAGCCCGGCGCAACCCACTTCTAGGAACGACGGCGCAACGAAGGGACCCCAGGCGTGAGCCGACAGGACAGCGTGAGTGACGAGACCAGCGGCACCGGTCGACAGGAGGGCACCCTCCCGGGCCGCCGCAACGTCTGCCTCATCGTCAACCCGGCAGCGTCGAGCGTGACGGCCAAGTCGATCGCCCAGGTGCGGGCCGGGCTGGCCGACCACCACGTATCCGAACTGACCACCACGGCACGCGACCACGCCACCGAACTGGCCCGCCAGGCCGCCGGCCGGTTCGACGCCGTCGTCGTCCTCGGCGGGGACGGCACCGTCAACGAGGCGGCCAACGGCCTGCTGGGTGCCGGTACGGAGACGGCCCTGGCGCCCCTGCCCGGCGGCTCGACCAATGTGTTCGTCCGCACCATGGGCCTGCCCCGCAAGGCGGGCCCGGCGGCGCGCGTCGTGGCCGCCGCCTTGGGGCAGGGTTCGGTGCGCCGCATCCCGGTCGGTGTGGCCAACGGTCGGTACTTCCTGTTCCATGTGGGCATCGGCTTCGACGCCGCCGTGGTCGCCCAGGTCGAGCGGCGCGCCGAGCTGAAGCGCACTATCGGCCAGGCCATCTTCGTGTACGCCGCCTTCGCCACCTGGTTCCGCCACTACGACCGCACCCGGCCCCGCTTCCGGATCGAGGGCCCCGACGGGGCCGGTGTCGACGGCTACTTCGCCATCTGCCTCAACACCAACCCGTACACCTATCTCGGTGTCCGGCCCTTCAACGTGGCGCCCGGCGCCACCGGCGAGCACGGGCTCACCGCCGTGACCCTGACTTCCTTCGGTGTCGGCACCCTGTTGGGCGTCACCGCCCGGGCTCTGGGCAAGGGCGATCGGGTTGCCCGCCACCGCGCCGTCGACATGCGCGCCGACCAGGCCCGCCTGGTGGTGCAGGGTCACGGTCCCGTCCCCTGGCAGGCCGACGGCGACTTCTTGGGCGAGGTGGACCAACTGGTGCTGACCCAGGCCGACGACCGCCTCGCCGTCGTCGTCCCCCGAGTTTGAGAAAAAAAGCACAAAGTCCTTGCCCGCCCGGGGGGGGCGTCAGTAGACTTTGTATCTGTACCCCCCGTGACACTCTCCCGTTCCAACGTCTGACCAGCGGCTTGTGATCGTTTTCACGTTGTCGCCCGGAGGTGACAGCCATGGCTCTGACATGGAGCCGATCCCACGACTGGGACGCCGATGATTGGCGGCAGCGCTCGGCGTGCCGCGACACCGACCCCGACCTGTTCTTCCCGGTAGGAGCCACCGGGGCGGCGCTCGACCAGATCGCCGCGGCCAAGAGCGTGTGCCGCCAGTGCGAGGCCCAGAGCGAATGTCTGGAGTTCGCCCTGGCCACCAACCAGGAGGCCGGCGTGTGGGGCGGCACATGCGAGGACGAGCGTCGCAAGCTCCGAAAGGCGTGGCTGGCGCGCCGCCGCCGAGCTTCCTAGACGCCTGCGGTTCCCGCCGCGATCGGGAGGCGCAGCTCGGCCAGGGTCCCGCCGTCGGTCGACATGGTGATGCTGCCACCCAGCTCGTGGGTGACGAGAGTGCGCACGATGGTGAGACCGAGGCTGGGGCCGTCGACCGAGAAGTCGGGCGCCAGCCCCACGCCGTCGTCGTGCACTCTCACCACCAGTTCGGCGCCGTCGTTGGTGAACGACACCAGCACCCGCCCCGCCTTGCCGCTCTGCCAGCCGTCGGGGTACCCGTGCTCGACGGCGTTCTGCAACAACTCGGTGAGGGCGACGGCCAGCGGGGTGGCCACCTCGGCCCGCAGCGGCCCGGGGTCGCCCTCCACCACCAGCTCGACCCGGCGCTCGGGGGACACCAGGCCCTCCTCCACGTAGCGCACCAACGACTGGGCGATGTCGCCGAAGTCGACCTCGGCACTGGCCCCCGACGACAACTTCTCGTGCACCAAGGCGATGGCCCGAATCCGTTGGACCGACTCGCCGATGGCCTCCTTGGCCTCGGAGGACTCCAGGCGGCGACCCTGCAGGTTCAGGATCGACGCGATGGTCTGGAGGTTGTTCTTCACCCGGTGGTGCATCTCCCTGATCAGCACGTCCTTGGATACCAGGAGCCGATCGCGGCGGCGTAGCTCCGAGACGTCGCGGACCAGAGCGAGGGCCCCGGCCACCTTGCCGTGGTCGAGTAGGGGGATGCAGCGCACGAGCAACGTCACGTCGTTGCGCTCGAGCTCCTCGGTGATGGGCAGCCCGATGGCGAACGCCGCCCGTACCGGCGCCTCGTCGAAGCCCACCTCACCCAAGCGGGCCCCGAGCACGTTGGCGTGCACCCCCATGCGGTGAAGGGCGGACACGAAGTTTGGCGAGGCGAAGTCGACCCGGCCCGACTCGTCGAGGCGCACCACCCCGTCACCCACGCGGGGGGCGTCCTTGGGCTCGGTGCCCTCGGCCCCGAAGGGGAACTCGCCGGCGGCGATCATGCGGGCGAAGGCGTCGAAGATGTCGAGGTACACCCGTTCGAGCTCGCCGGCACGCCGTCCGACAGAGGGGGCCGACACCCGGGTGACGATGGCGAGGAGGCAGTCCTTCCAGTAGACGGGAATGCACTGGACGCTGGCCGCCTCGCTGCGCGGGCTGGCCACGGCGTCGCCGTCGATGATCTGGCCGAGCTGCCAGGCCCGCGCCACCATCGGGCGTTCCCCGGCGTCCACCACCAACCCCAGCTGGTCCTCGCGGTACAGGGTCTGGCTGGTCGTCGGACGCATCTGGGCGAGGATCACGAACCGCCGAGGCGGCACCGGACCGTCACCGTCGGCGGCGCCGGGCTCCTCGGCCACCTCGGCCTTTTCGGGGACGTAGAGCAACAGGTCGGCGAAGGAGAGGTCGGCCAGGAAGCCCCACGACGCCGTCAGCCGCTGGATGTGGGCCAGCGCCGAGCCATCGAGGTCGGTGGTGCGGGCCAGATCGTCGATGGACGCCATCGCTCCACTGTACGGAGGGCGTCCTCACACCGCGACCGTGTCGCTCAACAACCATGCCCTTACGCCCCCCAGATGGCGCGGCCGAGGCGCAGGAGGCCGGACACGTCGAAGATGTCGGTCTCGAACGACGGCACGCTGACCACCACGTCGGCGGCGGTGGCCAGTTCGGTACGCAGCTCGGCTTCGCGCTTGGCCACCACCTCGAAGTTGGCAAAGCTCTCCCCCACCTCCTTGAGCACGCGTTCGACGCCCCCCGGGGTGCCGGCGCCGGCCAGGTCGGGCAGCGCTGCCACCTCCGCCGCCACCTCCGCGGGCGCCGAGGCCAGGTGCTCGGCCACCCGGGCCGCCTCGGGGTCGATCAGGTAGGCGGGGAGCACCTTGTTGAGGATCAAGGCGCCGATGTGGAACCTCTGGTCGCCCAGCGCGCCCAGGAAGAACTCGGCCTCTCGTACCGGCGCCGTCTCGAGGGTGGTGACCACGACGAATGTGGTGCGCCGGTCGTGCAGGAGGCGCTTCACCGCCGTGGCCCGCTCGATGAAGCCCGGGTACATGGTCTGAAAGAGCAGGAAGAACTCGGCGATGTCACCCAGGAACTGCGAGCCGAGGAGCCGGTCGGCCACCTGATAGAAGGGCCTGGTGGCCAGGTTGACCACCCGTGACCGGCCAGGGCCGGTGATCCAGCGCAGCAGGCGGCTGGAGAAGAAGTCGGCCATACGGTCAGGGGCGGCCAGGAAGTCGATGGCGTTGCGGGTCGGCGGGGTGTCGACGACGATGAGGTCGTAGCGGCCCGACTGGTGGAGCTCGTAGAGGCGCTCCATGGCGATGTACTCGTGGCTCTGCACGAAGCGGCCGGACACGTTCTGGTAGAGCGGGTTCTCGAGGATGCGGGCGGCGGTGCGGGCGTCAGGAGCGTGCCGCCGCACGAGGTCGTCCCACGACTGTTTGGTGTCGAGCATCGCCGCCCACAGCTGGCCCCTGGGGTGGTCGACGCCTGCCCGCTTGAGCACCTCGGCCGACACCCGGGTCTCGGTGTTGCCCAGTGCCTCGAGGCCGAGGGCGTCGGCCAGACGGCGGGCGGGATCGATGGTGAGCACGAGCACGGACCCGCCCAACGACAGGCTGGCCATGGCCGCCGCGGCGGCGGCCATGGTCGTCTTGCCGACCCCCCCGGCCCCACAGCAGATCAGGATCTCCTTGGCCGCCAGCAGCTGCTCGATGGACCCGGCCTGCGCCGAGGGCCGCCGGGTGGGGCTCAATAGCCCAGCTCGGCGGAGAGAGCCTCGGCGGTCTGGGCCGTGGTGCGCAGCCCGTGGCCGCGGGTGAACAGGTAGGGGACGAAGAGGAGCGGGACCTCGGCAGGCACCGCCTGGCGGAGGCGGTCGAGGTGGCCGGCGCGGGTACGGCGCAGGGTCACGGCCAGGCGAGCGGCTTCGAACACCGATGCGGTGGCCCCCGACGCGTCTCCGCCGGGGGCTCCGTGCTGGCCCCGCCCGCAGGCGGCAGCCACGGCCGCGGCCATCGCCGGTTCCCGGAGACGCTCGAACATGTCTTCGTCGGCCCGGCTGAACAACTCGGGCAGCACCCGGTTGACCACGATGGCAGCCAGGTCGACATCGGTCTCGTCGCGCACACGCGCTACCAGCTCGATGGTCTCGTTGACGGGCATCTCCTCGGGCGTGGTGACGATCACCAGCCCGGTGATGGCGGGGTCGGCCAGCACGTCGAGCATCCACCCTGTCTGGTCGTGGATGGGCCCCACCTTGACCAGCTCGTCGATGGCCCGGGGGGCGACCAACTGGCCGATGACGTGCCCGCTGGCCGACGAGTCGGCCACCACCAGCCCGTAGTGGCGCTCGCGGGCCTCGTAGGCGAGCTTGCCCACGGTGAGGATCTCTCGCACGCCGGGGGCGGCGGTGGCCACGAAGTCGAAGGCGCGCGCCAGCGGGCCGATGCGGGCGATGGCCGGGAGGTGGAGTTGCAGGCGGAGGTACTCCTGGAGCGACTCCTCGGTGCTCATCGACATGGCGAAGAGCCCCGGTTGGACCTGACGGGGGCGAAAATCGAGACGCGAGGTTTCGTAGAAGTCGGCCAGGTTGCCCTTGGCGTCGACCTCGCAGGCCAGGACCCGCTTGTCCCGCTGGGAGGCCAGCAGGGCCAGGGCGGCGGTCACCGAGGTCTTCCCCGTCCCGCCCTTGCCGGTGACGAGGAGCAGTCGTCGGTCGAGGAGGGGGACGGTCATGGGCTCACCGCGTCTCGGGCCGTCGTGGGATCACGCTGCTAGAGAGCGCTGAAGCCCACCCGTCGCTCGCCGGTCTCGGTGCCGATCTCGACGTAGGTGACCTTGTCGGGCACCACCGCGACGCGCCGGCCCTTGCGGTCGGTGAGCCACAACAGAGGCGCCCCGTCCTTCAAGGCCTTCTCGATCTCACCCGTGACCTCGTCGGCGTTGTCGTTGGCCAGGTCTACTTCGATCTCCCTGGGCGAGTGGATGACCCCGATGCGAACCTGCACTGATTCTCCTCGTGTGTCGGCGGGCCCCAGCGTAGGCGCTACCGGGGGGCCCGCCGTTCGTCGTCCTCGGTGGCGGCGGCCAGCCCGGTGACCTGCTCGTACCAGCGAGGACGGTGCATCTCGGCCCACCACGCCGGGACCCACCCCCGGACCATCGACCGCAACGAGTCACCGTCGCCCACGGCCATCCAGATGTGGCCGGCCACGACCAGCCCCACGGCGATGGCCGTCCAGTCGTGGACGAAGGTGGCGCCGGTGCGCCACGCCAAAGGGAAAGGCGCGAACCAGAACATGATCGAGCCGGTGGCCAGCATCACCCCGATGGCGCCGGCGACGAAGGCGGCGTTGAGCTTCTGGCCCGGGTTGAACTTGCCCAGTCGCACCGAGATGTCCCGGCCCCGGGACCGGAGCCACCTGCGGTCGTCGCCGTCGAAGCGGTTCAAGGCCCGCAGGTCGGCCAGAACGCTGCGCCGCCAGGGCCCGGCCAGGGCCAGGAACAACGGCACGGGCAGGAGCAGGCCACAGACCACATGGACATGGCGGACCAGCTCTCGCCGGCCGACGAGCGCCGACAACTGGCCCACGTACAGCAGGGCGGCGGTGGCCAGTAGGACGCCGAAGAGGGCGGCGTTGGCCCAGTGCAGGGCGCGCTCGGCAACGTCGAACCGGGCCAGGCGGCGCGTCGGTCCCGGTGTCGGCAGCTCGGTCTCAGACGGGGCGGTCATCGCGCCCGTTCGAGCGTCCGATCCAGGCGTCGACCGAGTAGCCCCGGTACTCCCAGTACCCGAGCTTGGGGTCGGGACCGGTGACCTCGATACGATCGAGCCACTTGCACGACTTGTAGCCGTACATGGGCGCGACGTAGAGGCGCACGGGTCCACCGTGGGCGGAGGAGATGGGCTTGCCCTCCAACTCGTAGGCCACGATGACGTCGTCGCGACGTGCCTGGTCGAGGGTCAGGGTCTCGGTATACGTCCCGTCGAAGGAGTGGAAACGCACCGCCCCCGCCCCGGCCTGCACGCCCGCCCGGTCGAGGACATCAGCCAGGCGCACGCCCACCCAGGACACGTCGTGGACCCGCCACCCGGTGACGCACTGGAAGTCCTTGGTCAAACGGGCCGGCGGCATCGCCCGCAGATCGGCGGCGGTGAGGTCGGTGGGGCGCTCGACCATCCCCCCCACCGCCAGCCGGTAGTCGGCCTCGCTCCGCGACGGCAGGCTGCCGGTGACGGTGTAGATCCGGAACCTCCCCACCGGCAGCAGCGACGAAAGGCCGGTGCCATCGCGCGACAACAACGGCGACACGGTGCGCTCGAGGAGGTCCTGGGCCCGTGCGCCGAAGAGGATGCCGGCGGCCCCGAGCCCGAACATGCCCAGCACCACCCGGCGGCCAACCGGGGCGCCGGCCTCGGAGGCCGGTTCGACCACTTCGGCCTGTCCCGGGTGCGAGAGATCGGGGCCGGCCATACCCTCCAAGTTACGACTCTGGCCGTCGAACCGGATGGCGCCCGTGGTTTGCTCAGGCGATCAGATTTGGTCAGGCGATCAGGTGATCTTCAGCTCGGGGCGGAAGACCCGGCTGGCGCCCATGGCCGCCACCGTCGTCGCCAGGCCGGCGAAGGCTTGGGCGGCCTCGCTGTCGGGGTCGCTGACGGTGACGGGAGTGCCGTCGTCGCCGCCCTCGCGCAGGGCGATCATCAGCGGCACCTGGGCGAGCAGCGGCACCTTGAGGTCGTCGGCCAGCAGCTGGCCGCCGCCGGCGCCGAAGATCGGGTAACGGGTGCCGTCGTCGCCGGTGAACCAGCTCATGTTCTCGATCACTCCCCGCACCGACATGTTCACCTTGCGGGCCATTAGCGCCGACCGCTGGGCCACGCGCTGGGCCGCCGGCTGGGGGGTGGTCACCACGAAGACCTCGGTGCGGGGCATGAACTGGGCCAGCGACAGGGCCACGTCACCGGTGCCCGGGGGCATGTCGACGAGCAGGTAGTCGGGCTCGCCCCAGAGCACGTCGGTGAGGAACTGGTTCAGCGCCTTGTGGAGCATGGGACCGCGCCAGATCACCGGCTGGTCCTCGCCCACGAAGAAACCCGTGGAGACCACCTTCACGCCGTGCGAGACCGGCGGCACGATCATCCCGTCGATCACCACCGGCTCCTGGGTGACGCCCAGCATCTTGGGCACCGAGAAGCCGTAGACGTCGGCGTCAAGCACCGCCACCTCGTGGCCCAGGCTCGCCAACGCCACCGCCAGGTTGACGGTGACCGACGACTTGCCCACCCCACCCTTGCCCGACGACAGCCCCAGCACCCTGGTGCGCGACGACGGGTCGGCGAAGGGGATGGCGGGGGCGGTGTCGGCGCCGGACGCCGTCGGGCCCTGCAGCTTGTCCTTCAGCGCCCCCCGCTCGTCGTCGGTCATGACGGTGAGGTCGACGTCGACCGCCTGTACCCCCTCGAGGGGCTGGACGGCCCTGGTCACCCGGTCGGTGATCTCGGCGCGAAGGGGGCAGCCGGCCACGGTGAGGGCGACGGTGACACCCACGGTGGGACCGTCGACCCGGATGCCACGGACCATGTCGAGGTCGACGATGCTGCGCTGCAACTCGGGATCGTGCACAGGCCGGAGGGCGTCGAGCACCTGGGCTTCGGTGGGCATGGGGGGCGGGGCCTCATTTCTCCTATGGCCATAGGTACAATACCGGTGTGGACCACGGACCCCTCACCGCTGAGGAGTTCGGCGCCGCCGTCAGCGCCGTCACCAGCGCCTTCGGCGACCCCACCCGCCGGGAGATCTACCTGTTCGCCCACGGGTACGAGGGTGGG
Organism: Acidimicrobiales bacterium; assembly: GCA_036264885.1. Lineage (GTDB taxonomy): Bacteria > Actinomycetota > Acidimicrobiia > Acidimicrobiales > AC-14 > DATAQC01. The sequence continues at coordinate 38,171 of DATAQC010000013.1, read as the reverse complement.
GCGACGGCCGCCGAGGTGGCCGAGCGCTTCGAGCTGCACCCCAACGTGGCCCGCCATCATCTCGACAAGCTGGCCGCCGGCGGCTATCTCGACGTGGCGGTCGAGCGCCCGGGCCTCGGCGCCGGCCGACCGTCCAAGCGCTACCGGGCCAGCGACAAGGACATGGGCCTCGAGTTCCCGGCCCGGCGCGACGACCTGCTCCTCACCCTGCTGGCCCGCTCCCTCGCCCTCGTGCCCACCGAGGAGGCCGAGGCCATGGCGGAGGAGGTCGGCCTCGACTACGGCCGCTCGCTGGCCGCGTCCATGGCCCCCGCCGAGGGTCACCGGTCGCTGCAGGTGGCGCTGCACGCAGTGGCCGACGCCCTCACCGCCCACGGGTTCGCCGCCCATACCGACGCCCGGGGCGGAGCGCTGGCCATCGTGTCCGAGCACTGCCCGTTCGGCACCGCCGCCGTACAGCACCCGGTGATCTGCGCCGTCGACCGGGGCATGGTCAAAGGGATGCTGTCGTCGCTCTACGGCGAGACCCTGCCCGAGACCTCGGCGTCGCGGCCTCAGGGCGACCAGGTCTGCGTCACCCTCGTCTGATCGCCACGACCGAAGCGAAGCCGAGGCCGGCAGCGACCAGGCACGCGACCCCCGCAACACCGGGCTCGCCGGTGGGCCGCCACTACCTCGACCACGCGTCCACCTCCCCCGCCCGCCCCGAGGTGGTGGAGGCCATGCTGCCATGGCTGGCGGCCGCCGCCGACCCTGGCCGTGTTCACACCGAGGGCCGCCTGGCCAGGGCCGCCGTCGAGGACGCCCGCGAGAGAGTGGCGGCTCTCCTCGGGGCCCGACCCCGGGAGGTCGTGTTCACCAGCGGCGCCACTGAAGCCATCGCCACCGTCGCCTTCGGCGCCACCCGGGCCGGCTCGCACGTCGTGTGCCCGGCGGTGGAGCACTCGGCTGTGCGCCAGGCGGGGCCGGGGGCGGTGGTGAGCACCGTCGGGGTCGATGGCCTGGGCCGGGTCGACCCCGCCCAGCTGGCGGAGGCGGTGCGTCCGGATGAGACGGCGCTGGTCCACGTGCAACTGGCCAATCACGAGGTGGGCACCATCCAGCCCGTCGCCCAGGCGGTGGCGGCGTGCGCCGGGCTCGGCGCCGTGGTCCATGTCGACGCCGCTGCCGCCGCCGGCCACCTGGCCATCGACTTCTCCGCTCTGGGGGTCGACCTCATGTCGGTCAGCGCCCACAAGCTGGGAGGTCCTCCGGGCATGGGGGCGCTGCTGGTCCGCCGGGGAATTCGCCTCAGGCCCCTGCTGGCGGGGGGCGACCAGGAGCGGGGCCGGCGCGCCGGATCCGAGAACGTGGCCGGCATCGTCGGCTTCGGTGCCGCCGCCGAGCTCCTGGTCAGCGGGCTCGAGCCCGAGGCCGACGCCGCCCGGGCCCACACCGGGCGCCTCCTCGCCGCCGCCCTGGCGGTGGACGGGGTGACGGCCTACGGCGACACCGTCGATCGCCTTCCCCATCTGGTGTGCCTGGGCGTGGGAGGCGTCGAGGCCGAGGCGGTGCTCATCGGCCTCGACCAGGCCGGCGTCGCCGTGCACTCGGGCAGCGCCTGCTCGTCCGAGTCGCTGGAGCCGTCACCCGTGCTCGAGGCCATGGGCGTCGACGCCAACCGGTCGCTCCGGGTGTCGACGGGATGGTCGACGACCGACGCCGACGTCGACGCCTTCAGCGACGTCTTCCCCCGGGTGGTCGCCCGCCTGCGCGACCTGGCCGCTCGAGCCTGACCCCGAGGAGGGGCCGCCTCAGCGGGAGGTGAGCTCGTGAAAGCTGGGGGGAGACACGAAGGCGATGCTGTGGACGAACGGCTTCACGTCGTCGGGGACGGCGTCGAGCGACAGCTCCTGGGCGCCACCGTCGACGGTGACGATGCCCAGCAGATCTTCGTCGACGTTGAGCTTCTGGGCGAAGTACTCCTCGAACAGCGACTTCTTGCCACCGATGGAGAAGCTGGTCTGGAACGGCGCATGCACCTCGAAGCCCGCCTTGGTGAGGTTCGCCTTGAGCTGAGCGGTGGCCTGGTTGTCGTGCATCCCGGGCTGGCCTGCGGCTTCGCGCTCGTCGGCGCTGGCGAGCTCCACCACCGCCGACACGGTGGGATCGGCTTTGTCGAGAGTGGCCATGACATCGATCTTACTGGGGATGCACGCCTACTCGGGTCAGACCGCGGCCGTTGCCGCCGGAGCGAAACGCTGCGCCTCCTCGTGGCGGTGCTTCTCTATGAACTCCAGGAGGCGGGGGAAGACGTCGCGGTCGACCCGGTCGCCCATGAACGGGTCCTGGTGGCCGTACCCGGGAAAGACGTGCAGCTCGTGACGGCCGGGGACGACGCGCTCGAGGCGTTCGTGACACACGACGTTGGAGTCGGTGAACACCTTGTTGTCGGCGCCGGTGGTGAACAGCACCGGTGTCTCGATCTCAGCGGCGTGCTCGAGGTAGTCACCCGGCAGGCGTTCGTAGGCCGGCGCGTCGGTGTACTTCACCGCCCTCCCTGCCTTCAGCATCTTGTAGACGTGGCGGTAGTAGTTCATGCTCGTGGCGCCGTAGAGGTCGCCGCCTCGCCGATGGGTGACGTCGGCCAGGTTTTCGTGACTGTAGAGGGCAGGCCATCCCGTACCCCACATGAGGCTGAGCATGTGGCAGGCGGGGACGTCGCATTCCCGGTGGAACACCGACACGACCCTGCTGAAGACCTTTCCCCGGGTGAGGCCGGGGTCCTCGCTCCACCGGGGGTTCATGTAGGGGAAGCCGAGCAGGTACTCGACGGCGTCAGGGGCCACCCTGAGCTTGAACTTCGACCAGGCCGGGACTCGGGGCGTGAGGGCGACGCTGTTGGCGATCACGCTGGACACGCCGTCGGCCACCTTGGCGAACAGGCTCATGGTGAACGAGTTGGCTCCCAGGCAGTGGGAGATCACGTGGATGGGCTTGTCGCCGATGTGCGCCCGCATCTTGGCCAGCGCCGGCGGGTAGTCGTAGAGGGCGACGTCGTCCATGGTGTAACGGTGTTTGAACAAGTTGTAGGAGTGACGGTTGCTCATGCGGAAGTCGAAGCACCACACGTCCGAGTAACCGTTGTCGAGCAAGTAGCTCACCAGGTTGTAGTGCTCGGGCATCACGTACATGTCGGTGGACGTGGTGAGGCCATGGAGGAGGAGGATGGCCTCGCTCGCCCCCCCGTCGGCGCCGCGCTGGAAACGGAGCAGGTTCAGGCCCAGCTTGTCCTCGGTGAAGACGTCGTGGCTGGTCACGGTGGCGTCGGCGACGCCGTCGAGGGTGAACAACGGGATCTCACGCTCCATGGGAGTCCTCCTGTCGCTGCACGTTGCGGGGGTCGTACGCCTCGATACGGATGGGTGCCTCGATGAGCTTGAACTCCACCGGCCCTCCGTCGGGCTCGAACCAGGGGTCGTCGTCGGTTCCCCCCTTGCGGAGGTGCCAGCGGCGCGGGGTGTGGTCGACGGCCACGGGGTAGACGGTGAGGGCGCCGTCGCGTCCGACGTGCATGCGCACGAAATTCTTCCAGTCACGATTGCGCTGGGCGGCGAAAAGCTCGTTGTCGTTCAACCCGAAGCGGTCGGCCACCAACAGGTAGACGGCCATGACCTCGCAGCCGAGGAGCCCGCCGCCCGTGCCCGCCAGCACGACGAAGACGGCGTCGAACCCCAGGCCGGTCAGCCCCATGGCCGAACAGATGCGGGCGGCCACGGCGATGCTGACCAGGATGGCCAGCATCTGGCCCACGGCGTGGGATCCACCAAGGCCCCACTTCTTGGCGGCCACGCCGGTCTTGGTGAAACCGGCCAGTCCCCACACCAGGGCCATGGCGACGAGGATGGCCAGCGGGGTGTGGGCCAGGGCCCGCACCAGACCGCCATAGGACACTCTGGACAGGAACTCGGAGAACCGCCCGTCCGCCTGGCGCGACGATGCCGCCATCCAGGCGAAGCCCAGATGGATGAGCCCGATCAGAACCCACAGGCCCCGGTTCTCGAACGGGAGGCGAAAGGCGCGCCACCGCAACCGGGCCGAGTCGGCCTTGGACGGATGCCGTTCGGCGAGCCGCCAGTAGGTGGGAGGGTCCGACTTCCCCGGGTCACGCGATTCGGGCGGGGGCAGGACCAGGCTCGTGGGCAGGTTGTGGGTGGCCGACAGGAAGGCTCCCCCACCGCCGGCGGTGATCTTCTGGGCCGAGCGGCCCTCTGAGCTCGGTGACTGGGCCGAGCGGCCCTCTGAGCTCGGTGACTGGGCCGAGCGGCCCTCTGAGCTCGGTGACGGGGCCGTGCCGTCGGTCTGTTCGTAGCGGGCGTAGTGGTGGGAGTCGCCCGTGATCATCAGGCGGACCTCGGCCTGGCAGGCGCCGCGCACCACCTTGCGCTCGAAGTAGTCGATGGTGACGTAGGCCTCCTCGCCCTCCTCCTCGTTGGCCGCCACCCACGCCGGGGTGGGCGTGCACAGGATCACCGAGTCGCCCGGTTGCACCAACTTCGCGACGGTGTCGGCGAAGTAGCGGAACTGGGGCTCGTCGATGTAGGAGTCGAACTGCACATCGATGCCCCACAGCCACCACCGCTGCGGGAGTTGCATGGCGAAGTAGCTGCGGGTCTGTTGGGTCTTCCAGCCTCCGACCCACTGGCCCCTGCAGAAGGTGCGGACGAAGGCGGTGAGACCGTCGTACCAGTCGTGGTTGCCGGGGATGGCATAGAGGTGCGGAGCCGCCGCCTCCGGCTCCACGTAGGGGAGGGCCGCCCGGTAGGGCCCGACCGTCTGGTTCTCGTAGGCCCGTACCGACGCCGTGGGGTAGACCTCGTCGCCTCCCATCACCAGCACCTGCCCCCGAGGAGTGGACACCTGCAGATCAGCTCCGGGGATCGTGAGCTGCCGCCGGGCCAGGAGCGACGCCATCGCGTAGGTCGGCTCGAAGGCGTCCCCCAGATCGGCGATGTAATCGACCCAGGCCTCGGGCGACTCGGTGTAGGTGATGGGAGAAAGCTCGGGGAGGGCGGCCAGGATCTCGCGCTTGTCCGAGTAGGACCCGAACGTCTCCGAGAGGAAGACCCGTAGCCCGGTGCCGATGAGCTGGGTGGGCGACAGCCACGGCACCATCCGGGGCTGGCGGGTGAAGCCCAGGTCGCGGGGCGTATCCGAACCCGGGAGCCCGGGACGCTCACCCATCCGGGCCGACCCCTGCGGCCTCGCGCGCCTGGGGGCCGTAGATGTCCCAGAGGTCACCGAGGAACAGCCGGCCGAAGCGCCCCAACCCCCTGGCCCCGTCCTCGAGCGTCGGCCCGTGGGCCCGGAAGGTGGTGAGTTGGCGGGCGAAGTCCACGAGGTGGATGTGCAGGACGCCGGCGGCCACGACCTCGGCCGCCGCCTCACCGTCGGCGTCGACGTGGCCGGCGAGGATGCGGGTGTACAGGGTCGACGTATCCGACCACAGGTCGAAACCCGGATCGTCCTTGACGTTCTTGTGCCCGGACAGGGTGAGTGGGTTGCCGGCTCCGTCGGAGAACCACAGCCGGTAGAGCATGAGGGTGAGGCCGGGGTCGTCGGACGCCACGAACAGGTTGAACAGGCCGCGGTCGACGGGCAACCTGCCGCCCAACACCTCGCAGTCGAGCCAGCCCTGCGTCGATGCCGGGTGGGCGGCGTCGGCCAGGAAACGGTCGACGTCTTCGGTCGTGATGGTGAGGTGGAACATGCACGCGGTGCCGTCGGCCTTGCCCTGCTTCTCCCCCGCCTCGGCGTCGGCGGCGCCAAGGGTGATGAAGCCCTTCATCTCCTCGGTGAAGCTGACGGTGGTGACCGCTGGTGTGCGGGCACCGCCGTCCGGGACTTCGGCGTCCGGGACTTTGGCATCCGGGAGCACGGGCGGGGTCGGTGTGGTCGGTGGGGTCGGCGGGACGTCCACGGGCGGGCCTCCTTGGTGGCCAGGGCGAGCCGCAGTCTCTTCGATGATCCGGTCGGCCATGCGGTCGGCCAGGGCGGCGATGGTGAGCGAGGGGTTGGGGCCGACGGGGCCGGGCAGCACCGAACCGTCGGCCACGTAGAGGCCCGGGTAGTTGAACGCCCGCAGATAGCCGTCGACCACGCCGTCGCGCTCGGTTGCCGCCATCGGGCACCCGCCCAGAGGGTGCACGGTGACCAGGCGCTTGAGGGACAGGAGCGGGTTGTCCCGGTAGGTGGCGCCCAGCTGATCAGCCATGTCGATCATGGTCTGGCGCAGCCGGTCGAAGTACGGCTTGGACGTCGCCATCGTCCAGTCGACGTCCAGGTAGCCCTTCCGCAGCTTCATGTGGCCGTCGGGCACGTCACGGCCCATCCCCAGCAGTGGCAGCGATCCCGACGACAGGCCGGCCGTGCCGATCAGGTCGCCGAGCTGGGCCGACAGCTCGCTGATGGGACTGCGGGTGATGCGGGCCCAAACCCGTCTGAGGGCGAACCGGAGGGCCCGGCGGGCCACGCTGGGGACGTTGGCCGCCTCTAGCATCCAGTCGACCTGGTTGGGCCAACCGGCGTCCTCGATGTAGGCCCCCTTGCCGAGCCCGCCGGGATCGACCTCGTCGGGCAGGCGGATGAAGCTGGTGATGACCGGGCCCCGGCTGCCATCGAGCACCCGCCGCGCCGGGTGGGAGGCCGGCCCGGAGTGGGAGTTGAGCAACAAGCCGAGGAAGTCGCCGTTGCCGCAGAAGTGGGTGCCCAGGGCAGGGCTCAGGTGCGGGAAGTTCGCCCGGTTCCTCAGGAGCAGGTAGGTGGTGCCGAACGTGCCCGCCGACAGCACCAGCCGGTCGGCGGTGACGGTCACCCCCGGCAACTCGGCCGTCTTGGTGGGCGTGCCTTCGTGCTCGGGGAGGTGCTCGACGTAGGTGACGGCGAACCCGCCTCCCGGTCGAGGCTTGAAGCTGCGCACCTCGCAGCGGGTGCGGATGTCGGCTCCCAGATGCTTGGCCGCCGACAGGTACGTGTGGTCGAGCGTGTTCTTGGACCCGTAGTTGCACCCGATGTCGCACTCCCCGCACAGACGGCACGTGGTGCGCAGGCGGCCGTGGATGTTGGGGTACGGCCCGTCGGCGATGGGCTCGGCCTGCACCGGTGCGGCGCCGGGGCTGGGGGCGAAGGTGACGGCCAGGTTGGGCAGTCCCCACTCGAGGCCCAGGCCCCGCGCTGCGTCACGCATGGCGAGCGTCTTGGCCGTGTCCTGGTAGCCGGGCGAGTCGAGTGGGTACCGCTGGGCGCCGAGCATGGCCTCGACGTCGCCGTAGTGGCGGTCGAGGTCGGCCCTGCTCACCGGCCACGACTCGTAGCCCCCGTCCGGCTCGTCCTGCACGAACCATCGCTCGTCCTTGCGGATGAGCACGTTGGCGTAGATGAGCGAGCCGCCGCCCAGGCCACTGGAGACCAGGCCCTCGATGCCCCGGAACGACCACACGTCGAACAGTCCGTGCAGGCCCTGGCTGGGATCCCAGAAGTTGGCCGCCATCTGGCGCGGCCGGCGGGCGAAGCTGTCGGGCGGATAAGGCTTGCCCCGTTCGAGGACACAGACCTGGCGGCCGTCGTCCGCCAGGCGGAAGGCGGTGACCGATCCTCCGAAGCCCGACCCCACCACGACGGTGTCGAAGTGGGTCACCGGCGCCATCGGCGGCACCAACCTCTCAGATGGTGGTGCGCGGGCGCTGCACGAGGTACACGATCCCGGCGGCCACGGCCACCTCGAGGATCAGGGTGATGAACCATCCGGCACCCAGGACGAAGCCGATGATGCCGCCGATCAGGGAGCCGCCGATGCCGATGGCGATGGTCAGCCCGATGGACATGGGGTTGGGCCCCGGTATGGCCAGACGCCCGAGAGCGCCGATGATGAGCCCGGTGATGACCAGGCTGATGATTACTGCGATGAATGACATGGGCCCAGTCTGCCCTTCCCGCCGGTCCATCACCACTACCTTGGCGTGAGGCTCAGCCGGAGGGAGCGGCGGGTGCGGGAGCGGCTGGTGGGGGTGCGGTTGGTGGGGGTGCGGTTGGGACGGTCGTGGGCGGGGCCGGGTTGGCGGCTGCGGCTCGGGCCTTGTCGAGCACGTCGCGCACGGCGGCGGCGGCCGACGACGGGGGGTTCGACGCCAGGTAGGCCTCGAACTCGGGGACGGCGCCGGCCGGGTCGTTGCGACCCTGGTAGAGCACCATCCCCCGGAAGAAGTGGGCGTCGGGGTAGCCGGGATTGGTGGCGATGGCCTTGTCGAGGGCGGCCATGGCGGGGTCGTTGAACCCGGCCCGGCCGAGCAACCAGCCCTTGTAGGTGAGGGCCACGACGTTGCTGGGATCGGCGGTGATGGCGGCGTCGTACTCCTTGAGGGCCTCGGCCGCCTTCCCCTGGCCCTCCAGCTGCTGAGCCTTGGCCACGTGACGGGCCGTCGCCGACGTCGCCTGCCCGGAGGAGTTGTCGCCGCCGACGCGGTTGCCGGTGAAGCTGGTCAAGGCGACGCCGGCGGCCGCCGCCACCAGGACCACGATGGTGATCCCGATGACGAGACGACGGGAGCGGCTGGTGTGGCTCGCCCCCGCCGGCTTGTCTTTCCGTGCCGGGCGTCGGGGGGGGGAGCCACTGCCGTCGGTCGGCGCCGGCCCCGGCGGCGGCTGGGACGCCGATTCGATGGTGCGCAGCACGGCGGCGGCCCGGGCAGTGTAGTCGTCGTGCAGCGTGCGGTAGTCGGCCTCGTCGATGTCGGAGGCGTCGCGTTCCTGGTCGAGGTCCCGCAACGACTGGAGCAGGAAGTCGCGCTCCTCCTCCAGTGCCGCCAGGTCGGTCGGGCTCTCGGCGCCGGACGCAGGCGTGGGAGCGGGCTCGGGAGCGACGTCGGTGGCACCTTCCGAGCGGCGCCGGGTGGGACTCACCGGCGGAGGGCCTCGTCGACGAGGGCCTGGTCGCCGGCCGACACAGCCACTCCGGGATGCGCCCGCCACCGCCGGAACGCCAGGATCAGCCCGCCCAGGGCGGCGATGCCGGCGACGATGGGCAGGGCCCACACCAGCACCGCCACCCCGTGACGCTGGGGCTCGAGCAGGATGTCGATGGTGTACCGGCTCACCAGGTACCCGCGGATCTGCCCATCCGTCTGGCCCGCCTGCACTCGCCTGAGGATCTCGTCACGGATGGCCTGGGACGACGGGGCATCGGAGTCGGCAGCCGACAGGCCCCGGCAGGTGGGACAGCGGATCTCGGTGGCGATGTCGTGGGCCCGCTGGGCATCCGACGGCGGCCCCGGGTCCCCGCGGCCGAGGGCCAGCGCCCCCGCCAGCACCAGGGCTATCAGCGCCCAGGCCCACAGGTGGCTCCGGGCCGGGCGGGCCGGGCCGGGCGCAGCCTCAGGCATGGGGGCCCACCGCCACCGGCGGGTCGTCGGCCACCGGCGCCATCGACGGCTCGACGGTGGGGACGGCCGGCGCCGACGACGGTTCAGTGGGCCGGCGGCGACGGCCGGGCCACGCCGCCAGGAACGTCCCGAACCCCATCAGGCCCCCGCCGATCCACAGCCAGGCGATGAGGGGCTGGACGTTGATCCCCACCACGGCGGCGGTCGTGTCGCCTTCGGGCGCGGCGACCAGGGTGAGGTACACATCGTCCAGGATGCCCACCCGTACCGACGGCGACCCGATGGCCTGCGAGGCGAACGGGAACTGTTGCAGCGCCGGTTCGTACACCTGACCCCCGTCGACGCGCACCCGGGCCGACAGGGTCTTCTTGTTGGCGTGCTGGACCGTGGTGGTGCCCAGGTATGTGATGGAGTGCCCGCCCAGGTGGGCGGTCTGGCCCGGGTCGAGGCGGAACTCGTGGCGCTGGCCGTACGAGTGACTGGCGGCGAAGGCCACGGCGATCACCACCACGCCGATGTGCACCACCATGCCCCCGTTGGCCCGCCCCAGGAGGCCCCGCCACGCCGGGCTTCCCTGGCGACGGGCGGCCCGGGCCGACAGCAGCAGCTGGCGCACGGCGGCGGCGGCGGCGAAGGCGCCCAGCCCGAAGGCGATGAGGGGGGCCAGGCCCCGCAGGCCGGCGGCCACGCAGGCCACGACCGTCACCGTCGCCGCCCACGCCGGCCACAGGAGGCGTCGGTGCAACAGCTCACCCGAGGCCTTGCGCCACGGCAGAGCGGGGGCGACGGCCATCAAGAAGAGCAGGGTGAACCCCACGGGAGCGGTCATGGTGTCGAAGTAGGGGGCACCGACGGAGAGGCGGTCCCCGTTGATGGCCTCGGCGATCAGGGGGAACACGGTGCCGAGCAGCACCACAAAGGCGAAGGCGCCGAAGGCCACGTTGTTGGCCAGGAAGGCGCCTTCGCGCGACAGCGGGGAGTCGATGGCTCCCGGCGAGCGCAGCCGATCACCGCGCCAGCCGATGAGGGCGATCGACACTCCCACCACGAGGGCGAAGAAGCCGAGCAGGGCAGGCCCGATGTTGGACTCGGAGAAGGCGTGCACCGAGTCGAGCACCCCGGAACGGGTGAGGAACGTGCCCAGGATGGTGAGGGCGAAGGTGGACACCAGCAACGACAGGTTCCACACGCGCAGCATCCCCCGGCGCTCCTGCACCATGACCGAATGGATGTAGGCCGTGGCCGTGAGCCACGGGAGGAACGAGGCGTTCTCCACCGGGTCCCAGGCCCAGTAGCCGCCCCACCCGAGCACCTCGTAGGACCACCAGGCGCCCAACACGATGCCGACGGTGAGGAAGCCCCACGCGAACAGGGTCCACCGCCGGGTCTCGACCAACCAGCCCTCCCCCACCCTGCCGGTGACCAGGGCGGCGATGGCGAAGGCGAACGGGATGGTGAACCCCACGAAGCCCATGTACAGGATGGGCGGGTGGAACGCGACCAGGGGGTGGTTCTGGAGGAGGGGGTTGGGGCCCTGGCCGTCGGCGGGGACGACCCCGCTGATCACCTTGAACGGGTTGGCCGGTCCGGCCATGAGGCCGAAGAAAAAGGCGGCCACCGCGAACCCCGTCAGCGTGGCCCAGGCCACCAGGTGGTCGCCGGCCCGGGCACGGAAGTGGCGGACCATCACCGCCAGGTAGCCGGCCAGGATGAGCGACCACAGCAGGATCGAGCCCTCCAGGGCCGACCACATGCCCGAGACCGTGTACAGAAACGGGGTCTCGCGGCTCCCGTTGTCGGCCACATACTTCAGGGCGAAGTCGTGGCCGATGAACGCCGCCTCCATGGCCACCACCGACAGCACGGCGCCACCGAGGATGAGCCAGACGTAGCGCTGGCCGGCGCTCAGCAGACGGGGGTCGCCACGGCGCAGGCCGACGGCGAGCGTGACCATGCCGAGCACTGCGGCCGACAGGGCCAGGGCCACGCCGGCGGTGCCAAGGGCTGCGTTCATTGCGAGGAAGGCGGGGGCGTTGCCGGCACCGAGGTGGTCACCCGTTCGGGGTGGTCGGCGACGTAGGTCTCGGAGTGCTTGACCATGATGCGGTCGCTGGCGAAGGTGTCACCCTGGAAGTGACCCTCGAGCACGACGGGGATGTCGGGCTTGAACATCTCGGGCGGGTCGCCGCGATGGAGAACGGGCACCTCGATGCCGTTGTTGGCCACCCGGAAGGCCACGTCGCCCTGTCTCTCGGCCACACTGCCGGCCACCACCGTGCCCTCGAGGCGGAAGCGCCTGGTTCCCAGCGTCGACCTCTGGGCGACGGCCTCGTCAGCGGTGCGAAAGTAGACGGTGGCGTTGCCCAGCCCCTGGAAGACGAGGAACCCCAGGGCGGCGAGAACGACGCTGCCGGCCAGCCACAGGCGCCGGCGCTGCCCGATCATCGGGCCTCCCGGGTGACATCGGGGTCGTCGGGGGCACGGTGGTCGGACCGGGTTGCGGCGGCGCGGGTCAAGGCTCGGTTGCGGATCCACATGTGGGCGACGTAGGCGCTGATGGCCACCACCGTGACCCCGTAGCCCCCTGCGACGTAGCCGGCGTCAGTCAACGCCCGCGCCACTTCGTTCGGGCACCAGGCCCGGCATCTCGTCGGGAGCGGAGGTGGCGGCCGCTCCCTCGGCCCGCCGCTCGGCCAGGGCGTCGGCCAGCTCGCGATCGTCGACCAGCTCCTCCATCCGGGCCAGGCGGACCCGGTGGATGAGCAGCCAGGCGTACAGGAGGGTGAAGGCGACGACGCTCAGCAGCAACGTCCACAGCATGGTGCCGTGGATCCGGGGGTCGAGCAGACGCCTCTCGTCGAAGATGGTGGCCGGCTGGTGCAGGGTCCGCCACCACTCCACCGCCTGGTGGACGATGGGCACGTCGATGAAGGCGGCCAGGGCGACTATGGCCGCCCGCCGCGACCGCACCAGAGGGTCGGCGGGCACCCGGCGCACGGCCAGGTAGCCGAGGTAGAGGACGAACAGCACGGCGGTGCTGGTGAGGCGGGCGTCCCAGGTCCACCACACCCCCCACGTGGTGCGGCCCCAGATGGAGCCGACAGCCAAGGTGAGGCCGATGAAGAGGACCCCGACCTCGGCCGAGGCTCCCGCTACCAGGTCCCAGAGCCGGGAGCGGGTCCGTGGCCACAGGTAGAGGATGCTGGCCAACGTGGTCACGCCGAACGACAGATACATGGCCAGCCAGGCGGTTGGTGCGTGCAGGTACAGCAGGCGCACGGCGTCGCCCTGGTTGACGTCGGCCGGTGAGACGACCAAGGCCAGCCACGCGGTGACGGCCAGGCTGGCCAGCGTGGCCACCCCCAGTATCCGGGTGGCTCGCGATGCGGTGGTCATGCCTCCTCCAGGAGGGGGCCGAAAGCGACCACCCCGAACACGGTGTAGATGGTGGCGAACACGGCGAGCAGCCGCACCCATGGCCAGGCGTCGCCCGGTACCGTCGCCAGGGCGGCCTCGCTCGCCCGGGTGGCGGCCAGGAGCACGGGTGCGAGAACGGGCAACACGAGTAGTGGGAGCAGGGTATCGCTCACCCGCAGCCCGGCGGCCACCACCCCGTAGACAATTCCGCTGGCGGCGATGCCCACGGTGGCCAGCAGGCAGACCAGCACGAGGAGGGCGCCGTCGTGCAGGGACACGTCGTAGAGCACGACCACGCCCACTGCCAGGACCGCCTCGAGCATCAGCAGCTCGAGGGCCACGGCCGCCGCCTTGCCCAAGAAGACGCCGGCCCCGTCGAGGCCCGACAGTCGCAGGGAGTCACGGGCATCGTCGTCGGCCTCGATGGCGAACGAGCGCTGGATAGCCAACACGGCCGAGAACAGCACGGTGACCCAGAACAACCCGGCCGCCGCCCGGCCGAGGATGCCCCGGTCGGGGTCGAGGGCGAAGGCGAACAGGATGAGCACCAGCACGGCGAAGGGCACGACCTGGTTGGTGGCGACCCGGGACCGCAGCTCCACCCGGAGGTCCTTGGCCGCCACCAGGCCGGCATCACGCAACATGTTCGGCCTGCTTGACGGGACCGTCGGCCTGGTCGGCCTTGTTCTCCGCCCCGTCGGGCTGGTCTGAGCGGTCGGCCCCGAGAAGGCCGTCGACCACCCGGCCGCCGGCCACCAACAGGCGGCGCGTGGCCAACCCGTTGGCCCGTTCCAGCTCGTGCGAGGCCAGGACCACGGTGGCTCCATTGCTGACCGCTTCGCCCACGAGGGTGTCGAGCAGGTCGCGCCCGCCGGCGTCGAGACCGGCGTGGGGCTCGTCGAGCAACCACAGTTCGGGGCGGCGGGCGACGACGGTGGCGATGGCGGTGCGGCGGCGCTGGCCGGCGGAAAGCCGACCCACCCGGACCTGGCGGAGCCGGCCGTCGAGGCCGAGCCTGGTCATGGCCGCGTCGGCGGCGCTCGCCGGGTGCCCGGCGGCACGAGCGGAAAAGCGCAGGTTGTCCTCCACCGTGAGGTCGTCGTAAAGGCCGGAGGCGTGGCCCAGCAGGCCGACCCGGCGACGGACGCCGCGGCGGTCATGTCGCAGGTCGTGGCCCAGCACCTGGGCTTCACCGGCGCCGATGGCGACCAGACCCGCGCACGCCCGCAGCAGCGTCGTCTTGCCCGCGCCGTTGGGACCGTGGAGCAGGACGACCTCTTCTGCCCCGACGTCAAGGTCGACCCCGGCCAGGGCAGGGAAGCGGCCGAGCAGTGAGACCGCAGAGCGGAAGCGTACGATGAGTCCCATGTCGACTACCTCCACGGTACCGGCGCGCCACGACCACGGTCCAAGCGGGCTGCGCACGCGCGGCCGCTTCCCCCGGGGTGCGCCGCGCCGGTCCGGTCGGGGCGGATCGCCTCTCGACTTGCGCAAGGTCGTCCGTGGCATCGGCAAGACGCTCATCGCATGCGGCGTGCTCATCTTCTTGTTCGTCGCCTACGAGCTCTGGGGCACCGGTTTCGCCCAGCGGCGCGACCAGAAGGCGCTCAAGAACCAGTTCAACAGGGTCACCACGCCGACCACCGTCGGCTCCGCCGCCCCTCCCGACACGGTGGCCGCCCCGGCTGACGGCGCCATCGGCGTGATCCAGATCCCCGACATCGGCGTCGACCAGGCAGTCGTCGAGGGTGTCGGGGTCGAGGACCTCAAGAAGGGACCCGGCCACTATCCCGGGACGCCACTGCCAGGCGAGGCCGGCAACGCCGCCATCGCCGGCCACCGCACCACCTACGGCGCGCCGTTCAACCGTCTCGACGAGCTGAAGAACGGCGATCCCATCACCGTACGCACCAGGGCGGGAACCTTCCGCTACGAGGTGTCCAGCTCCAGGGTGGTGTCGCCCAGCGAGGTGTCAGTGCTCGCCCCCACGCCCGACAACCGGCTCACCCTCACGACTTGCAACCCCAAGTACAGCGCCGCCCAGCGCCTGATCATCGTGGCCACCCTCGCCGGCCCCACCGCCGCCCCGGTGGAGGCGCCCATCAGCGGTCCCGCCGCCCCCCCGAGCGACGGCACCGCTCTGGCCGGCCTGTCCGGCACCTCCGCGCCCAAGGGCCCGGCGATCGCCTGGGGCCTCGCCGCCGCCGCCATCTGGTTCCTGGCCTGGGCCGCAGGTCACTGGTGGCGCCGCTGGCCCGCCTACCTGCTGGCCACGCCCGTGTTCCTCATTGTCCTCTTCGTCTTCTTCGAGAACTTCTCTCGCCTCCTGCCCGCCAACGTCTGACGAGGTCAGGGGGCTGACGCCCCGCTTGGCCGCAGGCGCTCAGGAGACGCTCGTATGCTCCGCGTCCGCAGTCCCGGCAGCCCGAGCCACGATCTGTTCGGCGACCTCCCGCAGCTTGCGGTTCTCGCGCTGGGACGCCTTCACCAGGATCTGGAACGCCTGGTCGGCCGAACAGTGCTCGGCGCCCATGAGAATGCCCTTGGCCTGTTCGATGGTGGCGCGCGACGCCATGGCCGTCGAGAGGTCCTGGCCGAGCTGGTGGGCGTCCCAGTAGGCCTGGGAGTTGGCCAGCACGATGGCGGCGTGGGTGGCGAACTGCAGGCCCAGCTGGACGTCGTCGTCGGAGAACGCGCCGGGCGTGCCCGAGTAGAAGTTGAGCGCCCCGACGCCCTCGTGGCGGGCGACGAGCGGGATCGACATGGAGCTGCGAATCCCATGGTCGACGGCGGCCGCACTGAACGGCCCCCACTGACGATCGACCTCCATGTCGTCGATCCGGAACACTTGGAGGTGGCGGAAAGCGTCGAGGCAGGGACCGATGCCGGTGTCGTACTGGGCGGCGTCGATCTCGGGCGCCCGGTCGTCGGTGAACACCGCGGTGCGGGGTCGGCCGTCTACCAGCATGGTCAGCCCCACCATCGATGCGCTGGGCACAGTCGCGCAGGCCAGGTCGGAGACCCGCTGCAACGTCTCCTGCATGGTGGCGTCGCCGACGAAGAACCGCGACATGGCCCCCAGGGCTTCCGCCAATGACTCCGAATTCGTTGACATCCGAAACTCCCTCGAAAGGACGTGAGCGAGTCACGTCCCTCGTGGTTGAAGGAGCGGTGGGCCAACTCAGAAGAGTGCCCGCAGCCTAGCTCGCCCGGGTACTCCGTCCCCGCTCAGCAGCCGGCGATGGCCGGCTGGCAGTCGTCAGGCTGGTTGGCCGACACCACCGTGGCCCTGAGCGTCACGTGCCCGGCGTCAGTGAAGATGCCTCCGCCCTGCCCCGGCGCCGACGTGCCTGCAGCGACATTGGCGACCACCCGGCTACGGATGAGGGTGAGCCGTCGTCCGTTGTAGAGGCCTCCGCCCTGGGCCACGGGACCGGTGGCCACATTCCCTGTCACCTCGGTGTCGGTGAGCTTGGTCTGGCCGTTGTTCTCCACGCCGCCGCCGTGCGCCTCGGCTCCGGCTCCGCTGGCAGTGGCGGCGTTGCCGGCGACGGTGCTGTCGGCCATGGTGACCACGCCGTCGGCGATGCTGATCCCGCCGCCCCCGGCCTGGCCGTTGGCACCGTCAGCCACGGCCCGGTTCCCGTTGATATCGGTGCGGTTGACGGTGAGGGTGCCGGAGTTGGCGATGCCGCCGGCCGAGGCGATGAAGAACAACTGGGAAGATCCGGTGGAGATGGCCGCGTTGGCCACGACAGAGCTGTCGTCGATGGTCGTGGTCGCCCCCGTCCGGTTCAGGATCGCCCCGCCGACGGCAGCGAAGATGATGCCCGTACCGGTGGCCGTCGCCGTGTTGTTGCGCAGGACCGTGTCGTGCACGCTCAGGGTGCCGTTGTTGGCGATGCCCCCGCCGCCGGCCGAGGCGCCGGTGCCGCTCACCCCGTTGTCGCTGATCGTGCTGTCGATGATCGTGAGCTGCCCGCTGTTGAGGATGCCGCCCCCGAAGGCCGTCGCCCCGCCGCTCGAGGAGACCAGTCCACCTGACACGGTGATCTGGTCGAGCGTCAGGTCGGCGCCGGGGGCCACCTCGACGATCCGGAACGCCGACTCCGACGACCTGCGGATCGTGGCACCGTGGCCGTGGATGACGAGGGTGCCGGTGACGACGGGAAGGCCGTTGCCGGGGTTCGCCTCTTTGGTGAGGACATAGGTGCATCCCGGAGCAAGGTCGATGGTGTCAGCGCCCGCCGTGTGGTTGGAGTGGGCGATGGCGGCGCGCAGACCGGCGGCTCCGCCGCCGGGGCCCGTGCAGGCCACGGTGACACTGGCGGCGTAGGCCGTCCCGGCCATGGCCCCGCCCACGACGGCGGTCACCGCTCCCGCGCCGATGAGGGTGCAGATACGTCGTCGCGTACGGTCCCGCCGCGCTGATCTGGTCGCCATGGCTGTCTCCTCGCCACCGCCGGCCTGGCCGGCGGTCTCGCTCGACCAGCGACGGTAACGCGTCAGCCCGCCGAATTCCCGGCCGGGCCACAGACACGCGACACTTCGGCCTTGAACCCGACCGTCGCCATCGTGTCGTTCCGCCTCGGTTGCCCCGACGGGGTGTCGGTGGAGGCGGCCAAATGGGCGGCGGCGTTGGCGTCACTGGGCTTCCGCGTCGTCACCGTCGCCGGGGAAGGGCCGGTCGACCGCGTCCTCCCGGGCCTGGCCATCGCCGCCCGCACCCCTCCCAGCCCAGCCGACATCGACGACGCCCTCGCCGATGCCGATCTCGTCGTGGTGGAGAACCTTTGTTCGCTGCCGTTGAACCGGGCTGCCGCCCGATCCCTGGTGGCCGCCCTGGGTGATCGCCCGGTGGTCTTCCACCATCACGATCTCGTTTGGCAGCGGGCCCCGTTCACCGACGTGGTGGGATTCCCGCCCGTCGGCCCGGCGTGGGCCCATGTCACGGTCAATCACCGCACCAGTGCCGAGCTGGCTGCCCGGGGCGTGACGGCCACCGTCATCCCCAATTGCTTCGACGTCGACGTCAAGGCCGGCGACCGGGTGTCGACCCGCACGGCGATAGACGTCGACTCCGCCGCCCGCCTCCTCGTACAGCCGACACGCGCCATCGCTCGCAAGAACATCCCCTGTGCCGTCCGCCTGGCCGAGGACCTCGAGGCCACCTACTGGCTGCTCGGACCGCCCGAGGAGGGCTACGGTCCCGAGCTCGACCGCCTGCTCGGCTCAGCTAGCGTCCCAACGGTCAGGGGTCTCCCCGACGGGGTCTCCATGGCCGACGCCTATGCCGCCGCTGACGCCGTGGCCTTCCCATCCACGTGGGAGGGCTTCGGGAACCCCACCGTCGAGTCGGCCATCCACCGCCGGCCCCTGGCCGTCGGTCGCTACCCGGTGGTTCGCGAGATCGCCGCGTTCGGCTTCCGCTGGTTCCCGGCCGACGACCACCGCCCGCTGGCCGCCTGGCTCGACGCCCCCGAGGTCGCCCTGCTGGACGCCAACCAGGCCATCGCCCGGCGTCACTTCTCCCTGGCGTCGCTCGAACGGCGTCTGGCCCGCCTCCTCGGCGACGCCGGCTGGACGGCATGCTGGTGAGCGTGGAACCGAGCACATGACCACGACCGACGACGATCCGGTCCTGGCTCGCCGGGCCCGCATGAAGCGGCTGGCCGGGTTGGGCAAGAGGATCGGGTACAGCTGCCTCCTCCTGGCCGCCGTCGCCTTCGCCGTGGGCTTCGCGAGGGACTTCACCCCGGCGGTCGTCACCGTGGTCGTGGTGGCCCTGGTCACCGGGTCGGTGGTGCTCCTGCCCGCCATCATCGTGGGATACGGAGTGATGGCGGCCGAGCGGGAGGAACGTGGCGGCGGCAGCTTCCATTGAGTGTAGAAAGCCCCGTGACTCGTGCCGCGGTGCTGACCTCCCTGACCCAGCCGCTGGAGCTGCGCGACGACATCGAAGTGGAGGCGCCGCGTGCCGGCGAGGTGGCCCTGCACATGGCGGCGTCGGGCGTGTGCCACTCCGACCTGTCCATGCGCGACGGCATCCTGCCCATTCCCCTGCCTGCGGTGCTGGGCCACGAGGGTGCGGGCATCGTCACCGAGATCGGCCCCGGAGTCACCGGCGTGGCCGTGGGCGACAACGTCGTCGTGTCGTGGGTGCCCCAGTGCGGGCGGTGCTATTACTGCTGCCGGGACCAACCCGAGCTGTGCCAGGAGGCCGACGCGGTGTTGATCTCCGGCGGGCTGCTCGACGGCACACCCCGGCTCCGCTCCGCCGGCGCCCCTCTGTTCCAGATGTCGGGGTGCGGCACGTTCTCGACCGACACTGTGGTGCCGGCCACCGGAGTCGTCGGCGTGCCCGCCGACATCGACCTCAGCCTCGCTGCCCTGCTGGCCTGCGGCGTGCTGACCGGTGTGGGCGCCGTCCTCAACACCGCCCAGGTCGTCGAGGGTGACACGGTGGCCGTCGTCGGTTGCGGCGGCGTCGGCCTCAACGTGGTGCAAGGGGCCCGGATCGCCGGGGCGGCGACGATCATCGCCGTGGACACCAACCCGGCCAAGCTGGATCTGGCCGAGGCACTGGGGGCCACCCATGTGGTCGACGCCAGTGCCACCGACCCCGTCTCCGCGGTGATGGGCCTGAGCGGCGAGCGCGGCGCCGACGTCGCCTTCGAGGTGATCGGCTTGGCCCGCACCATCGCCCAGGTTGTGGACATGACCCGGCGGGGCGGCCAGGCCGTCCTGGTCGGGATCCCCTCCATGGACGTCATGGTGAACCTGCCGGCCATGGTCGGCCTGGTGCTGGCCGAGAAGACCATCAAGGGATGCTGGTACGGCTCCGCCGACGTGCGCCGCGACATACCCCGCCTGGTCGACCTGCACCACGGCGGGAAGCTCGAACTGGAGACGCTCGTGTCCCGCCGCATCGGGCTCGACGACGTGAACGACGCCTTCCGATCGATGACCGCCGGCGAGGTCGCCCGGTCGGTGATCGTCTACTGAGCGGCGCCCCATGAGCGGCGAACACCTCGAGGAGCAGGTCCGCCGGCCGGTGTGCCGGCAGTGGTGGAAGAACCTGACCTTCCTCCATTGGGTGTGGCGGATGTTGTTGGTGTTGTCAATGTTGCCCTTGTTGTCTATCCTTTGCACTCGCTCCCGATGGCGATCACGCCGGTCGGAGCGTCCGTCGCCGTGGCTCCCGCATCCTCCACACCCGCCCGTGCTGTGCGCCCGCTTGCCTGCCGGCGGCCGTCCCGGCCACGGCCGCGCCCCCGGCATGCTCTGTGGGCCGCAGTCCTCACTGCGGCCATGCTGGCGGCTGCGGCACCGTCGGGCGGGCCGGCGTGGGCCGACGCCGCCTCCGAGCGCGATGCCACCAGGACCAAGCAGCAGCAGGTGCGGACCCAGCTCGACCTGGCCAAGGCCACCGATGCCGGGGTGGAAGCCGAACTGGCTCGCCTGGATCGCGCCGTCACCGCACAACAGGCCCGAACCGACGACGCCCACCAGGCCCAAGTGGTCGCCCAGGCCGGACTGCAGGCAGCCACGGCACGCCTGGACGCCATCGACACCAAGGTCAGCGGCCTGCGCCAGAACCTGGCCCACCAGGCCGTGCAGGCCTACACCGACCCGGTCGGTCAGGGCGGCATCATGGCCCTGAGCAAAGCCGCCACCTTTGATGACGCCGCCCGCCGCCAGGCGCTGCTGGACCTGGTGCAGTCCAGCACGACGAGCGCGGTCGAAGGGCTGCGGGGCACCCGTCAGGACCAGGCCGAGGCCAAGAAGGCCGTCCAAGCAGCCGAGAAGCTGGCCAGCCAGCGCGCTGCGGTCGAAGCCGATCGCTCCAACGTGTTGCAGAAGTCGCAGGCCGCCCAGCAGGCGACCCACGCCGAGTTGACCAAGCGCATCGCCGACCTCCAGGGCGAGAGCAACGAGCTCAACAGCCACCAGGCGGAGTTGGAGAACCTCATCCGCCAGCGATCGGCCCCCAGTGGCACGGCAGTGGCGCCGGGGACCCGGGTCGGCAGCGGCACCGCCTCGTCGGCCGGGTTGATCTGGCCCGTCCACGCCCCCGTCACGTCCGAGTTCGGGGCGCGTTGGGGCACCATCCACCCGGGGATCGACATCGCCGCTCCCACCGGCACCCCCATCGCCGCGGCCAAGGACGGCACCGTGGTCTTCGCCGGCCCCAACGACGGCTATGGCAACTACGTGTGCATCGACCACGGCGGTGGCATGTCCACCTGCTACGCCCACCAGTCCCGCATTGCCGTCTCCGAAGGACAATCGGTGCGCCAGGGCGAGATCATCGGCTTCGTCGGGTCCACCGGCCATTCGACCGGCGCCCACCTTCATTTCGAGGTGCGCATCGACGGCGTCGTCCAGAACCCCCGCAACTACGAAGTCGGCTCCCCGTAGACGCCTTGCGTCGCCCGCCGGCGCTCAGTGGGCGCGCCGGGATGGCCCAACCGGCCCCGGATACGGTTGGCATGTGCATCGGCGCTGGTACACCGCGAGGGCCTTGTTGTTGCACCTGGCTTTCGTCACGGTCGCTTCCCTATGCCTTCTCGCCGGGTGGTGGCAGGTCAATCGGGCCAGGTCGGGCAACCTGGCCAGCTACGGATACGCCGTCGAATGGCCGGTGTTCGCCGTCGTGGCCGGCTACTTCTGGTGGCAGCTCATCCATGACCGCCCGAACCACGAGGCCGCCGACGTCTCGCGGTCCCTTCAGGCTCGAGGTGCGACGGGCGAGCCGGAGGGGCGCCGGCGCCGGCGCGACGAAGAGAGCCCGGCGATGCGGTCGTACAACGACGCTCTGTCAGCTCTCGCCGCCGAGGGACGGCCCAAGACGTGGCGAAACCCGAAGGGCCTCCCGTGACCCGAGCCCTCGGCCGCTACCGGGTGATGGCCGACGTCGTCGGGGTGGCGCTGGTGGTGCTCGTCTTCGTGGGCATGCCCCTCGAGTACGGCGCCGGGAGCCCGACGGTGGTGCAGGTGCTCGGGCCCATCCACGGGTTGCTCTACATCGTCTACCTCCTCACGGCCATCGACCTGAGCCGCCGAGCGGGACTCAGGTGGCCCCAGATGCTGGCCATGGCGGCGGCCGGGCTCGTGCCCTTTGTCGCCTTCATCGTCGAACAACGGGTGACGAGGCGCGTCACGCAGCACATGACCGAACAGCTACCGGCCTAGTCGCAGTCCTCGCCAACCGGGCGGTCGGGTAGAACAGAACCCATCGACCCCGACCTGGCGCCCGGTGACCCCGGCGAACCCGCGGTGGGCCGGCCTCGGCCCGACGTGCTCGCCGTCATCGCGCTCGGCGGCATGCTCGGCGCTGCGGCGCGCTATGGCGTCGCCCAGTGGCTCCCCACCAGGACGGGCCGTTTCCCGTGGGCCACGTTCTGGACGAATGTGTCGGGCAGCTTCATCCTCGGCCTCTTGCTCGTGCTGCTCGTCGAGCGGTTCCCGCCGACCCGTCTCGTGCGCCCCTTCCTCGCCACCGGGGTCCTGGGCGCATTCACCACCATGTCGACCTACGAAGTCGAGACAGCCCTGCTCATCAAGGACGGCCATCCGCTCACCGCCGCCTCCTATGGACTGGGAAGCCTTGTCGTCGGTCTCGCTGTCGCCTACGCCGGCATCCTCACCGGGCGCATCCGAGACGGGTCGTGACCGGCGCCAGTTGGGTCGCCTTTCTCGTCGCCGCCGCCATGGGCGCCACGGCTCGTTACCTGCTCGACGGCCTGGTCCAGGACCGCACCGGCGGCGCATTCCCCTGGGGGACGTTCGTGGTCAACGTGACCGGTTGCCTGATCCTCGGAGTGCTGACGGGCCTCGGCCTCTACCACCAACTCGGCGCCAGCACCCGCACGGTCCTCGGCACCGGTGGCATGGGGGCCTACACGACGTTCAGTACGTTCAGCTTCGAGACGGTTCGCCTCGTCGAGGAGGGTGCGGTCGACGGAGCCCTCCGGAACGCGGTGGGCAGCGTGGTCGTGGGACTCGCCGCTGCATTCGTGGGGCTGGCCCTGACCGCCGCCGTCTGACTGACGTAGCGGCGGATCCCACCGAGCTCACCGTGGTGCCGGCTGGCGCGCGTCGGCCAGCCAGTACTCCGGATGTCGCCTCAACACCACGACGATGGCTCCCAGGAGGCCGACGCTTCCGCCGATGGCCAGGGTGATGGCGGCGCGAGCCATGACCGGGGCAAAGGCGTAGGGCAGTTCTGAGCGTCCGAGGCTCAGGGAGTCGCCCAGACCGCTGATCATCAGCATGGCGAAGATGGCGAAGCCGGCCACGAAGAGGCCTCCCACGCGCTGGCGTTGCAGCGCGGGGACCGCCCAGAGGGCGGCGACCCAAGCTGCGGTGAGGGCGAGCCCGCCGACCACGACTTTGAACACGATGCCGGGCACCGACCCGCGCGCCGCCATGGCGTTACCGACACTGTGGACGATGTCATTGGCCAGGAGCAGGGCAGCCACTGCGCTGAGCGGTGGGCCCCACCGGCGGAGGAGCCCGAGGGGCGCGATCAGGATGGCCAGCAGGAGAGCTGCGACCAGCCACGGTGCCGCCGAGGGCGGTGGGACCCAGGTGACGCGGCCGTCCACGGCGATGTCGGTGTCCGCCCGGCGCATGGGGATGACCCACTGGCCCACCACCTGGGCCCGTCCGGTATGCGCTGCCACCGACGCCGGTTGGGGACCCTGCCATTGGCTGCGCCGATCTTTCCAGGTCGCCGTCGATCCTGCGGACACCCGGTGCCAGTCCGGCGCCGGCGCGGCGACGGCGGGCGCCGGCGTGACCGTTGTGGACGTCGGCGCCGCGCCCGATGGCGTGGAGGCCATTGACGACCGCCGGTTCTCGAAGACCCCGCCCGGCCCGATGCGCAGGTACGGCCCGCCGTCGTAGTCGATCACGACAACTTCGTCAGGACCGTGCCAGGTGAGGCGGACACGGCTGCCGAGGTCGAGCAGCACGACGGTGAGCCCAGGTGTGGCAGGTGTGACGCCGATGATCTGGCTGCGGTAGTTGGTGGGCTGTACGCCGGTGACGGAGTGGGCGGCCGCCGGGCGGGCGGGGATGAGAACACCCACGACGATGACGAAGGCCGTGGCCAGACGCCGCATCACGCTCCAGAGGGTCTCACGCGTCGGGGAAGAAGTGGTGGGCAGTGGCGGCATGGTGATCGCGCCCGTCGTGACCGCACGGGCTGGTGTGGATGGTGGCATGTCCGAGGCGGTCGCGACCGTCGTGACCGTCGTGAGCGTCGTGGCCGTGCGGGTCGTGCTGACCGTCGGTCATTGCCGGCCGGCGTGGCCAGGGCCGTGGTCAGGGCCACAGTCGTCACTGCCGGGAGTCATGTCCATGGCGCACCAGGTGCCGTCGTCCACGCACGACTCGCATTCCAGCTCCAGGGTGGCGTGGGCGATGGCGAACGGGCGACTGATGGCCCGCTTCACCGCCGTCCCCACCACCTGGGCCTCCTCCAGGCTGGGATGTCCGGCCAGCACCAGGTGGGCAGACAGGGCCCGCACCTCACTGGACAGGCTCCACACGTGCAGGTCGTGCACGGTCTCCACACCCTCCACCGAGGTCATGGCCTGTTGGAGCACCTCGGAGTCGAGCCCGCTCGGGGTGGACTCCAACAACACCTCGGCGGCCTGGCGCATGAGCCGCCAGGCCTGCCAGGCGATCAGCGCTCCGATGCCCAGCGACACCGCCGGGTCCACCCAGAAGTTGCCACCCGTCACCACGATGACGGCGCCGGCGACGGCCACGCCCAGCGACGCCAGGGCGTCACTGATCATGTGCAACATGGCCGACCGCATGTTGAGATCGCTGGGGCCCCCCGGCCCCGCCTCCGCCCCGTGAGCATGACCGTGGCTGTGCTCGCGCACGGCGAGGGCAGCCATGGTGTTCACCACCGCGGCGACCCCTGCCACCACCAGCACGGTGCCGCCGCTGACCGGCCGGGGATCGAGCAACCGGATGACACCCTCGTAGAAGATGAACACGGTGATGGCCAGGATGCTGGCGGCGTTGAACAGTGCCGCCAGGATGGTGCCCCGGTGGTAGCCGAAGGATCGCTCGGTGGTCGGTCGCCGCAGTGCCCAGCGCACCGCCGCCAGCGACGCAGCCACGGCGGCGACATCGGTGAGGTTGTGGCCGGCATCGGCCAGCAACCCCAGCGAGTGGGCGGCGATGCCGAGGACGATCTGGACGACGACGATGACGACGTTGAGACCCAGGGCCAGCTGCAGACGGCCGCTGCGCCGGTCCGCCACTGTGCCCCTTGGCGGTGCCGCGTGGGCCCGGGGCCCGGGACCGGCGAGGTGCGGCTCAGTCATCGCCGTGGCCGACGTGCTCGAGGGCCACATCGAGGAGTAGCCGCACGTGGCCGTCGGTCAGCGAGTAGAAGGCCATGCGCCCCGAACGACGCACCTTCACCACCCGGTGGGCCCGCAACAGGCGCAGGGCGTGCGATGCCGCCGACTCCCCCATCCCCACCGCCGCGGCCAGGTCGCAGACGCACATCTCGCCGCCTTCGAGCAGGCAGACCAGCAGACGGAGCCGGTTCGGGTCGGCGAGGAGGCTGAACACGCCGTCGGCCAGCTCGTCGACCACCTCCCGTGGCGGCATAGTGGTGCGGACCGACGCCACCCGTTCGGGATCGACGAGACGCACCTCACACTCGTCGAGGGCGACGGGAACCCGGAGAGCCGCCTCGTCTGAGGACATGTTCATATGTTACCCGGAGCCGCAGAACTCCTTGCTGATGGGATTCATGGGAGCTGCTCCATCGTCACCTTCATCCCAGGACCAGGGCGCACACCACCATGATCGCCGCTCCGCCCAGGTAAGGGGCGGGGATACCGATGTGCTGGAAGGCCAGGCCTCCGAGGAGTGGGCCGACGACGCGGGCCAGGCCTCCGGCGGACTGCTGGAGGCCGAGCACTCCCCCCCGCCGGCTTTCCGAGGCGACCGACGCCGTGGCCGCCGTCAGCGACGGCGTTGCCAGGCCCTGGCCCAAGATCAGGGCGGCCAGGGCAGGCACCAGCACCCACCACGAATGGACGGCGGCGAGCAGGACCAGGCCGACGGCGTTGACGGCCAGGGCCAGCCGCAGGGCGCGAACCTCACCCAGGCGACGCACGGCGGGGTGGACCAGGCCTCCCTCGACCAGGGCCAGCATTAGGCCGATGGCGGTGAAGACCGCACCGGTAGAGGCCAACCCGAAGCCCAGGCGGCGCTCACCGAAGAGGGCGAACGTGGCCTCGAAGGCGCTGAACGCCACCAAGGAACCGAAGCCCACCACCACCAGTCGGGTCAACCCCGGCCCTGGGGCCACGGCGACACGCCGGCCGTCGGGGGACCTGCGCTCCCCGGAGGTGTCCGAGTCCGGGTCGACCGCCGCCCCGGGGTCGAGGCCGCCCATGCCCTCGGCGCCGATGCCGTCGGCCACCGCCACGGGTCGCTCGGCCCGAGCCGAGACATGGCGCGGATTCGTCTCCGGCAGGCGGCGGGTGGCGACCACCGCGTTCATACCCGCCAGGGCGGCGGCGACAAAGAAGGGCAGCCGGGGGTCGACCAGAGCGGCGAGGGAGCCGAGGGCGGGCCCGGCCACGAACCCCACGCCGAACGCCGCTCCCAGCAGGCCGAACAGCCGGGCCCGCTGGCCGGGTCCGGCCAGGTCGGCAGCCGACGCCTGGGCCACCGAGACGCTGGCGCCCGACGCGCCGTCGAGCAACCGGCCCACGAACAGCAGCGGGAGCGCTCCCGCCAGCCCGGTGACCAGGCTGCCCACCGCGGTGCCGGCGAGCGACAGTACGAGCACCGGCTTGCGACCCACGCGGTCCGACACCGCCCCCCACACCGGCGCCAGCAGCAGCTGGGCGATCGAGAACGACGCCAGGAGCAGGCCGATGGTTGCCGGCGAAGCCCCGTAGCGCTCGGCATACAGGGGCAGGACGGGCAGGATGATCCCGAAGCCCACCAGGTCGATGGCGACGGTGGACCAGATCGTGCCGAATCCCGCCGGGAGCGGGGCCCGCTTGCGCTCAGGTGAACGACGAGGCACGCGGCCCAGCGAAGTTCACAAAGCTGAACAGGTCAAAATCCGGCCGGCAGAGCCGGCCGGATTCGCCAGAACGCAGTACTACTGCGCGACGGGCTTGACGTTCGCAGCCTGCAGGCCCTTGGGGCCCTTCTGGACTTCGAACTCGACGTTCTGGCCCTCCTCGAGGCTGCGGTAGCCCGAGGTCTGGATGGCGCTGAAGTGGACGAAAACGTCCTGGCCGTCGGACTGGCTGATGAATCCGAAGCCCTTGTCTGCGTTGAACCACTTGACGGTACCGGTTGCCACGGTTGGCACTTCCCCTTGATAGGTACGGATATGCGGAGGGGACTGCTCAACCCGTGCGGTGTTGCCGTACAGACGCCAATCCCTCGAAATCCAACGCTAGCACCTGCCTTCCATACCAGGTCAACGGTGCACCCGTGTCCCCCCGGGCGTGTCCTCCACGACCCAGCCGTCGGCCTCCAGGCTGGCGCGGATGCGGTCGGCTGCCGCCCAGTCCCGCCCCGCCCGCGCCCCGTCGCGCTCGACCAGGCGCGCCGCCACATCGGCGGGCAACCCGGCGCCGCCGCCACCTCCTCCCACCGTCGTCGCTCCCCCCCGAAGCTCCAGGCCGAGCACACCGGCGATCTCGGCCACCGCGGCGACGAGAGGTGCGGCACCGGCGTCGTCACCGGCATCGAGGAGGGCGTTGGCCCGCCGGCGAACCTGAGCCACGTCGGCGATCACGCCCGGCGTGTCGAGGTCGTCGTCCATGCGCGACCGGAACGAGGCCATGGCCGTCGCGTCCGCCGGCGCCACCGGCACCACCGCGGCGCGCCGGGCCAAGTCGTCGAGGGCGGCGAGGGAGCGGGTGGCGGCGTCGAGGGTGGCGGGGGTGACCTCCATGGGCTTGCGGTACTGCGACTGGAGCACCAGCAGCCGGTAGGCCCGGGGGTCGTGGGCGGCGAGCAGGTCGGTGAGGGTGGTGAAGTTGCCGAGGGACTTGGACATCTTCTCACCGGCCACCTCCACGAAGGCGTGGTGCATCCACCGCCGGGAGAACGGACGGCCGAGGGCCACCGCCTGGGCACGCTCGTTCTCGTGGTGGGGAAAGGTGAGGTCGGCGCCACCGGCGTGCAGGTCGAAGTCCTCGCCCAACAGGTCGAGCGACATGACCACGCACTCGGTATGCCAGCCAGGCCGCCCCGGGCCCCAGGGCGACGGCCACGACGGTTCGTCCCCGGGTGTCAGCTTCCACAGGGCGAAGTCCAGGGCTGAGCGTTTGGACGCCAGCACCCCCACCCGTGCGCCCGACCGCAGGCTGTCGAGGGGCTGGCGAGCCAGCAGGCCGTAGCCCGGCACTGTGTCGGTGGCCAGCCACACACCCTCATCGGTGACGTAGGCGTGGCCACTGTCGACCAGGCGGGCGACGAGGTCGACCATGTCGTCGACGTAGGCGGTGGCGTGGGGATCGGCGTGGGGTCTGAGCACACCGAGGGCGTCGACGGCGGTGTACCAGGCCGCTTCGAACTCGGCGGCCACCTCGTCGGTGCCGCGCCCGTCGCGCCGGGCCCGGGCGATGATCTTGTCGTCGATGTCGGTGATGTTGGAGACATGGCGGACCTCGATGCCGGACCACTCGAGGTAGCGGCGCAACACGTCGTAGACCAGCAGGGCCCGACCGTGGCCCACGTGGGGGTGGTCGTACACGGTCGGCCCACAGACGTACATCGACAGGCGCCCGCGGTCGCGAAGCTCGAGCTCGCGCTCGGTGGCCGACGCCGTGTCGTACAGCCTGATCATCCGGTTACGGTAACGCTCACATGAGCCCGACCGTCCCCGACAAACCGAGCCTCGACGGCCTGGAGCGCAAGTGGATCGAGCGGTGGGAAGCCGACGGCACCTACCGCTTCGACCGCACTGCCTCTCGCGACCGGGTCTACGCCATCGACACCCCGCCGCCCACGGTCAGCGGCTCGCTGCACATCGGCCACATCTTCTCCTACACCCACACCGACACCATCGCCCGGTTCCAGCGCATGCGGGGGCGCGAGGTCTTCTACCCCATGGGGTGGGACGACAACGGGTTGCCCACCGAGCGCCGGGTGCAGAACTACTACGGCGTGCGCTGCGACGCCTCCCTCCCCTACGACCCCGACTTCACGCCGCCCGAGAACCTCACGTCCTCCGACCGCCCCGTGCCGGTGTCGCGGCCCAACTTCGTGGAGCTGTGCCACCGCCTCACCGCGACCGACGAGAAGACCTTCGAGGCGGTGTGGCGTCACCTAGGCCTCTCCGTCGACTGGACGATGACCTACGCCACCATCGACGAACGGTCCCAGCGAGCCTCGCAGCGGAGCTTCCTGCGCCTGCTCGACAAGGGGATTGCCTACCAGTCGGAAGCGCCCACGCTGTGGGACGTCGACTTTCAGACGGCGGTGGCCCAGGCCGAGCTCGAGGACCGCGACGAGGCAGGGGCCTACCACCGCCTGGTCTTCGCCGGCCATGACGGCGCCGCGGTGGAGATCGATACCACCCGCCCTGAGCTGCTGGCCGCGTGCGTGGCCCTGGTGGCCCATCCCGAAGACGACCGGTACCGCCCGTTGTTCGGCGGCACCGTCACGACCCCGCTCTTCGGCGTCGAGGTGCCGGTGGTGGCCCACGCCCTGGCCGACCCCGACAAGGGCACCGGCATCGCCATGGTGTGCACCTTCGGTGACCTCACCGACGTGATCTGGTGGCGCGAGCTGGGCCTGCCCGTGCGCGCCATCCTCGAACGCAACGGACGGGTCCGCCAGGATGCGTCCGTAAGGTTCGGGGACGGCGGCCAGGCGGTGTGGGACGAGCTTCGGGGCAAGACGGTGAAACAGGCCCGCGCTCGCACGGTCGAGCTCCTGAGGGACTCCGGCGACCTCATCGGCGAGCCTGAGGCCATCACCCACGCGGTGAAGTTCTTCGAAAAGGGCAGCCGCCCCCTGGAGATCGTGACCAGCCGGCAGTGGTTCTTCCGCACCCTCGATCACACCGACGCCCTCCTGGCGCGGGGTGCCGAACTGAGCTGGCACCCGCCCTACATGCAGGCCCGGTACGAGTCGTGGGTGCGGGGCCTCAACAGCGACTGGTTGGTGAGCCGGCAGCGCTTCTTCGGTGTCCCCCTCCCGCTGTGGTACCCGATCAGGCCCGACGGCGCCGTCGACCACGCCCATCCGCTGCGACCCGACGAGGGCCGGTTGCCCGTCGACCCGTCCACCGACGTCCCCGACGGCTACCAGCCCGACCAGCGCGACCGGCCGGGTGGCTTCGCCGGCGACCCCGACGTGATGGACACCTGGGCCACCTCGTCGCTGACGCCCCAGATCGCCGGGGCGTGGGTGGACGACCCCGACCTGTTCGCCCGGGTCTTCCCCATGGACCTGCGCCCCCAGGCCCACGACATCATCCGCACCTGGCTGTTCTCCACCGTGGTGCGCTCCCATTTCGAGAACGACTGCCTCCCCTGGGCCCACGCCGCCATCTCCGGGTTCGTGCTCGACCCCGACCGCAAGAAGATGTCGAAGTCCAAGGGCAACGTGGTCACCCCCCTGCCCCTCCTCGAGGAGTACGGCGCCGACGCCGTGCGCCACTGGGCGTCGAGCGGGCGCCCGGGGGTCGACACCGCGGTGGACGCCGGTCAGCTCAAGGTGGGACGCCGCCTCACCATCAAGGTGCTCAACGCGTCGAAGTTCGTCCTCTCCCGCCTGGGCGACACGCAGGCCCCGGCGCAGCCCACTGCGGTGAGCGCGCCCCTCGACCGGGCCATGCTCTCGCGCCTGGCTGACGTCGTCGACGAGGCCACCACCGCCTTCGAAGGCTACGACTACGCCCGGGCCCTGGAACGCACCGAGGCGTTCTTCTGGGCGTTCTGCGACGACTACCTCGAGCTGGTGAAGAGCCGGGCCTATGGCAGCCGGGGAGACGACGAGGCGGCGTCGGCCAACCGGGCCCTGGCCCTGGCCCTGTCCGCCATCGTGCGCCTGTTCGCCCCCTTCCTGCCCTATGTCACCGACGAGGTGTGGTCGTGGTGGAACGAGGGCTCGGTGCACCGGGCCCCGTGGCCGGAGCCCGCCCCCCTGCGGGCGGCGGCGGGCGACGGTGAACCGCTGGTGCTCGACGTGGCCGCCGCTGTCCTCGGTGAGGTGCGCAAGGCCAAGACCTCGGCCCACACCTCCATGCGGGCCGAGGTCGACCGGGTCGTCGTGCGCGACACGGCGGCGCGCCTGGATGCGCTGGCCCAGGCGGCCGCCGACGTGGGCGACGCCGGCAGGGTGTCGGACGTGGTCACCGAGGAGGCCGAGGAGTTCTCGGTCGACGTGACCCTCGCCGGCTAGACATGAGCAAAGCAGTCGTAGTTCGATCGTGGATGCCATGAGCTCGCCTGGGTTCCAATGGATCTGCGAGATCGAGCCGCCGACGCGACCGGACCTGACGCACGTGCGCCACCAGATCGGGGTGTTGAGCAAGGTCGCCTCGGGCTACTTGATCCCCGACAACCACATTGGAAGGGCGACCGTGTCGAGCGTGGCAGTGGCGCACGAGGTGGACCTCATGGGAGGTCGGTCGATCGCGTGTCTCAACGCTCGTGACCGCAACATGCTCGGGTTCCGTCGTGATCTGCTGACCGCCTCCGCGTACGGCGTGGACGAGTTCCTCTTCGTCTACGGCGATGACCCCGCCGCTGGCGCCCGCACCGGCCAGCTCACGGTGCGCTCGATGATCGAACAACTGCAGCTCTTCGGCGCAGAGCACCAGGGTCGGGCCCATGTCTTGCGGGCTGGTGTCACCACCCGCCTCGCGCCCTTGCCGGGGTGGAAGCGGGATGTCGACTTCCTGTTCGTGCAGGTGTCATTCGATCTCGACAAGCTGCTCGCGTGGCGGGAGGGCCTCTGCTTCGAAGGCGACGTGTTCGTGGGCGTCATGGTGCTTCCCGGCGCTTCCATGGCCCGCAAGCTGGTCGCGACCATCCCCGAGATCACCGTGCCCGACCACTGGGTCAACGCCGTCGAGCGCGACAGCCAGGCGGGCGTGGAGTTGGCGTGCGAACTCGCCTGCGCTGTCGCGGACACCGGCGCCTTCACAGGGGTCCACCTCATCCCCGGGGTCCGCTACCGGGAAACTGCAGCCCTGCTCGAGCAACTCACCAAGGGCGGAATGACTTCGGCCCCTTAGAGGCCCGGTGTCGCGGCGCCCGGCGCCCGCCTACAGTCGTCCGGGGCGACATGGCCCTTCATCGCGACCGAGAGCCTGGGCGGCGGGAAGGAGTGACACCGTGAAGGTGGCGTTCGTAGGCAAGGGAGGGGCGGGCAAGTCGGCCATCGCCGGCACGATCGCACGGGCACTGGCCCGCCGCGGCGCGCCGGTGCTGGCCGTCGACTCCGACCCCCTTCCGGGGCTGGCGTTCTCCCTGGGCCTCGAGTCCGACGAGGCACCCATCCCCGACGACGCCGTGGTCGAGCGCAAGGAGGGCGAGGAGGGCCCCCGCTTCCGGCTGCGCCCCGACCTCGACCCCGCCGATGCTGTCGAGCGCTACGCGGTGATGGCGCCCGACGGCGTGCGTTTCCTCCAGTTCGGCAAGGTCAAGGGCGGCGGGCCGGCGCTCTTCCGCTCGCAGATGGCGTTCCTCCAGATCGTCCGCCGCCTGCCCGCCGACCAGTGGAACGTCATCGGCGACCTCCCCGGCGGCACCCGCCAGGCGTTCACCGGATGGGGCAGCTTCGCCCAGACGGTGCTGGTGGTGGTGGAGCCGACCGCCCACTCGCTGCTCTCCGGCCGGCGCCTGGCCCGCATGGCCCAACTCGACGAGGGCCCCCAACGGGTCGTAGCCGTCGTGAGCAAGGCCCGGGAGCGGGGCGACGCCGAGCTGGTGACCCGCCGCACCGGCCTCGAAGTGGTGGGCGTCATCCCCTGGGACGAGGCCCTGGCCGATGCCGAGCGCCAGCGCCTGGCGCCGATTGACGCCGCTCCCGACTGTCCGGCGGTCAAGGCAGTAGAATCACTGGCGGACGCCCTGGTCGAGGAGATGGTTCAGTGATGCTGGGTTCAGTGATGCTGGTGAGAGCGTGAAGCTAGCCGTTGTGGGCAAGGGCGGTTCGGGCAAGACGACGACATCGTCGGTGGTGGCACGCACGCTGGCTCGGGCGGGGAACTCGGTCGTGGCCCTCGACTGTGACTCCAACCCCAACCTGGGCATCTCCCTCGGCATCGGCGACGAGGAGACCGAACGTCTGGTGTCGATGCGCGAGGCGCTGGACGAGGGCGAGGAAGAGCACGCCGCCACCTGGGACAAGGTGATCGACCGTTACGGCTCGGACGGGCCCGATGGTGTACGCCTGGCGGTGGTCAGCCGAATCGACAATCCCGAACCCGGCTGACTCTGATGTGGGTTGTCTCCTGAGCAGTTGCTCGGGTCCGTGGAGTTCACCGAAGACATGGTCGTCGCCGACTTCGAGGCGGGCGTCGGCACCTTGACCCGGTTGTCCGACCAGCGAGTCGACGCCGTGCTCGTCGTGGTCGAGCCGACACCGAAGTCCGTCGAGGTCGGGATGCGGGCCGTGGAGCTGGCCAAGGAGCGCTCGGTCACCCGGGTCATCGTGGTGGCCAATCGCCTGCGCGACGACGCCGACCTGGAGATCGTCCGCTCGGCCTTTCCCGGCTGCGAGGTCGTCGGCGTTCCCGACGACCCCAAGATCGTGGAGGCCGACCGCAAGGGCGTGGCGCCCATCGACCTGGCCCCCGACGCCCCCGCCGTGGTCGCCCTGATCGGTCTGGCCCAGAACCTGGTGCACGTCAACTAGAGATCGCTCGACCGCCCTTTCGACGCCCGGCCCCGGGCACACACCCGGGCCAACACGTCGGTGTCGATGACGCCCTCGAAGCCGCTGTCCACGGAGTCGGCCCGCAGCCGGGCCGGTGACCCGGGCTCTCCGAACCCCTCGACCACCAGCTCGGCCTGGTCGAGGGCTTCGGCGTCGAGGTCGCCCGTGTAGTCGTTGACCACGACGACACATGCCAGGCCGGCGGCCGCGGCCGCCGCCAGGCCCTCGGCCGAGTCCTCCACCGCCACGGCGTCGGCTGCTGTCACCCCCAAGCGGTCGAGCGCCACGGTGAAGGCCTCGGGGTCGGGTTTGCGGGCCGCCACCTCATCGCCGGTGACGACGGCGGCAAGGGCGACGCCGTCGAGCAGTTGCTCGAGGAGCCCGTCCACCCAGTTCCGGCTGCCGGTGGTGGCCACGGCGACGAGCACCCCACGTGCCACCAGGTCGTCGATCAGCGCTCGCACACCGGGGCGCAGTTCGATGCGCCCCGAGGCCACCAGCTCCGACAGGATCTCGGTCTTGCGGGCATGCAGCGCAGGCACGAGCTCGGCCCGGCGGCTGGCGTCCACCCCTTCGTCGGCCAGGTACCCGTCCAGGCGACGCTGGCCGCCGGTGATGTGCAGGAGCCGCCCGTAGGTCTCCTCGTCCCACCGCCAAGGGAGGTCGAGGTCTTCGAAGGCGAGGTTGAAGGCCACCCGGTGCCCGTGGCGCTCGCTGTCCACCAGCGTGCCGTCGACGTCGAAGATGACGGCCCTGGGCACCAGCGTCGCCTCTCGCCGCTGGTGGGCCGCCGGCTCGTCGGCCACCGACCGGTCGCTCAGAACTGGGGCCCGGCGGCGGGCCCACCGCCACCGAGCAGGGCGTCGCCTTCGCCTCCCATGGCCTCGCGACGCAGGTCGGCGAATGCCTCGTCGATGTCGGCCCCCCACAGGTCCCAGATGGACAGGCGAAGGGCGACCATCATGGTGGCCACCGCCACCGCCAGCGGGGTGTCGTGGTCGAAGAGGGTCAGGCCCTCAGCGGCAAGGGTCGCCTCGACGACTGCTCGGGTCGGCTGGGCGTCGTCGGTGAGGTCGACGCGGACCAGCACCGTCCGGGGCCCGATGCGTAGGGCGAGGGCCTCGTCGCCATCGACGCGCAACACGCTTCCCTCGACGTGGAGGCGGGCGGAGTGCGGAGCCGGGCCCGACCGCAAAAAGGCCCGCACGACGGCGTCATCGTCGTCGAGCGGGCCCTGCGGCTTGAAATACGGGGGGAGGGGCCAGTCGGACACGGCCTCTCCGTGACTCAGCGTGCCAGGCTCAGCGTGCCAGGCGCTCCGCTGATGCGGCGGCCTGGGTGAGGCCGTTGGCGGTGGAGGCCAGGTTGCCGTTGATCTTGTCGACGGCGGGCCCGATGACCGCACACATGGTCTCGACCGCCCGCACACCGAAGGTGATACGGGCCAGGTTGGCCGAGATGCTGTTGAGCAGGCGGGCGATAGTGGCCAGGTAGATGGCCAGGACGACCACCAGCCCGGCGACCTCGACGACGGTGAGAATGATGCGCCAGGTCATCGACTTCCTCCAGCAGCGGCATTGAGCAGGTCGGCGTGACGCTGTACTTCGTCACGCAGATCGGCGGTGAGCGAGGTGGTCTGGTTGAGCATCCAGGTCGTGGACGTGTTCTGGGCCACTCTGGTAGCCGTCTCCCACGTCTCCCGGACGTTGACGTTGATGTCCTTCACGAACTGGACGAGGAGGAACAGGAGCAGGATGACGGCGGCGATCACGACGGCGCCGAGGCCGAGGGTGATCGACCAGAAGGTGAGGTGCTCGGATGCGAGCGCGATGGGCATTGCTAGCCTCCCAGGACCTGGCGTGCCGTCTCGGCACTCTTGATGATAGAGCGGACGCCGGTGTTGATCTTGTCGACGTCCCAGAGCGGCAGCGTGTTGATGCGAGCCTCGTCGAGCGCAGCGGTGATCTGCAGCGCCTGGACGCCGATGCGGCGGGCCAGAGCGAGAATGATGCCGACGAGGATGACCACGATCGTGATCACCACCGCGGCGATGATGTAGCCCACGTACCAACCTGTGAGCGAGACGGCTACGGGCATTGGTCCCCTTCCCTTGGAAACTGCGGTCACAATAGACTTCGCGCAGCTAGCTGGTCAACGGTCGACGACACGATCGTGAACTCTTCCCACCGAAAGGCAGGCTCTCCTCATCCCGGACCCCGACGGTGAAGATCGCCATGACCACATCCGAGGCGAAACTCCGACCGGCGAGGCCGGGAGCGAGGGTGGCGCCGACCCGACCGCGGGCGACCTGACCGGCGAGGTCGAGGGGGCTACCCCGGCGGAACCCGGCGCCCCCTCAGGGGCCGACGAGGCCTTCGTCTCGGAGGTGCCCCCGGTGATCCCCGAGCCGGTCACCGACCAGGCCACGATCGACGACGGCCCGGGGCCGACTCCCGCCCCCGATGATGCCGCCCCGGTTGAAGCCGCCCCGGCTGAAGTCGCCCCCGCTGAAGTCGGCCCCGCTGAAGCGGACTCCGATGGCGCCGCCTCGGATGACGCCGCCCCCGACGATGCCGCTCCGGTTGAAGCCGCCCGCAGCAGCCGGAAGCTGGTGGCTCTCCTCACGGTGCTGTCGCTCCTGGTGGTGGGTGCCGGCGTGGGCGGCCTGCTCTGGAGCAGGAGCGGCAAGAAGAAGGCCACTCCCCCGCCGCCGGTCTCGACGGCGGTGACATCGCCGACGCTGCCCGACGGCTCGTTCGTCACCTTCAAGGACTCCGAGGCCGGCTTCAGCATTCGCTACCCGCGCGGCTGGACCCGGTCGCAACCGCCGGTGGCCGAGATCCGCCTGGAGGTCAGTGACGGCAAGCAGTTCTCGGCCAGGGTGCGGGTGACCCGAACCCAGGTGGCAACCACCCCGGCCAACCTGGCCAACCTGAAGGCGGTGACCGACGGCATCGTGGGTCCCGGCGTGCAGATCCTCAAGGAAGACCCGATCACCGTGAACGGGCTGATCGGCTACCGCTACATCTACACCATCACCGACAACGACAGTGGTCTGACGACGGCCCACCTGCACTACTTCCTCTTCCAGGGCCACAAGATGAACAACATCATCTTCGAAGCCGTGCCCTCCGATACCTTTTCCAGGATCGAGGGCGTCTTCGACCAGATGCTCGGGAGCTTCCACAGTGACCCCGAGCCGCCGTCGTAGCAGAGGCTAAGGGCCCGCTGGTGGTTTGAACACCGAGTCGGGAGGCCGGATCCGGGAGAACGACACTGCCTCGATGTGGGTCGACCCGGCGACGAGGCGCAGTGGCACGCCATCACTCGTCAGGCACAGCTCGCCAGTGGTGATGGCGCCCGCGGTGGTGGTGGTGACGGTGGGGTCGGTGACGGTGAAGCAGCGCACGGCCTGGCCGGCGATGCGGTCGTCGCCGACGGAAACGCTCAGCTTGGACAGGCTGGCCACCACCTCGGCGGGGACCACGCCGACATCGGCCAGCTTCAGCCCCGGCTTGGGTGCGCACGACCATGGCATGGTCCCGGTGCGGCTGCACGCCACCGGCCCCGAGGTACTCAGCACCTGAACGCTGCTGGTGGCGGAGTCGCCTTGGCCGGACTCGGTGTCGAGGCGCCCGAGGGGGCCCCGCCGCCACTGGTGCGCGGTGGTCGGGCCGAGCCTGGGGTCGCTCACCGTGTAGACCACGTCGAACGTCGTTGCCGCACGCGACGCCAGGCCGGCCAGCTCCGCCGCCGGGCCTGCCGGTGCCGATCCGCCAGCAGGCTCCGCAGATCGACCGCCTCCGCCGCGGGTGCCGGCCCACACGACGGCTGACACCACGACCACGATGGCGACCACCACCAGGCCCACGATCGCCGGCCCCCGGTGGCGGCCCACTACCCCGAGGTTCACCGTGGCGGCCCCGTCAACGCCGACGAGGCGGGCCCCCCGAAGGGAACCCGCCTCGTCGTCGGAAGACGCTCAGCTGCTAGGGACAGCCGAGGAGAGGCCCGATGAGCCCGGACAGGCCGGGGACCAGCCCGCACAGGGCACCGGCCACCGCGTTCTGGGCGAATTTCTCGATGTTAGCGGCGTGGAAGTCGATCGAGCCATTGCCCGGGCCCACGTCGGTCCGCACCTGGTCGAGGTCACTCCTGATGCCGCTCACCGAGCGCAAGACGTTGTCCACCCGGATGTTGATGGCCTGGACACCAGCGGTCGCGGGAGGTGTCACGGCATCGATGCTGCCCGGAGTGCCCCGGATGTTGTTGACCACCGGCGCCAGCGACTGGAAGGTGCCGTTGATGGACTTGACCGTGCCGTTGATCTCCTGGGCGTTGGACAAGATCTTGGACCCGGTGGCGTCGATGCTCTTGGTCTGGGTCAAGATGTCGTTGGCCTGACCCGACAGGGGCTTGGCCGCAGCC
>DATAQC010000006.1:0-6799 GCA_036264885.1 Acidimicrobiales bacterium | reverse complement strand
GCATGCCGCCCACCATCAAGAAGGCGGCGCCACAGAAGATGGCGACGGTCAGGTACTGGCGCAGAAATGCCGACACGCGGCTGAGCGTACTGAACCCGGGACCGAACCGCCAAGATCGGCCGCCTTCCCACCCCTCGTTCTTGTCGCCTCCCGGTGGGCAGGGCCACTTGGAGCCAAGGGCTCACGCCCATCAGTGCCGGTCAGCCAGCAGACTCCGGTCGTGCCCGGACGCGCCCGTAGGTTACCCGGACCGGGCCGTCGCCGGCCCGGGATCGAGTGGGAGGGCTTCCGGCGCCTTCCCCGGTTCCGGGGCCCAAGGCAGCTCCTGGTCGTCGGCAGGTGGTCGCTCGGGTGCCACGAGGTGCCAGTCGCCGGGGCCGCCGTCGAGGCGGTACCCGCAGTAGGTCTTGAGGTGGTGGTGCCACCGGCACAGGCGGGCCAGGCGATCGACGGTGGTGGTGCGGGTGAGGGCCCAGCCGTCGACGTGGTCGATCTCCAGGCCCGTGATCACTGCACAGCTGGGAACGACACAGGTGGGGTCGCGCTCTTCGAGTGCGGCCCGTTGGGCGGCGGTGACGCTGCGCCCGGCGTGGGCCACCGCCACCACGTCGACGCCGTTGGTGACGAGGGCCTTGAGCACGGCGTCGCCGGCCCACGCTGTGGCCGCGGCCACGGGCACGGGACCCAGGCCCGGGACCTCGCACACCTCGTCGCCTTCGACGTGGCCCCGCACCAGCGCAGCGTGGTCGACGCGGACGTGGACCATGGCCCGGGGTCCGGATGCCCCGCCGCCGCGCTCTGTGCTGCGGGCGGCTTGGGCCATGTCCACCAACGCGTCGGCGGCGTAGGCCTCGGGCGACTCACGCCGCCCGCAGGCCCGGGCCTGGGCCAAGGCCCCGTCGCAGAACGGCTTGAAGTTGGCCAGGATCGTGGCTCCCGCCGCTGCGGTGGTGCGCAGGTTCATGCGGAACGCCCCGTCGGGATCGCTCCAGTGACGCAGGTGGCGCGTGTCGTGCACCGCTCGATGACGGGCCGCTTCGTCGGCCGCCGCAGCCTTCACCCGGGTACAGCGCTGGCGCAGCGCCGCCACCGGTTCACGCCCGGCGGCGCCCAACAGGGCGGCCTCGGCGGAGGGATCGGCGGCTGCCGCGGCGGCGATCTCCCGGGTCTGGGCCTGCGACAGGCGGCCCGAGCGCTGGGCCTCGGCAATGGCGGGAAGGTTCTCCAGGCGCCGGGCCGTCTCCAGGTCGGCGACCGCCGAGCCCACCGACGAGCCCGTGGTCGCCGCCAGCCACGACGCCGCGCTGGGATGGCCGTGGCGCCGCCACAGGTGGGTCTCCTCCACCCGGCGGGCCAGCAGTGCCTTGCCCGCCCCAGCCAGGCGCTCGGCCTCGGCGAACAGGCCCAGCAGCCGGGCGGCGTCGTCGCCTCGCAACGTCCGGGGCTCGAGCGCCGTCACCTCCTCCCGCAACACTCCCACCACCCCTTCCACCGCTTCGAACATATGTTCGATAATACTCGGGAGCTGCCACAACTTCAAGACTTTCCGTGCTGTTTCAGCACGTCGTTGCCTTTCCGAGGGAGGCCATACCCCCCTACACGTCGCAGTCGTCCTCGTCGGCCGCCCCGAAACCGGACCAGAACGAGGCAGCTAGGCCCGAGGCGGCTGGGCCCCGTGCCCACCGGCCATCCGGGACACGACGGCCCGGTAGCGGTCGGTCCCCCGGACGCTGGCCAGGTCGGGGTCGTCGTCGGCCAGGGCGACATCGGCGAAGCCCAAACCGGCCGCTCGCTCGAGCCAGTCGAGGGCCTGGTCAGGCCTGGCCGCCCGGGCCCAGCTGCAGGCCACGTCGTAGGCCACGTGGGCGGGGTCGTCGACACCGGCGGCGATGGCCCGCTGGCCGGCCACGGCCGCCTCGGGGAAGCGGCCGGCCACGAACAGGTGGGACTGCAGGGCCACGACGGAGGCGGCCCCCACGCCCGGGGTCGCCAGCAGGCGGTCGGCCAGGTCGTCCACGACGCCAGCCCGGCTTACGGCATCGGCCACGATCACGCTCCAGGGCCCCGAAGGGGTGCGGGCGAAGGCCTCGGCGAAGGCGTCGAGGGCGTCGCCCGCCCGGCCCTCGTCCAGGGCCATGGCGCCGATCAGGAAGCCGTTGACGGCAACCCCCGGGGGCATGGCCTCGAGGGCTTGCCTCGCCGCTGGCGCCCCCCCGGTGCGGAAGAGGGCCCACGCCTTCAGCTCGACTGCCGGCGCGGCCACGTCGGGGCCGGGCGGCGGGGTCGTGCCCAGCAGCCGGTCGGCGGCGACGACGGCGGCATCGAGGTCGCCGGCGATGAGGGCCTGGTAGCCCGCCACCAGCGGTTCACGCTGGCGGGCCAGGCGCTCGTCGCGCAGCGCCGAGTAGTTCTGGGCGATGAAGAACACGGCGAACAGCGATCCGAAGACGTAGTTCAGTTGGTAGGCGACCAGGGCGGCGACGGCGGCCACGGCGATGGACACCTGGTGGGTCAGTCGCTGGCCGTCGTCACCCCTGAACCGGCGCAGCACCGACGCCGCCACCTGGCCCCCGTCGAGGGGCAATACGGGCAGCAGGTTGACGCCCGACCAGGCGACGTTGACGAACACCAGCTCCCGCAGCACCAGGTCCCAGGTCCCCGACGACCCCGCCGGGCCGCGGAAGACGAAGGCGGGGACGCCGAGCAGGATCAGTCCGGTGAGGGGGCCGGCCAGGCTCACGATGATGTCGCGGCGCCCGGCGAGGGGCCCCGAGCCCGAGGTCAACCCGCCCATGCCCTGGAGCACGATCCGCGGGTGCTGCCCGTACAGGCGGAAGGCCACGGCGTGGGCCAGTTCGTGCAACAGCACCGAGACGAAGACCACCGCCACCCAGCTGGCGATGAAGACCAGCGTCCCTCCGCCGAACCCGAGTAGGGCGGCGATCAGGAAGAAGGAGGCATCGACGTGCACCGGGATGCCGAAAATGCGAAAGCGAAGACCAGCGGCCACTCGGGCCACCGTAGGGGACGCCCCCGTGGACGGCCCGCTCACCGGTGGCGTCACCCGTCGAGGTCGCGCCGTCCTTCCAGGGCACGACCGAGGGTCAGCTCGTCGGCGTACTCGAGGTCTCCCCCGACGGGCAGGCCGCTGGCGATGCGGGTGGTGCGCAGGCCCAGGGGTTTGAGCAGCCGGGCCAGGTACATGGCTGTGGCCTCCCCTTCGATGTTGGGGTTGGTGCACAGGATGATCTCGTTGATCTCCTCGATGCGGATGCGGGCCAGCAGCTCCTTCACCCGCAACTGGTCGGGGCCGATGCCCTCGAGGGGGCTGATGGCTCCCTGGAGCACGTGGTAGCGACCTTTGAACTCCTGGGTCTTCTCCACCGCCACTACGTCGCGCGGCTCTTCGACCACGCACACCACGGTGGTGTCGCGGCGGGTGTCGAGGCAGATGGCGCACTCCTCGCCCTCGCAGACGTTGAAGCAGCGCGTGCAGAACGAGACCCGC
This sequence comes from Acidimicrobiales bacterium, assembly GCA_036264885.1. Lineage (GTDB taxonomy): Bacteria > Actinomycetota > Acidimicrobiia > Acidimicrobiales > AC-14 > DATAQC01. The sequence goes on along the minus strand of DATAQC010000006.1, from coordinate 3,291 downwards.
TCCTTGGCCTCGGTGATGCTGCGGGCCAGGCGGAGGGCGTCGTCGAGGGGGAGCTTCAGGAGATGGAACGCGATTCGCTGCGCCGACTTGGGGCCGACCCCCGGGAGTCGGCCCAGCTCGTCGATGAGGCTCTGGACGGGGGCGGCGTACAGGTGTCGGTGCTCCGGGCCCTCAGCCCAGGAGGCCCCCGCCGAGGCCCCCCAGGTCGAAGCCGCCCATGGCCGCCTCGTTCACCTTGGACGCCTTGGCCATGGCATCGTGGATGGCGGCGAGGACCAGGTCTTCGAGCATGCCCACGTCGTCGGGATCGACGGCGGACGGGTCGATCGAGACACTGCGGAACTCCATCCCGCCGGTGACCCGCATCTTCACCACGCCTCCCCCGGCCTGGCCCTCGACTTCCTTCTCGGCTGCCTCGTCGCGAGCCGACAGGAGCTGTTCCTGCATCTTCTGAGCCTGCTTCAACAGCTCGCTCATGTCCGGCTGCTGGGGTCCTCCTGGCTTTGCCACCACTACTCCTCCACCACCTGGGCGCCTTCGAATGTCCGCATGACGTGGTCCAGGGGTGAGGCTAGCTCCCCGGGGGGTGCGTCCCGGAGGTCGTTCGTGTCCACTTCGTCGTCGGGGGGAGGCGCCGCTTCGGCACCGGGCGACGGCGCCGTGCCTTCCACCGCCAGGCGCAGGGGGACCCGGCGCCCGAAGTGGGCGGACAGAGCCTCTTCGGCAACGCCGCGGACCTCCTCGCAGCGGTCGCGGTGCACGGCGTTGGGCAGGGCGAACACCGCCACGCCGTCGTCAGCGGCCACGAAGCGTCCGACCTGGAAGCGCACCGCCGCCCTCCGGGGCAGCGTTGCGAGGATGTGGTCGCCCCAGGCGAGCGTCAGGGCGTCGCGCGTCGGGAAGTCGCCGCCGTCGGCGTGGGTGGTCGCCGCTGCTTCGGGCTCCAAAGGTGCGACGGGCGGTGCTGGTTCGACGGTGGCGGGACGGGCGGCGGCACCGGGCTCGGGGGGCGCGGGCCGGGAAGGATCGACGGGCGGCGGTGCCGGGGACGAGGCCGGTCGCCGTGCTCCGGATGCACCCGGAGCACCGGGGCGGCGGGTGGCGCCCAGGGCCTGGCGCGCCTCCGACGCCGCGCCCGGCGGGATCGGGATGCGGTCGACCACCGGGGTCACCGGCGGCAAAGCCTGGGCGCCGGTCGAGGCCTGGGCGGTCGAGGGCGGGACGCCCGAAGGCGGGCCGGCCGAGGGATGGGCGGCGGCCGAGCTCGAGCCGAGAGCCGATACCAGTCGTTCCAGGCGTTCGAGGCGTTCGAGCATCGCCGCCGGCGACACGTCGACTTCGGGCCGGCACAGCCGGACCAGGGCGACGTCGAGCAGCACCCGGGGGTCGGGCGCGTCCCGCATGGCGATCAGGGTGTCGCCCATCACCTCCATGGCCCGCACCGCGGCGGCGGGGCCGAGGCGGCGCCCCTGGGCCTCCACGCGGGCCAGGTCGTCGTCGGGCAGCCCCACCAGGCCCCGGCTCATGGTGACCAGGAAGGCCTGGCGGAGGTGCTCGAGCACCTGGCGGGCCAGCTGGCGGGGGTCGTGGCCGGCGCCACAACGCTCGGCCACGAACACCAGGGCCTGGCCCGCATCGCGCTCGACCAGGGCCTCGATGAGCTCGTCGGTGCCGGGCGGCTCGTGGTCGATGCCACCGGCGGCGGCCACCTGGTCGAGCACCGAGAGGGCGTCGCGAGCCGACCCGTTGCCGCGGCGAGCCACCATGTCGATGGCCTCGGGGGCCACGTCCAGGCCGGCGTCGGTGGCAACCGACTGCAACAGGTCCACCAGCAGCGCAGCCGGGAACAGGCGGAACTCGAAGTGCTGGGTGCGGCTCTGGATGGTGAGGAGCACCTTCTGGGGCTCGGTGGTGGCAAGGACGAACACCACATGTGCGGGAGGCTCCTCCAAGGTCTTCAACAGGGTGTTGGCCGCCTCGGTGGTGAGCATGTGGACCTCGTCGACGATGTAGACCTTCCACCGTCCCGGGGTGCCGAGCGAGACCCGGGCGACCAGCTCGCGCATGGCGTCGATGCCCCGGTTCGATGCGGCGTCGAGCTCGATGACGTCGAGGGAACGGCCGTCGGTGATCTCGGTGCACGACGCGCATCGGCCGCACGGCTCGCCGTCCTCGGGAGCCGTGCAGTTGAGGGCCTTGGCCAGAATGCGCGCCGTGGAGGTCTTGCCCGTCCCCCGGGGGCCGCTGAACAGGTAGGCGTGGGCCACGCTGTCGGTTCGCACCGCGTTGCGCAGGGTGTGGGTGACGTGGTCCTGGCCCCGGACCTCGGCGAAGCGCTGTGGCCGGTACCGCCGGTAGAGCGACTGGAACGCAGGCACGCTGGCGAGGTTATTGCACGCCCGGGCCGGGACGCGAGAGAGGCGGGGGCAGGCCCCGCCCCCGCCCGTGCCCGATCAGCCGATGGCGATGCGGCGTGGCCGGTCCGACGCCGGCTTGGGTACTCGCACGGTGAGGACGCCCTCGTCCATCGCCGCCGTCACGCCTTCCTCCTCGACGTCGCCGGGCAGGACCACCTCGTAGTGGAACTGGCCCACGGTACGGGTGCGCCGACGCAGGACGCCGACGCGCTCGCGCTCTTTGCGTTCGCCCGACACGGTCAGGCGTCGGCCAGCCACCTCGAGGGAGACGTCGTCGCGCTTGATGCCGGGCAGCTCGATCTCCACGACGTAGCCGTCGTCGGTCTCCTCCAGGTCGGCCAGAGGCGTGAAGGCGCCACCGAAGAGAGAGGGCACATCGGTTCAACGTTCGAGATAGCCCCGAAGTTGCTGGTTGAGCCGGTTCAACTCGGCCAGGGGCTCCCACCGGGTCGCCTCAGCCGGGTCGTGTCGCACGGGAACAGACATGTCAGTACCTCCTCCTCTGTGTGTCCGACTTCTGTGTGTGTCCGACTTCTGTGTATTGATGACCTCCTGTGTATTGATGACGATGCCGAAGCGGGTCAGGCCGCTGTGGCGCCGGGCTCGCCGGGGTCGGTTTCGGTGGCCCTGGCACCGCCACCGGCGGTGATCTCCACCTTGCGGGGCTTCGATGCCTCGGCCACCGGGATGGTCACGGTGAGCACGCCCCGGTCGTAGCCGGCCTCGATGTGGTCGGTGTCCAGGCCCTCACCCAGGAACAGCTGGCGGGTGAACTGGCCGTGGGGTCGCTCTTCGACCAGCCACTCGGCGCCCTCCACCTCGGCTACCGGGCGCTCGGCGTGCACCGAGAGCATGTTCTTCTCCACCGTGAGGT
>DATAQC010000058.1:0-18233 GCA_036264885.1 Acidimicrobiales bacterium | reverse complement strand
CGTGCGATACTCGACTCACTGAAAGTGCCTCCCGTGTTTGTGGCTCTGACGACGTCAAGCACCGTCATCGTCGCTGCTCAGGAGGCACTTTCCGCGGATGCACAGCCGCGGTCAGCTCAGGTCAATCGGTGGATCGAGGCTAAGCCGGCTTCCTCAGGAAGTGACGGCGCGGGCGACGCCGCCCAGGCCTCCTCCAGCACGCCGAGCAAGAGGTTCGGGCGCTGGGCGCCCGAGACATGGCTGCTCCCACCGAACCACTCGTGGACCTGCGGGGACTTGAACCCCGGACTTCCTGCATGCCATGCAGGCGCTCTACCAGGCTGAGCTACAGGCCCGCGGCCCTCACCCTAACCGGATGCGGGCCAGCCGGCGACCACCGATACGATCGACCCGTGGACGACGGCTACGACCCCCGGGCCATCGAGCGCAAGTGGCAGGCCCGCTGGCGTGACGAGGGCACGTATGAGGTCGACAACGACGACCCCCGCCCGCCGTTCTACTGCCTGTGCATGTACCCCTATCCGAGCGGGGCCGCCCACCAGGGCCATGTCCGCAACTACACGTTCGGCGACCTGATCGTTCGCCACAAGACCATGGCCGGCCACGCCGTGCTGTCGCCCATGGGCTTCGACTCGTTCGGTCTGCCGGCCGAGAACGCCGCCATCAAGACCGGCGTGCACCCGCGCCCGTTCACCGACGACCGCATTGCCCAGCTCAAGGCGTCGATCGAGCGCCTGGGCGCGGTCTACGACTGGCGGCGGGAGGTGCGCAGCCACGACCCGTCGTACATGCGCTGGACCCAGTGGATCTTCCTGCGCCTGCTGGAGGTGGGCCTGGCCTACCGGCGGCGGGCCCCGGTGAACTGGTGCCCGGGCTGTCAGACGGTGCTGGCCAACGAGCAGGTGCTGGCCGACGGCACCTGCGAGCGCTCCGGGGACGTGGTCACCAAGCGCGACCTGGAGCAGTGGTTCTTCCGCATCACCGCCTACGCCGACCAGCTCCTCGACGACCTCGACGGCCTCGACTGGCCCGAGCGGGTCAAGACCATGCAGCGCAACTGGATCGGCCGGTCCGAGGGAGCCGAGTTCGACCTGGCCGTCGACGGTCGACCCGAGGTCACCGTGCGGGTGTTCACCACCCGCCCCGACACCACCTTCGGGATGACCTACGCGGTGCTGGCCCCCGAGCACCCGCTGGTGGGCGAGCTCACCACCGCCGACCAGGCCGAGGAGGTGGGAGCCTTCGTGGCCAGGGTGGCCACCGAGTCCGAGGTCGAGCGCCAGACCACCGAGGGCCCCGTCGACAAACGGGGCGTGTTCACCGGCTCTCACGTGGTCAACCCGTTCAACGGCAAGGCGGTACCCGTGTACCTGGCCGACTACGTGCTCATGGGCTACGGCACCGGGGCGATCATGGCCGTGCCCGGCGAGGACCAGCGCGACTGGGACTTCGCCGCCGCCTACGGCCTGCCCGTCATCCGCACGGTGGCGCCCCCAGAGGGCTGGAAGGGCGAGGCGTACACGGGCGACGGCCCCGCCATCAACAGCGAGTGGCTCGACGGGCTGGCCAAGGACGAGGCGGTGGCCAAGGCCATCGACTGGCTCGAGGAGCGCGGCATCGGCCGGCGCACCGTGAACTACCGCCTGCGCGACTGGCTCCTGTCGCGCCAGCGGTTCTGGGGCTGCCCCATCCCTGTGGTCTACTGCCCCGACCACGGCGTGGTGGCCGTGCCCGACGACCAGCTGCCGGTGCTGGCGCCCGACGACGTCGAGTTCCGCCCCACCGGCGAGTCACCGCTCAAGTCCCACGAGGGTTTCCTGACCACCACCTGCCCCACCTGCGGGGGCCCCGCCACCCGCGAGACCGACACCATGGACACCTTCGTCGACTCGTCGTGGTACTTCCTGCGCTTCACCGACGCCGCCAACGACCAGGCGCCGTTCGACCCCGCAGTGGCCGCCCATTGGCTGCCCGTCGACCAGTACATCGGCGGCATCGAGCACGCCATCCTCCACCTGATGTACGCCCGGTTCTTCACCAAGGCGCTGGCTGATCTGGGCGTGGCGCCCAAGGACCTGCGTGAGCCCTTCGCTCGGCTGTTCACCCAGGGCATGATCCGTATGGGCGGCTCCAAGATGTCCAAGTCCAAGGGCAACCTGGTCGACCCCTCGGGCTACTTCGACACCGTCGGCGCCGACGCCCTGCGCCTGTTCCACCTGTTCGTCGGGCCACCGGCCGACGACTTCGACTGGACCGACCAGACCGACGAGATCGTCAACGGCTGTGCCCGCTATCTGGCGCGCGTCTGGCGGCTGGCCACCGGCCAGGTGACCCCCGTCGAGGGCACGCAGCCGGTCGACGATCTCGTCCATGCCACCCACCGGCTCATCGCCCGCGTCGACGATGACTACGAGCGCTGGTCGTACAACACGGCGGTGGCGGCCTGCATGGAGTTCACCAACCTCGTCTACCGCCACGTGCAGTCCGGCGCCTCGGGGCTCGAAGTCGACGCCGCCGTCGACAGCCTGTTGTTGCTCCTGGCCCCCATGACACCCCACATCACCGCCGAGCTCTGGGAGCGCCGCAAGGGCGACGGCGCCCTCGTCCACGCCGAAGCGTGGCCCGAGGCCGACCCCGCCCTGGCCGTGGTCGCCCGGGAGACGATGATCGTGCAGGTGAACGGCAAGGTCCGTGACCGCATCGACGTGGCCGCCGACGTCGGCGAGGCGGAGATGCAGCGACTGGCCCTGGCCTCGCCCCGGGTCGAGGCCGCCCTCGAAGGACGCACTCCGGCGCGGGTCGTAACCCGCCCCCCCAACCTGGTGAACCTGGTCGTCACCCGGTGACGGTCCCTGTCTGGGAGCAACGCTTCCGGGCGCCCACGGTGAGCTTCCCCTCATGGGCCCGCCACGCGCCCGACCGGCTGACCTTCACCTCCAACCAGAGCGGTGCCTGGCAGGTCTACGCCTGGGACCGGGCGGCGGGGACGCATCGCCAGGTCACCGACGACCCCATCGGCGTGGTCGCCGGCACGTGCACGCCCGACGGCGAGGGCGTCGTGTGGTTCAACGACAGCACCGGCGACGAGGTCGGCCACTGGTTGGTCGAGCCCTTCCCGGGGAACGGGGCGCAACGGCCGCTGGCGCCGGGCGTGGCCGACGCCTGGAGCTCGGGCCTGGCCCTGGGTGGCGGCCTGGTGGTGGTAGGAACCGCGTCCGACGACGGGTACACCGTGCACGTCTGCGAGGGCGGCGCCGATGCGCGCCTGGTGCACCGTCACCCTGAGACCGTCGAGGTGGCGGGGCTGTCTCGCGACGCGTCGCTGCTGGCCCTCGAGCACGCCGAGCACGGCGACAACATGCACCTCGCCGTCCGGGTCGTCGAGCCCCGGTCGGGACGCACCGTCGGTGAGCAGTGGGACGGCACCGACCTGGGTCTGTCCGTCGCCGGGTGGTCGCCCGTGGCCGGCGATCAACGTCTGGCCCTGGTGCACGAGCGCGAGGGCCGCGACCTCCCCGCGGTTTGGGACCTGGCCACCGGCGTGCGCCGTGACCTTCCCGTCGAGCGGCCCGGTGACGTCGAGGTGGCGGCGTGGTGGCCCGACGCCTCGGCCCTGCTCCTCGTCCAGGACTTCGAGGGCCGCAACCGCCTCTGGCGCCTGGATCTGGCCACTGAGGCGTTGGAGGCCGTCGTCCACCAGGAGGGCACCATCTCGGGCGCAGGTGTCCGCCCCGACGGCGAGGTGTGGCTGCGGGTGGCCAGCGGCGCCGTCCCCGCCACCGTCCAGACGGCCGAAGGTGCCGGCGTCATGCCCCCGGTCGAGGGCGAGCAGGCCCCCGGCGGGGTGGCCTACCGGTCGTGGTGGTTCCCGGGGCCGGCCGGCGCCGATGTGCACGGCTTCGTGGCCGCACCCCCGGGCGCCGGGCCCCACCCCACGCTCATGCTCGTGCACGGCGGGCCCACCTGGGCCTACTCCGACGCCTTCATGCCCGAGGTGCAGGCCTGGGTCGACCACGGGGTGGCGGTGGCCATGGTCAACTACCGGGGATCCACCGGGTACGGCACCGCCTTCCGCGACGCCCTGATCGGCAACCCCGGCTTCCCCGAGGTGGCCGACGTGGTCGCCGGTCTCGACGCTCTGGTGGCCGAGGGCCTGGCCGATCCCGCCCGATCCGTCATCGGCGGCGGGTCGTGGGGGGGCTACATCACCCTGCTCGCCCTGGGCCTGCACCCCGAGCGCTGGGCAGCGGCGGTGGCGGCGGTGCCCGTAGGTGACTACGTGACTGCCTTCGCCGACGAGGCTCCCGGCCTCCAGTCTTTCGACCGCACGCTGTTCGGCGGGTCTCCCGAGGAGGTGGGCGACCTCTACAGGGAACGGTCGCCGCTGACCTACGTCGACCGGGTGCGCACCCCGGTGCTGATCATCGCCGGTGACAACGACAGTCGCTGCCCCATCAGTCAGGTCCTCAACTACGTGGAGGCGCTGCGCGCCCGCGGTGGCGAGGTCGAGTTGTACCGGTTCGACGCCGGACACGGTTCGATGGTGGTCGACCAGCGGGTCGACCACATGGCCGCCGAGCTGGAGTTCGTACTCCCCCGCCTCGGGCTCACCCCGATGACAGCTCGACCAGCTTGAGCACCGTCTTCCAGTTGCGGGTGGTGACCGGCGTCGGGAAGACGTTCAAGGCCTGAGGGAGCTTCGTCCTGGCCAGGCCGTTGGGCAGGTGCAGGTAGATCTGGCGCCCGTGCAGCACGAACTCGTCGGGGGCGAAGGGATCGGGGTCGACGGCGTCGAGCGCCCCGGCAGGCGGGTCGCTGCTCAGAAAGGTCACGTGCAACTCGGTGGGCTCGACCTGGGGGAAGGGATTGTCCGCCACCACCGCAGCCATCTGGGCGGCGGTGCGCAGCACCACCGCCACCGTGAACCCGGTCATGGCCTCGAGACGGGCGGCCAGGTCGGCGCCGAGCTTGCCGGGTGAGCGCGCCGGGTGGCGGAACACCACGTTGCCGCTCTGGATGTAGGTGGTGACGCTCTGGCAACCGGCGTCGGTGCACAGCGCCCGCAGGTCGGCCATGGCCACCTTGTGCCGCCCGCCCACGTTGATGCCCCGCAACAACGCGATGTAGGTCGTCACGCCGAGGTCAACGGCGCTTGCGGCGGTCGGACCGGCGGGCGTGCTCGGTGGCCCGCAGCGCGGTGGACGTGGCCTCCTGGCGCAGGCCTCGCCACGACTCGAGGCGCTGGACGGCCAGCTCCCGGCGCCCCACCGCCGCCCCCACGGCACATCCGGGCTCCTGGTCGTGGCGGCAGTCGCTGAACCGGCAGTCGACGGCCAGGTCGGCGATGTCGGCGAAGGTCTGGTCCACCGCCTCGGTCTCGGCCCATACCCCGATGGCGCGCACGCCGGGCGTGTCGATGAGGCATCCCCCGCCGGCGAGGAGCTGCATCTGGCGGGCGGTGGTCGTGTGGCGGCCTCTCGAGTCGCCGGTGCGGACGCCTCCGGTGTCGGCCACCTGGCGACCGCACAGGGCGTTGACCAGCGTCGACTTGCCCGCCCCTGACTCGCCCACCACCACGACTGTGCGGTCGACGGCAGCGGCGACCAGGTCGTCGACCCCTTGGCCGGCCAGGGCGGCGACGGTCACCACCTCCAGGCCGGGGTCGAAGGTGCGAGCCCTCTCGGCGTCGGCGGCGGCATCGGCGGCCAGGTCGGCCTTGGTGAGCACCAGCAGCGGGTGAGCGCCGGAGTCGCAGACCTGGGCCAGGAGGCGTTGGACCCGGCCGGGCTTCAGCGGGCGGTCGAGGCCGCACACGATCATGACGATGTCGACGTTGGCGGCGATGGGCTGGTTGAGCCCGGTCGACGGGTCGAGGCGCTGCAGCAGCGAGCTGCGTTCCAGGAGATGGGTCGTAAGGCCCCCGGCGGCCACGACCCAGTCACCGACGGCCAGTGGGGGGATGGAGCGTTGCAGCTGGAGCTGGCGTGTCTCACCGGCGATGGCGGTGAGCACGGCGCTGCCGTCGTGGCGCATGACCCGAGCCGGCTCCCGTCCGGCGGTGCCATGAGGGGCGAACCGCGCCTCCCACCGGTCGTCCCAGCCCAGTGCCTTCAGGGTGAGCGGCGGTTCGGACGGCGGCGGTTCGGACGGCGGCGTGTCGGGCGGGGCGGCAGCGGGGGTCATGCAGGGGCTACGAGCCCTCACCCTCGAGGAACCGTTCCACCTCGGCGCCCAGCTCGTCGGCGGTGGGCAGGTTCTCCCAGCCGGTGGCGGCCAGCCCCCCGGCCTCCTCGGCGTCGGCCCGGGACTCGAGCTGGCGCACCAGGGCGCTGTGCTCGGCGCTGTTGGCGGTGAGCTCGTCGAGTCGCTGGCGGGCGGCGGCGGCGGCGTCGGCCAGCTCCTCGGTGTCGACGACCACGTCGGACACCTTGGCCAGCCCCTCGAGGAGCAGCACGGCCGCTTCGGGATAGGCCATGGCCGCGGCGTAGTGCGGCACCCGGGCCCACAGCCCTACGGCGGGGATGCCGAGGCCGGCGAAGCGACGTTCGACGGCCACCAGGACGCCGGCGGGTACCTCGAGCGTCCCGCTGACGACCCCGACGCTGCGGGCCAGCTCCGATGACGTGGCCGTGGCTGCCAGGCTGGCCGGGCGGGTGTGGGGCACCGGCGCCGGGAAGGCCCCCAATCCCACCAGCATGCGCACACCGAAGGAGACGGCCAGCTCGCCGACCGCCTCGGCGTAGGCCCGCCACAGGTGGTCGGGCTCCGGGCCGACGATGAGGAGCACGTCGTGGCCCTGTGCGTCGTGACCGGCGCGCACCTCGATCTCGGGCCACACCAGGTCTTCGTAGACGCCGTCGACGATCCGGGCCGTCGGGCGGCGGGCCCGGTGGTCGAGAAGCATGTCGGCGTCGAAATTGGCGATCACCTCGGTCTCGATGTCGCTCAGGAGCGCCTCCTGGGCGGTGGCACCACCGAGGCCGGCGTCGATCCACCCCTCGGGGGCCATGACCAGCACGGGCCGGTCGAGCTGGGGTCGGGAATGCACGACGTACAGGGCCGGACGTTCATCCATCGGTTCCACGGTACCGTCCGTGGAAGAGCAAACTCTTTGCTTCCCGTCGATGGTGCATCGAGCGACACCCCGAGGAGCCCCGGAGATCCAGCCATGACCGATGTGACCGACGCCACCTTCGAGCGCGACGTCCTGCAGCGCTCGGCCCAGGTCCCGGTGATCGTCGACCTGTGGGCCGAGTGGTGTGGTCCGTGCAAGACCCTCGGGCCCATCCTGGAGAAGGTGGTGGCGGCCACCGGTGGAGCGGTGGAGCTGGCCAAGGTCGACGTCGACACCAACCCGAAGATCAGTGCCTCCTTCGCGGTGCAGTCCATCCCCGCGGTGTTCGCCCTGCGCGACGCCAAGGTGGTCGACTCGTTCGTGGGCGCCGTCCCCGAGGCCACCGTCGCCGCCTTCGTGGCCCGGCTCGTGCCCGCTGCGTCGGAGGTCGACGGTCTGGTCGCCGCCGGCGACGAAGCCTCGCTGGCCCGCGCCCTGGAGATCGAGCCCGACAACCCCGGCGCAGTCGTGGCCATGGCCGAGCTCCTCGTCAACCGGGGTGAGACCGACCAGGCCCTGGAACTACTGGCCCGCGTGCCGGAGACCGGCGAGGCCCGCCGGGTCGCCGCCCGGGCCCGGCTCGGCACCGGCGACGCCGACGGCCCTGTCGACATCGAGGGCCGCCTCACCGCCCTACTGGAGCGGGTCAAGGCCGACGACGCCGCCCGCCAGGAGTTCATCGACCTCCTCGAGGTGCTCGGCCCCGACGACCCCCGCACACCGCAGTTCCGCCGGGCCCTGACATCCCGGCTGTTCTGAGCCTTCCCCGTTCGCCGTGCCCATGGAGCGCATTGGGAACCACTGGGTGTGGGTGGGCGGCCCGGTGCCACCGGGCGCCGCCGCCATCACCGTGTGGCGGGTGATCTCGGTACGGCGCCGCTGTGCCGACGACACCCACCTGATGCGCCACGAGCAAGAGCACCTGGGTCAGTGGCGCCGCCTCGGCGTGAGGCGGTTCCTGGCCGAGTACGTCGGCGCCTACCTCCGCGGTCGGGCCCACGGCTACGGTCACGACGACGCCTACCGCCTCATCCCTCTGGAGGTCGAGGCCGAGCAGGCCGCCGTGGACGCCGCCGGACACGCCGCCGCCAGTGGCACTGCCCCGCCCCGGCCTCTAACCTAGGGACAGCTCCTCCGCCGTCGCTGCTCGGCGCCGCTCCTTTCCCCCGCCCGCCTCCGCCGTCCCCGCGGGCCGCCCCGGCCGCTTCCCCCCGACGCCACCGCGCCCAGGGAGCTGTCCGTGAACGAGCCCAACGTTGTCGAACCGCCTACCGATCCGACGCCGCCGTGGGCCGGCCGGGTCGCCCAGCTGCGGTCCACACTCCGCCACCTGCCGGTGCCCGCTGTGGTTGCCGGGGCCGCCGGCCTCGGTGTCGTGGCCATCGTCACCGTCGTCGTCCTGTCGGTGCTGCACCGCTCGTCGGCGGCGCCCGCACTCGCCCTGCCCCGGGCCGGTGGCACCGGCACTGCCGCCTCGCCACCGCCAAGTGGTGGCGACCAGGCGCCGGCGGACGCTGGCGCCTCGCCGGCGGCGGGCGAAACCGTCACCGTCCACGCCGCCGGGGCGGTGGCAAAACCGGGTGTCTACGTGCTGCCCGGCCGGGCCCGGGTAGCCGACCTGCTGGCCGCCGCCGGAGGTGCCCTGGCCGAGGCCGACGTCGACCAACTCAACCTAGCGGCCAAGCTCACCGACGCCGAGCGGATCTACGTCCCCCACAAGGGTGAGGCGCCCGCACCGGCGGTGGGCGACTCCGCCACCGGCGGCGCTTCCTCCGGCTCGGGCGGCTCGACGGCCACCGGGCCCATCGACTTGAACGCCGCCACTGCCGCGCAGCTCGACGTGCTGCCCGGCGTGGGGCCCACCACGGCCAAGGCCATCGTGGCCTACCGCAGCGCCCACGGGGGGTTCCGTTCGGTGACCGACCTGCTGGCCGTCCCCGGGATCGGGCCGGCCAAGCTCGACGCCATCCGTCCCCTGGTGACGGTCACCAGCCGATGAGCGACCTGGCGACCGTGGTGCTGGCACTGGCGGCGGCGGCCGGGGCCTGGACGGCGATGCCGGCGACGGCCACGCCACTGGCCCTGCTCGTCGCCGGGCTGGTGGCGTCGGGGGGCCTGGTCCTGCGCCGCTCGGCGATGCTGTGCTTCGGTGTCGCCCTGGCCACGTCGGGCCTGGCCGCCCGGTCATGGGCCGGCCTCCACCCCCCGGCACAACAGACGTGGTCGGGTGTCGCCACCCTCGTCACCGACCCGGCCCGGGTCTCGGGCGCCATGGGGGCGGTGGTGCGGGTCGACGGCAAGCGGGTACAGGCCTGGGCCCGGGGCCAGGCCGCCGGCGACCTGGCCGACCGCCTGGCCGGGGAGCGGGTGCGCCTGGCCGGGCGGTTCGGGCCCCTTCCCCCCGGCGCCGGCGGCCGGCTGGCCTACCGCCACGTCGGTGCCCAGCTGACGGTGGAGCGAGTGGACGGCTGGTCGCCGGGCACGCCGCCCAGCCGGTGGGCCAACGGCATCCGCCGCACGCTGCTGGCGGGCACGTCGTCGTTCCCCACCGACCGGCGGGCGCTGTTCGCCGGCTTCGTCCTCGGTGACGGCCGGGACGAGAGCGTCGAGGTGGCCGACGACTTCCGGGCCTCGGGGCTCACCCATCTCCTGGTCGTGTCGGGCGAGAACGTGGCCTTCGTCCTCGGCCTGTTCGCTCCCCTCATGCGCCGTCTGGGCCTGCGGGGCCGGCTGGTCCTGGGGTTGGCCGTGCTCGGACTGTTCGGGGTCCTCACCCGCTGGGAGCCGTCGGTGCTGCGGGCCGAGGCCATGGCTGCTCTGGCCATGGTGGCGTCCACTCTGGGCCGGCCGGTGTCGGGCCTGCGGGTGCTGGCCCTGGCCGTCACCGGGCTCCTCCTCGTCGACCCCCTCCTCATCACCTCCCTCGGCTTCGGGCTGTCGGTGGGGGCGTGCGCCGGCATCGCCCTGCTCTCGGCGCCCCTCACCTCGGCCATTCCCGGACCCCGGTCGGTGGCCTCGGCCCTGGGTGTGAGCATGGCCGCCCAGGCCGGGGTCGCCCCCCTGCTCGTCCCCGCCTTCGGCAGCATCCCCGTCGTCACCCTGCCCGCCAACCTGCTGGCCCTGCCCGCCGCCGGGCCCCTCACCGCGTGGGGCATGGCCGCCGGCATCCCCGCCGGCATCGCCGCCCGCCTGCCGCCGGGAACCGGGGGCGGGGTAATGGCCGCCCTGGCGCACCTGCCCACCCGGGTGCTCCTCGCCTGGGTCGCCACCGTCGCCCGCCACGCCGCCGGCGCCCCGCTCGGGCGGCTGACCACCGCTCATCTCGTCGTCCTCGCTGCCGCCCTCGGCGCCACCGGCCTCCTCGCCGGCCACCACCGCCGGCGGTGGATGGCCGTGGCCGGCGCCGCCGTAGCCCTGTCCGCGGCCGTGCCGGCGCTGGCCCCGGGGCCCGTCGACGGCCGGGCGCTGGCCACGGGTGCCAGCCTGTGGCGACGGGGCGGGGCCACCGTGGTCGTGGTCGACGGTGCCCGGCGAGCCGGCGACCTGCTGGCGGGCCTGCACGCCGCCGACGTCCGCCGCGTCGACGTGGTCGTGGTTTGCCGTCCGGGCCCGGGAGCGGTGGCCGTGGTGGCCCCGCTGCTGCACCGGTTCCCGCCCCGGCTGCTCCTGGCCCCGGCGGGGTCGACCCTGGCGGGGGCGGTGGTGGCTACCGCAGGGCAGAGCTTCGGCGTCGGGCCTCTGGCGCTCACCGTCGACGCCGTCGACCCCCGGCTGGTGGTGCGGGTCACCCAGGTCGGCCAAGTGGCGGCGGCGGCCGGGCCGGCGGTACCACCAGCGGTACCGCCATCGCCGGGCGTGGCCGCCCCCGGGTAGCGTCGCCGGGGTGAGGGTGTCCCTGGGAGCGCGCTGCTACGACCTCACCACCCGCAGCCTGGTCATGGGCATTCTCAACCGGACCCCGGACTCGTTCTACGACGGCGGGGCCCACTTCGCCATGGACGCCTTCTGCCGGCGGGCCGAACAACTGGTGGCCGACGGCGCCGACATCCTCGACGTCGGCGGGGTCAAGGCAGGCCCCGGGCTGCCCGTCGACCTGGAAGAGGAGCTCGACCGGGTCATCCCCGGCGTCGAGGCCCTGTGTGCCCGTTTCGACCTGCCCGTGTCGGTCGACACGTGGCGCTCGGCGGTGGCGGCGGCCGCCTACGAGGCGGGGGCGGTCATTGGCAACGACATCAGCGGGTTCGCCGACCCCCAGTACCTCCCGGTGGCGGCGGCGGCAGGGGCCACGGTGGTGGCCAGCCACATCCGCCTCGAGCCGCGGGTCGCCGACCCGGACCCCTTCTACGACGACGTGGTGACCGAGGTGCAGTACTTCCTCGCCGACTGCTGCCGCCGGGCGGAGATCGCCGGCATCACCCCCGAGCGCATCATCGTCGATGCCGGGCTCGACCTGGGCAAGTCCCCGAGCCAGTCGCTCACCCTCCTGCACAACTCCGACCGTCTGGCCGAGCTCGGGTACCCGCTGCTGCTGTCGGCGTCGAACAAGACCTTTCTCGGGCGCCTGCTCGGCCTCGGCATCGGCGAACGGCGGGAGGCATCGCTGTCGGCCGCCGCCATCGGCGTGATCGGTGGGGCCCGGATCGTGCGGGCCCACGACGTCCGGGGCACCCGCCGGGTCTGCGATGCCCTGGCCGCCGTGCTCGAGTCCCCGTGAGCCCCCGATCGCCCGTGACGCCGGGCACCGTGTGACCTCGGGCTCCGTGTGACCTCGGCGCCGCCGTGAGCACCACCGAGGCCATGTTCCCCGTCTACCTGGTCCGGGGCGACGACCCCACCGTCAGCGGCGACGAGGTCAGGGCGCTGGTCGCCGAGCTGGTGGGCGGGGACGACCCCGCCTTCGCCGTCGAGGAGCTGAGCGGCGACGACTACACCCCGGCGGCGGTGGTCGAGGCGGCCCAGACAGCGCCGTTCTTCGGTGACCGCCGGGTGGTCGTGGCCCGCGGAGTAGGACGTTTCACGACCGCCGAGGTGGCGCCGCTGATCTCGTACCTGGCCGACCCCCTCGGCACCAGCACCATCGTGCTCGTCTCCGGTGGCGGCCAGCTGCCCCGGTCGCTGGTCGACGCCGTGCGCAAGGTGGGCCACGTGGTCGACACCGCCATCCCGGGGGGACGGGGCCGCGCCGCCTGGGTCACCGCCCGGCTCCGCCAGGGGCCGGTGCGCCTCGACGCCCAGGCCACCGCCCTGGTGACGGCCCACCTGGGTGACGAGGTGGGCCGCCTCGGATCACTGCTCACTCTGCTGGCCGCCGCCCACGGGCCCGGGGCACGACTGGGGGCCGAGGAGGTGACGCCCTTCCTGGGCCAGGCCGGGTCAGTGGCCCCGTGGGAGCTCACCGACGCCATCGACTCCGGCGACGTGGCCGCCGCCCTCGATCACCTCCATCGCCTGGTGCGTGCCGGCGGCCGCCACCCGCTGGTGGTGACGGCCACCCTGCACACCCATTACGCCCGCATGCTGCGCCTCGACGGCGCCGGGATCACCGACGAGAAGTCAGCGGCCGCCGCCCTCGCCATGACGGGGTCGACGTTCCCGGCCAAGAAGGCGCTGACCCAGAGCCAGCGCCTGGGCCACCAAGGCGTGGCCCGGGCCATCGCCCTTTTGGCCGACGCCGACCTGGCCCTCAAAGGCGCGCTCGACTGGCCCCCCGAGGCCGTCCTCGAGGTGCTGGTGGGCCGCCTCTGCCGGCTGGCACCCCCTCCCGCCGGGTCCCGGCGCCGCTGATCCGGCGTCAGGCCACGGTGTCGGGAGGACGGTCTCGGGAAACGAGAGGTTCAGGAAGAGGGCGTGGCCGCGGCCAGGCGCTTCATCAGGCGGGCCTTGCGGTTCGACGCCTGGTTCTTGTGGATCACGCCCTTGGCCGCCGCCTTGTCGATGCGCTTCACCGCCAGGCGCACCGCCTCGGCCGTGCCGTCGGAGCCCGTCTCGGCGTGGTGAACGGCGGTCTTGACGCGCGTCTTCAGCTCCGAGCGCACCGCCTTGTTGCGGACGCGCCGCCGCTCGTTCTGACGGTTGCGCTTGATCTGGCTGCGGATGTTGGCCATGGCTGCCCAACCTTACCGCGGCACCGGCCCGCTCCGGTCACGACCGTCCGGGCCGGTCGACAGCCCCGAACCGACGGCCGACAATGGGGCCATGCACCTTCGGGGCCGGGAGGGCAACGAGCTGGGTCTGTCCATCGTGGGCTACCAGTTCCCCGACCAAGCGGTCGACCCCTGGGAGTCCAACGCCTTGCTGGTGGCCGTCCGGGTGGTGTCGCCCCACGGTAGCTGGGAGGTGGTCGACTCCTGCCTCACCACGTGGGAGGCGTCCCGGCTGGCGTCGTGGCTGACGTCGTTCGTCGTCGCCGGCGACCGGGTGCCGGCAGCGGTGACCGCCCCCAACCTGACGGTGTCGGCCCGACCGGCCACCGCCTCGACCATCTCCCTGGTCGCCTGCTTCGAGCTGGAGCAGCGCCCGCCGTGGCTGGTGTCGGTGGGTGGCGACGGCGCGCTGTGTGTCGAGTTGGAGGTGTCGACGGCCGACGTGGTGGTCGCCGCCGCCGCCCTGCGGACCGAGCTGGCCAGCTTTCCCCAGCGGGGCGACGACCCCACGGTCTGATCGGTGATCCCAGCGACGCCCTGGCCCGTAGCATGGACGGCGATGACCAGCGGTGCCGAAGCTCGGGTTTCGTGATCCCTCTCGAACGCACGCGCAACCTCGCCGTCATCAGCCACATCGACCACGGCAAGACGACGTTGTCGGACCGGATCCTCGAGCTCACCGGCGCCGTCGACCCGCGCGACATGCGGGCCCAGTACCTCGACTCGATGGATATCGAGCGCGAGCGGGGCATCACCATCAAGGCCCAGAACGTCCGCCTGCAGTGGAAGGACCACGTCCTTCACCTGATCGACACGCCCGGCCACGTCGACTTCGGCTACGAGGTCTCGCGCTCGCTGGCGGCGTGCGAAGGGGCCATCCTGCTGGTCGACGCCACCCAGGGCATCGAGGCCCAGACCCTGGCCAACTGCTATGCCGCCATCGAGGCTGACCTGGAGATCGTGGCCGCCGTCAACAAGATCGACCTGGCCGTGGCCGAGCCCGAGCGGGTGTCCGACGAGATCGAAAAGGTCCTCGGCATCGGGGCCGACACCATCTTGCGCATCAGCGCGAAGACCGGCCTGGGCGTGCCCGAGCTGCTCGACGCCGTGGTCGATCGCATCCCGCCTCCGGTCGGCGACCCTCACGCGCCGCTCCAAGGCCTCATCTTCGACTCGTACTACGACCAGTACCGGGGCGTGGTGAGCGCGGTGCGGGTGATGAACGGCGTGCTGCGCACCCACAGCCGGCTGCGGTTCATGCAGGCCGGGGTCACCCACGACGTGGAGGAGGTCGGCGCCCGCACGCCCGTGCCCGTGCCCGTGGCCGAGCTGGGCCCCGGTGAGGTCGGCTACCTGGTGGCCGGGGTCAAAGACGTGGGCGAGGCCCGCTCGGGGGAGACCGTCACCGACGCCGCCCGTCCCGCTCCCGAGGCGCTGGTGGGCTACCGCGACCCCCAGCCCATGGTGTTCTGCGGGCTGTACCCGGTGGAGGGCGACGATTTCGCCGCCCTGCGTGACGCCCTGGAGAAGCTGCGCCTCAACGACTCGTCGGTCACCTACGAGCCGGAGACGTCGGGGGTGCTGGGGTTCGGCTTCCGCTGCGGCTTCCTCGGGCTGTTGCACATGGAGATCGTGCGCGAACGCCTCGAGCGGGAGTTCAACCTCGTCCTCATCGCCACCGCCCCGTCGGTGGCCTACCAGGTGACCCTCAGCGACGGGAGCAGCGTCGAGGTCGACAACCCCACCGACATGCCCACTGCCAACCACGTGGAGTTCATCGAGGAGCCGTACCTCAACGCCACCCTGTTGCTGCCCACCGAGTACACGGGCCCGGTGATGGAGCTGTGCCAGGGCAAGCGGGCCGACATGGTGAAGATGGAGTACCTGTCGCCCGAGCGGGTGGAGCTGATCTACCGGATCCCTCTGGCCGAGGTGGTGATCGACTTCTTCGACGCCCTCAAGAGCCGCACCAAGGGCTACGCGAGCCTCGACTACGAGCCGTCGGGCTACGAGCGCGCCGAGCTGGTCAAGATCGACATCCTCCTCAACGGCGTGCCAGCCGACGCCTTCAGCACCATCATCCACAAGTCCAAGGCCTACGACTACGGGCGCAAGATGACCGAGAAGCTCAAGGAGCTCATTCCCCGCCAGCTGTTCGACGTGCCCATCCAGGCCACCATCGGCAGCCGCATCATCGCCCGCCAGACGGTGAAGGCCCGGCGCAAGGACGTGATCGCCAAGTGCTACGGCGGCGACATCACCCGCAAGAACAAGCTCCTCGAGAAGCAGAAGGAGGGCAAGCGCCGCATGAAGAGCATCGGCCGGGTCGAAGTTCCCCAGGAGGCGTTCATCTCCGCCCTCAAGCTCGACGACTGACGGAGACCTCTTCGGCGACGCCACTCGTCGCCACTACGCGTTCGGGACCGTCCGGGGCTTTGTAGGAGCATGGACCCGAACGACCACGAGCGCCCGCTCGCCCATCTGGGCGAACCCCAACCGGGGCCGCCGCCTTCGGCTGACACCCTCACCGACATCGTGGCCCGCTACCGCCGGCGGCGGACCCGGATGCTCGGCGGCGCGCTGGTCGTGGCCCTGCTGGCCGGCCCGGCGGCGGGCTTCGCCGTCGGTCGGGCGCGCCGTGGCTCCGGCCAGACGGTGGCAACGGCAGGCGGCGGCCGGGCCCCCATCCCCCGCCAGGACAACGCGTCCAGCTCGGCCAGCGGTGGGGGCGTGAGCATGGGGATGACATCGAATGGGATGCAGTTCTCGGTCACCGGCGACGATCCTCTGGGCCCGCCCAAGCGCGTGTTCGTGCGTGACGCCTCCGATGGCATCCGCGTCCGGGTCTACCTCCACCAGTACACGTCCTGGGTCGAGCCCGGCGAACGCGCCGAGTGCTCGCCCAAGCAGTATCTCGACGTCCAGGTCTCCGACGACGTCATGGCCGAGAATGTCCAATCCCCGTTGTTCGCGGCCACGCCCGCACCCCGTCCGGTGACCGTCGTCGGGTCTGACACCGTCGGCGAGGAGGAAGGCAGCCCGGTCGACGTGGTGACTCTGCGGACGGCGACCAACGTGGCGCGAGTAAAGGCCACGTTCATCGGCGGTGTCGTCGACGAGATGGCGCCGGTGGACGGCTCTGCGGTGCTTGCCGGTCACGGGCCGGCCACCTCCAAAGGTCCGACCGGCGGCACCCTCACCGCCTTGAACGCCGCCGGCAAGGTCCTGGCCACCGTCGACCTTGCCTCGCCGGCGGGCCGGCCGACGATGCCAGCCGTCTGCGCGACTCCGATGCTCCCGCCGGGCGTCCCGTCCGCCGGGTCTCCTCCCCCCGTCTCGACGGCCCCCGCCACCGTCGCCCCCGCTGCCTTTCCCACGACCTCGAGCCCACCTCCGACCACCACGCCGCGTCCGTGACGGGGTGATCCCGGTGGGGACCCCGGCGCCGGTCCCCGGCACCTGGCAGGCTGAGGCCGTGGATGAGGTCGTCGTCCGGCTGGACTGCGACGACTTCGTGGCGATGTACCGGGCCGAGTACCACCGGGTGGTGCGGGCGCTGGAGCTGGCGGGGGCGGGACGCCCGACCGCCGAAGACGTGGCCCAGGAGGCGTTCGCCCGTACCTTGGCCCGCTGGCGGCGGGTGCGGGGAGGCACCAACCCGGCCGGCTACGTCTACCGGGTGGCGTTCCGCCAGTGGTCGCGACAGTGCCGCGACGGAGACCGACCGGACCCTTCGCCAGGCGCCGTGCAGTCCGCCGACGCCACCGCCGAGAACGCCGCGACCCACGCTGACGTCGAGCATGCCCTGGCGGCCATGCCCCTCCGGCGACGAACGTGCGCGGTGCTGTGCCTCGTCATCGGTTACACGCCCACCGAGGCCGGCGAGGTCATGCGCATCAAGGCCTCGACGGTCCGCAAGCACCTCGACCAGGCCCGGGCCGATCTCACCCGTTCCGTCGAGACCATCGCCTGAGTCGAGCACCGATCTCCCGCCGCCGGGTCAACTGTCCGTCACCCGGCGGCCGCCGGCGTCAGACTGGGTCGGTGTCGACCGAGGAGGCGCGCGTCTGCGACGACGTGTCGCCGGCGGAATGGATCGGGCCTCGGCTGACCGGCGCCATCGGCACGGTGACAGCCACCGTGCCGGCCGGCTTCGACGCTTACATCCGCATCTGCCATCCCGCCCGGGATGACGACGGCCACTGGGCGTCGTGGTCACGGGTGGCCGAGACGACCGGGCGCCGGCCCCATCCCCTGATGCAGTGGCACGCGGTGGTGGGCACAGCGGACTGTTACAACATGGAGGGCTCGCTGTGGCCGGGCGACGATCCGGAGCGGGGGAACGTGGTGCCTCGGGTGCTCGGTCCCCTCTGTGACCTGTTGGCCGGGCACACCGCCAAGGTCGAGGAGTGCTTCCTCGGTCTGTGGGAGGGCTATGGGTGGATACGCGGCAACCCGTCGGTCACCACCGTTTCCGCTCGGCCCATCGACGCCCCCGGTACCCCGGTAGCCACCATCGAGTCCGACGACCCGGTCCCGCCGCTGTTCTCCGCCGAGGAGATGAGCAGGGCTCGGATGCAGCTTCCCGGCCGCGACTACCTGCTGCTCGCCGGCCCCCTCTCGGCCGCGCTGCGCATCGGCTGGCACATGCGACCGGACCGGTTCGACACCCAGTCGCCCAACCTGTTCTGGCCCGCCGACCGGGCGTGGTGCGCGGCCAGTGAGATCGACTTCGACTCGACGCTGGTCGGTGGCACCGCCGAGCTGGTCGACGCCATCCTGGCCACCCCGGCCCTGGACGCATGGGCGGTGCGACCCGACGACTCATTGATGTACGACGCCGACCGGATCAACCCCGTCGGGTAGCTCGACCCAGCCTCACCGCCACCTCGTCGACGTCGACCACCACGTCGAGGCCGGCGCCGATCAGCCAGTCGCGGTTGCGGCGGTGGAGGTCGCTGCCGTCGAAGCGGTTG
>DATAQC010000107.1:0-24452 GCA_036264885.1 Acidimicrobiales bacterium | reverse complement strand
AACAAAATCCTCGGCATTCTCCTCTAGCACTTCGTCGATGTCATCCAGAAGCTCGTCGAGCTCGGCCTTCAATTTGTCACCCTGCTTGGACGCGGGCGGCAGGTCTTCGACGGTCTCATCGGGCTGGCTGGGTGTCTGGCGCCGCTTCTGCTCCCGTTCGGTCATGGGTTCCTCCTACGACGTCGACCCAAGCGCCTCGAGCAGGTCGCCAGGGGTTTCACATCTGTCCAACAACGTATCGACATGAGCGGCTGTTCCTCTTAACGGTTCCATCATGGGAATCCGCCGCAGCGGGTCGGTGCCCACGTCGAAGACCAGCGAGTCCCAGTTGGCGGCGGCGATCGACGATGCCCACCGCTGGAGGCACCGTCCCCGGAAGTAGGCCCTGGTGGTGGTGGGCGGCTCGGAGATGGCGGTCACGACCGACTCCTCGCTCACCAACCGCTGCATGGGCAGGCGGGCGAACAGCGAGCGGCCCGGGCGCACGTCGTGGTACTGCAGGTCGAGGGCGGCCAGCTTGGGGTCGGACGGCCCGAGGCCGTGACGGTCGCGGTACGCCTCGACCAGGTGGTACTTGGCCACCCAGTCGAGCTGGTTGGCCAGGCTCATGACGTCGTCCTCCAGGGCGGTGAGCGTGGCCTCCCACCGGCGGAGGACCTCGGCGCCGACCTCCTCGCCCACCGCTTCCAGACCGCGCTCGTTGGCGTACTTGCGGGCCAGATCGAGCAGCTCCCACTGCAACTCCAGGGCGGTGATCGACGAGCCGTCCACCCGAGTGAGCGGCTGGCGCAGCGTCAGGTCGTGCGACACCGAGCGGATGGCGGCCACCGGCGTGCGCAGCGTGAGGTCGCGGTCGCCGAACCAGTCGTCTTCGATCATGGCCAGCACCATGCAGGTGGTGCCCACCTTCAGGAACGTGGAGATCTCGGCCATGTTGGCGTCGCCCACGATGACGTGGAGCCGGCGGTACTTCTGGGCATCGGCGTGCGGCTCGTCGCGGGTGTTGACGATGGGCCGCTTCAGGGTGGTCTCGAGCCCGATCTCCTCTTCGAAGAAGTCGGCCCTCTGGCTGAGCTGGAAGGTGACGCCGGTGATGGACTTCGAGGCGGCCTCGGTTCCCACCTTGCCCGCCCCGCAGAAGATCTGGCGGGTGACGAAGTGGGGCATCACCTGGGCGGCGATGCGGGCGAAGGGCACGCTGCGGTCGAGCAGGTAGTTCTCGTGACAGCCGTAGGAGTTGCCCTTGCCGTCGGAGTTGTTCTTGTAGATGGCGATGTTGTGGCCACTGGGAAGGGTCTCGGCCGCCGCCTCCACGGCGCGGGCCAGTGTCCGCTCACCCGCCTTGTCGAAGCGAACGAGCTGGAGGGCGTCGGAGCACTCGGGGGTGGAGTATTCGGGGTGGGCGTGGTCGACGTAGAAACGGGCCCCGTTGGTGAGCACGGCGTTGACCAAGTGGGTCTCGATCTCGGGCGCCATCGACCCCTCGCGAGCGAAGCCGCGGGCGTCACAGCCGGGTGACTCGTCCTCGAAGTCCCAGCCGACCTTGCGGGCCAGGCGCGACACATAGGCGTTGATGAGCAACGACGAGGCGGTGATGGGGTTGGGCTCGCCGGCCCCACGCAGCAGGATGCCGTACTCGGTCTCGATGCCGCAGATCTTGCGGATGGCCATCAGCTAACCGTCCATCAGCTAGAGATACTGGCCGGTGCCGACACGCTCGATGGCCCGGCCACCGGTGGCCTCCCTGCCCTCGGACATCAGGGTGCGCACGTAGACGATGCGCTCACCCTTCTTGCCCGATATCTTGGCCCAGTCGTCGGGGTTGGTGGTGTTGGGCAGGTCCTCGTGCTCCTTGTACTCCTGCTTGGTCGAGGCCAGCAGGTCGTCGGTGCGGATGCCCCTGCTCTCACCGGCGATGACCCGCTTGATGGCCAGCTTCTTGGCCCGGCGCACGATGTTCTCGATCATGGCCCCTGAGGCGAAGTCCTTGTAGTAGAGGACCTCCTTGTCGCCGTTCTGGTAGGTGACCTCGAGGAAGCGGTTCTCGTCGTCGTCGCGGTACATCTCCTCGACGGCCCGCTCGATCATGGCGTTCACCGCCTTCTGGCGGTCGCCGCCGCCGAGCGTCACCACCTCACCCTCGTCGAGGGGCAGGTCGGGCACCAGGTAGCGGCTGAAGATGGCCTGGGCGGCCACCTCGTTGGGGCGTTCGATCTTGATCTTCACGTCGAGGCGCCCCGGGCGCAGGATGGCGGGGTCGATGAGGTCTTCGCGGTTGGAGGCGCCGATGACGATGACGTTCTTCAGCGTCTCCACCCCGTCGATCTCGGCCAGCAGTTGGGGGACGATGGTGGCCTCCATGTCGGAGGAGATCCCCGTGCCGCGGGTCCGGAAGAGCGAGTCCATCTCGTCGAAGAAGACGATGACGGGCCAGCCCTCCTCGGACTTCTCCCGGGCCCGCTGGAACACCAGGCGGATCTGGCGCTCGGTCTCGCCCACGTACTTGTTGAGCAGCTCCGGGCCCTTGATGTTGAGGAAGTAGCTGCGGGCATTGGTGTCGCCGGTGACCTCGCTCACCTTGTGGGCCAGCGAGTTGGCGACGGCCTTGGCGATGAGCGTCTTGCCGCAGCCCGGGGGGCCGTAGAGCAAGATCCCCTTGGGCGCGGGCAGCTGGTGCTCGACGAAGAGCTCCCGGTGGACGAAGGGCAGCTCGACGGCGTCGGTGATCTGCTCGATCTGGGTGTCGAGGCCGCCGACGTCGTCGTAGGAGATGTCGGGGACCTCTTCGAGGATGAGCTCTTCCACCTCGGGGCGCGGGAGGCGCTCGAGGAGCAGGCCGGCGCGGGTGTCCATGAGGATGGTGTCGCCGGCGCGCAGCTTCTCGCCCATGAGCTGGTCGGCCAGCTCGACGACCCGCTCCTCGTCGGCCCGGCCCACGATGATGGCCCGGCGGCCGTCGGCCATGAGCTCCTTCAGGGTGACGATCTCGCCGGCCACCTCGCTGGCCCGGGCCAGCACCACGTTGAGCGACTCGTTGAGCACGACCTCCTGGCCCCGTCGCAGCGCCTCGCTGTCGATGGCCGGGTGCAGGGCGACACGCATCTTGCGCCCGGCGGAGAACACGTCGACGGTGCCGTCGTCGTTGGTGTCGAGGTAGGTGCCGTAGGCCGAGGGAGGCTGGGTGAGCTTCTCCACCTCCTGGCGGAGCTCGGTGATGTGCTCACGGGCTTCACGCAGGGTGTAGGAGAGCTTCTCGTTCTGCGACGTGGCCCGAGCCAGCTCGCCCTTGGTCTCGAGCAGTCGCTCTTCGAGCGTGCGCACGCGCTTGGGCGCGTCCTGCAGCTTGCGCCGTAGCTGGATGACCTCTTCCTCGAGCGTCTTCACCTGCTCGAGAAGGCCAGCGACTTCCTGTTCGTAGCCAGCCAGACGTCGTTCGTATTCGGAGCTGGACGCGGGAACCACCTCCTCGGCCGCTTCGCAGCCCTCCGGAGCCAACCTACACCTGTCTACTCAAGGACAAGCGTACCCCGGGCCGCTGGTTTTCCTGGCCAATTCCGGGTAAATTGGGCAACACGCCGGCACCCAGCCTGGCGACCCCACGACAACGGCTACCGTGAACCACGGTACCGACGAACAGAGGCAGGCGCGACATGGCCATGAAGGTCTGGATCGATCAGGATCTCTGCACAGGCGACGGCCTGTGCGAGGAGATCGCCCCCGAGGTGTTCACGCTCCTCGACGACGGCCTCGCCTACGTACGCGACAAGGGCAAGACGCTCTCCGACCCCGGCGGGGTCGAGGGGCTGGCCGCCGTGCCCGCAGGCCAGGAGGACGGCACCATCGAGTCGGCCGAGGAGTGTCCCGGCGAGTGCATCTTCATCGAGGTCGACTGAACCTCTGGCGACGGGCACCCGGTTCCTTCGGAACCCGCCCGCCGCTGCCGACGGGGGCCCCAGCCCCGTCGGCCGACGCTCGTCATCCTGGGATCAGGACAGGCATTCGCCGGTGGTCACCGGCGCGCTGCTGTTGGTGGCCAGCACCGGCTTGAGCTCGCTGGTGCTGACGGCGAACGCCAGGTCCTTGGTCGACAGCGAGATGGCGAAGGCCACTCCCACCACCGACCCATTGGAGTTGACCACCGGCGATCCGGAATCGCCGGGTCGCAGGGCGGCGGCCAGGACGAGCACCTCCCGACGGGTCAGATGGTCGCCGTAGAGGTCGTAGCCCTGGGCCTTCATCTCCCGGCGGATCAGGGCGGGGGCTACCCGTAGCGGGTCCTGCCCGTCGGGGTGGCCGAACACGGCGGTGGTCGACCGGGGCTCCGGTGTGGCCAGGGGCAGGGCGGGCCGGCCCAATCCCGGCACAGACAGCACGGCCAGGTCGCGGTCGGAGTCGTAGGCGGTGACCCTGGCCGTCAGGCGCTTGCCGTCGGCACGCAGCACCGAGGTCTGGTCCTCCCCCGCCACCACGTGGGCGTTGGTCACGACCTGATCGGGGCCGACGACGAAGCCACTCCCCTCCCGCCGGCGCCGGCACGCCATGCCGTCGACCTTCACCGTACTGGCCGAGACCCGGGTCAGTGTCGGCACTGACAGGCCACCGTCGACCGGTGGAGGCGACGATCCCACCAGGGGGTCGAGCGAGGCGAAGACCTGGGGCATCCCGGCCGGCCCCAGCAGGCGGTGGAACGCCCTCGACGTGTCGGGAGCAGGCGGCAGCACGGCGTCAACGCCCCGCGCCAGCAGGGAACCGTGGGCCTGGTGGGCGAAGAAGCCGGCGGACTGGGTCATGGCCGGGATGGCCACCAGCCAGATGAGCAACAGGGTGGCGACCGGCCCGCCCACGGCCCCCGCCCGCTGGTCGGCACGCCCCAGGGTGGACGGCAGCAGGGAGTCCCGCATCACCCGGCCCATCGACCGGCCCAGGTAGACGCCGCTGAACCCGGCGGAGATGAACACCACCGCCTCGACCATGAGGGCGGCGCCCGGGTTGTCGCGCCCAAGGCTGCGGTCGATGGCGGGCAGCACGAGGGTGGCGGCCACCAGGCCCTGGGCCAGCAGGACCCAGGCGGTGGTGCCGACGAACAGGCCCACCCGCCAGCCCCCGGCAATGGACGAGACGAGCACGGCCAGGATGGCCAGGTCGAGGAAGTTCACGGCTGGTGTTCGGCGCCGAGGAGGCGGGCCGATGTCAAGAAGCCGGTGTGGGCGACCATCCTGTGGTCGGGCCGCACCGACTGGCCCTGGATGTGCCACGACCGCTCGAGCACCTCGATGGTGCGGGCCAGGCCGAAGGCGCCGGCGTCGAGGGCCTCGCGGAACCGGGCGACCTGGCCGATGGTGGGCAGGTAGGCGACCAGGATCCCGCCCGGGTGCAGGGCGGTCTGGGCGTGGCCCACCACCCGCCACGGCTCGGGCAGGTCGAGCATGATCCGGTCGAGACCAGACTCGACGATGCCCTCGTAGACGTCACGCTCCTCAACCCGGTAGACGCAACCTCGCCCGAGGAAACTCTCGACGTTGCTCATCGCCTTGCGGGCGAAGTCTTCTCGGATCTCGTAGCCCACCACGTCGGCGCCGGCCCGCAGCAGGGCCATGGAGAGCGCCCCCGACCCGACCCCGGCCTCGAGGACCCGGGCGCCGGGAAAGATGTCGGCCAGGACGAGCAGGGCCCCGAGGTCTTTGGGGTAGATGACCTGGGCGCCGCGCGGCATGGCCAGCACGAAGTCGGACAGAGTGGGGCGCACCACCACGTAGCGGGCGCCGCTGCCCGAGCGCACGGTGACGCCGTCGGGCCGGCCCAGGATCAGATCGTGGCTGGTAATGCCCGAGTGGGTGTGGAACTCGCCGCCCTCCCGCAGGGTGAGGAGGTAGCGGCGATCCTTGCCGTCTATCAACAGGACCCGCTCGCCGGCGGCGAAGGCACCGCTCATCGGGGCCTCCGGCTACACGTGGTGGGTGAGGTGGGTGATCACGAGCGACTCACCCGGTGCCAGGTCCTCGGAGAAGACCACCTTCGCCTCCTTGGTGGCCATCTTGGCCACCAACCGCAGGCTCACCGCCGCCGCGCCGATGGCCAGCCAGCCCCGCGACCCGCCCAGCAGGCCCTTGCTGATCCCCATCCTGGTCAAGCTGCGCAGCATCAGACCCTGCGGATCTCGATGGTGGTGTTCTGGCGCTTGCCTCGGCGCTTGCCGAGCATGAACACGACCCCGATGACGACGACCGCCACCACGCCGGCGATCACGATGCCCATGCCCTTGGCTGCCTCGCCCGCCGACTCGACATCGCCCTGCAGCTCGCCGAACTTGGCCTCGATGTCGGCCCGGGTGACCCGATCGGACGACGACGGGCTCATCGACGGTCTTTCTGTGGGCTGGTGCCGGCTTTGAGGGCGAGGGCGGCGATGGCGCCGCACACGATCACCGCGAACAGGTAGGGAAGGAACTTGAGATGTCCCCGGAAGGCCGACCCCGTCTCGGTCTGGAGGAGGCGCAGGCCTCCGAGGACGAGCAGGAGGATGCCGAGGCCGGCGACGACGATGCCGGCGGCACCGAAGGCGAGAAACCGACCGATGCCCTTGAGGGGCTCCACCGTCTCCTGCTTGACGTAGGCCACGGTCATGGTCGCGATCTCGCGGAGCAACGTGGGAACGTCCTCCGACGCTTGCTTGTTCTGTCTGCTCGTCTGGGCCACCCGGTGTCCTTTGCTGCCTGCCGCCAGGCCGGACCCTACCCGGCGAGACGATCTTCCTACCGTCCGGGCGCTCGAAGCGCAAGAACCGTGCAGTTATCGCGCCGCTGCGGGAAGAGGGCTGATGTCGGCGGGCGCTGGCGCCTGCGGCCAGAGGGCCAGGGCGCTGACCACCCGGTCCTCCAGGCCCGTGCCCGCGGCATCGCTGGGGAGGTCGTTGGCCACCAAGGCGAACTGCAGCGACCGCCCATCGGCCGTCGACGCCCACCCGCTCAGGGCGTTCACTCCCTTCAACGACCCCGTCTTGGCCCGGATCCGACCGGCTGCCGGCGTCCCGAGAAACCGTCTGGCCAGCGTGCCGTTGCGTCCGGCCACGGGCAGGACCTTGCCGAGCTCGCCGTTCTCGCCGCTGTGGGCCAGCGTCGCCTGGAGAGCGTCACACGTGAGACGATCGGAGCGATCGAGCCCCGAGCCGTCGACCGGGACCACCGTGGCGGCGGCAGGTCCCACCGGGGCCAGGGCGGCCCTAACCACCTTCAGCCCCGAGGCGGTAGTGCCGGCGCCGCCGAACCTCACCCCCAGCTCCTTGACGAGGAGCTCGGCGGCCAGGTTGTCGCTCTCGGCCAACATGACCCCGACGACGTCGCCCAGCGGCGCCGAATCGATGGCGGCCACCGTGGCCGCCGGCACTGGCGCTCTCCCCTCGCCGGGCTCGCCGCCCACCGTCACTCCCCGAGCCCGCAGCAAGGCGGTGAGCACGGCGGCGGCGTTGGTGGCGGGGTCGGGGGCAGGGACGGCCTTGGGCATCCACTCCACGAAACCGTCGTTGACGGTGAGCGCGCTCTGAGGCCCGATCTCCCCGTCGGCCGCGTAGGTCGGGCTCCACGACGGCAGGTAGCGCTGGGTGTCGTAGCGGCTCTCGTCGCCGATGACCCGCCCGGTCACGGTCCGGACGCCGGCCGCCACCACCCGGTCGGCCAGGGCCTCCATCGAGGTGGCCATCCGGGGCCCGTTGTGATAGCCGGCGACACTGGCGAAGTCGGCAGTGGCGAGCAGGGGGTCACCCCCGCCCACCAGCCAGAGGTCGCCGCTCACGGTGCCGCCGGCGGGAGCGGCAGCGGCCCGGATCTCGGTGGTGAAGTGCGAGTCGGCCCCGAGGCGGGCGAGGCCGGCCGTGGCCGTCTCCAGCTTCAGGGTCGACGCCGGGATGAGCGACAGCTCGGGGTTGAGGGCGAACAGATCACCGCCACCGGGACCGCGAACCGACAGGCAGGCATGCCCGGCCGGTCCCCCCACGCCGGCCATGAGTGGGCCGAGGGAGGCGGCCAGCCGTCGATCGCCCACCACTGATGCGGTGACACCGGGCAGCCGGCGCAAGCTGAGCACCGGGGTGACGGGCGCCGGCGCCGCTGATGCCGCTGCCGCCGGCTTCGCCGGAGTCGTCGGGGTCACGACCGCCGTCACCGACCAGACCACCACCGCGACCCACACCACCGAGGCACGCCGCCACGGGGAGGGGACACGACGGGCCACGCCGGCCAGGATACGGGTGGGCCCGCCCGTCACAGGGGGCGGGAACGGCCGGTCAGGGCTCCAGGGTGGTGCGGAACACCGTCCGCAGGTGCTCGAGGCGGGCCTCGAGCATCTCCGGCGCCAGTGGGTCGCGGTCGATGAGAACGCCCAGGAACTGGGCATCGCTGAAGTAGCTGAGCAGGGCGCCGTACATGGTGACCAGGAGCTGCTCGGGGTCGTGGAACCGGAGGCGTCCGGCGGCCATCTCCCGCTCGAAGAACCCCACGGCCCGCGTCACGAGAGGCCGCAGGCCGTCACCCAACTCGGTGGCCATGCGCGTGCCGCCCTCGAGGGCCTCACGCCGGGCCAGGCGCACGAGCTGGGGGTGCTCCACGAAGAACTGGAACCCCGCGGTGAGGATGCCGTCGACCTGGCGCCAGCCCTGGCGGGGCGCCTGACTGGCTTCCTGGACACGGCCGAACCAGTCGGTGAGGGCGCCTTCGAAGACCTCCCGGTACAGAGCCTCCTTGGACGGGAAGTGGTGGAGCAGGCTCGGACGGCGGATGCCGACGGCCGCGGCGATGTCGTTGAGCGACGTGCCGTCGTAGCCGTGCTCGGCGAAGCAGCGCAACGCCTCGTTGAGGATGGCCTGGCGGGTCGTCGTGCCTGCGGGGTGGCCCGGGACGACCGTGGCCTTCACCGCTGCTCCGACCGGGACGATGCAACGACGAGGAGAGACACGCTCGCAGGATACCAGTGTGCCCGATTCGTCCCTACCTACCGGTAGGTAGTACCGTTGGGCCCATGTTCCGATCTCTACTTCTGGCCCTCGTCCTCGCCGCTGCGGTGACCCAGCTGGGCATCTTCGTCACGACCATCTACCTGCACCGGACCTTGTCGCACAAGGCCGTCACCCTGAACCCGGCCATCACCATGTTCTTCCGGGTGGTGACGTGGATGACCACCGGCATTCGACCCCGCCAGTGGGTGGCCGTCCATCGCAAGCACCACGCCCATGCCGACGAGGAGGGTGACCCGCACTCGCCGGTGCTGGAGGGCTTCAACCAGGTGCAGTTCGGCAACCTGTTCCTCTACAAGCGGGCCGCCGGCGACGCCGCCATCGTGGCCCGGTACGCCCGTGACCTGCCGCCCGACCGCTGGGACAGGATCCTGTTCGACCACGCCCTGCTGGGGCTGGGCATCGGCATCATCGCCCTGTGCGTGATCCTCGGCCCCTGGCTGGGGCTCATGGCCTCGGTCATCCACGCCGTGTCCTACCTGCTGCTCAGCGGGGCGGTGAACGCCATCGGGCACCGCTTCGGTCGCCAGCCCCACGACGGGACTCTGACCGGCAACTCGCAATGGCTGGCCTTCCTCACTGCCGGCGAGGGTCTACACAACAACCACCACGCGGCGCCCACATCGGCCCGTCTGGCCCTCCAGCGGGGCGAGCTCGACCCCGGCTGGTGGGTGATCGCCTTCATGCAGCGCATGGGTTGGGCCAAAGTGCGCCACGACCAACCCATCTTCACCCGCGCCGCCGCCTGACCCGACGACGCTGAGCCGACGACGCTGAGAGGCCGGTCCCGGCCGGCCCGGCGCGGCGGCAGGACTAGCGTCGCGGGATGGACATCCTTGCCGCAGTGTTCGTCGAGGGCATCGAGCAGCGCCAGGTCCCGGGTCCGTCGACCAGGATCGACCTGACCGGCATCATGTTCTCGCTGGTCGCCCCCTCACCTCCGCCCATCTCGCTGTCTCCCCACCTCGTGGTCCTGGTGCGATGTCCGCCCGACGAGCGAGGCCCGGCCACCTTGGAGGTCGAGTTCTTCGACGGCGCCGGGGTCCAGGTGGCCCGCAGCGTGCAGCCTGTCAACGTAGAGCCGGGCCGGTTCGGACGCCTGCTGGTGAAGGGCGACCTGACCTACGAGGACTACGGCACCATCGAAGCCCACTGCCGGATCGTGGCCGGAGGCACCGAGCAGCCCAGCGGCGTGGTCGTGCCTCTGACCCTCCTACCCGCACCGTGAGCGACCGGGCGGGGCCGCCTCCCGTGGCGTTCGCCGCCGCCATGTCCCAACACCCCGACGCGGCAACGGCCACTGGGGAGGTCATCGGACAGGTCATGGAGGCCCTGGCCCCCACCGGCCGGCCGCCCGACCTGGCCATGCTCTTCGTCACCCCGCCGCACGTGGAGGCACTGGCCGATGCCGCCGCCGCGGTGACCGCCGCCCTGACACCGGGTACCGTCCTCGGCGTCACCGCGGTGTCGGTGGTGGGTGGCCCCCACGAGGTGGAGCGGGGCCCGGCGGTGTCGCTGTGGGCCGGTCACACCGGCCCGGTGACGCCGTTCCACCTCAGGGTGGTCTCCACTCCGGATGGGCCCACCTTCACCGGCTGGCCCGAGGTGATCCCCGACGACTCCCCCGCCCTGCTGTTGCTGGCCGATCCGTTCTCGTTCCCGGTCGACGCGCTCCTCGAGCGCCTCGACCAGGACCGACCGGGCCTGGCGGTGGTCGGCGGCCTGGCGTCGGCGGGCCGGGCTCCGGGTGGCAACCGGCTGGTGGTCGACGACCGGGTCTTCACCGACGGGGCGGTTGGGGCCTTCCTCGGCATCGGCGTCGAGGTGGCCACCATCGTCTCCCAGGGATGCCGCCCGGTGGGCACACCGCTCGTGGTCACCCGGGCCGAAGCCAACGTGGTGTACGAGCTGGCCGGACGCCCGGCGCTGGAGCGCCTCCAGGAGGTGGCGGCCACGCTGTCCGAAGACGACCGCCGCCTCATGTCCGAGCTGGTGCAGCTGGGCCGGGTGATCGACGAGACCAAGTTGGACTTCGACCGGGGTGACTTCCTCGTGCGCACCGTCGTGGGGGCCGATCCCGAGGTGGGCGCCCTCGCCGTGGGCGCGCTGGTCGACGTGGGCTCGACCACCCAGTTCCAGGTGCGCGACGCCGAGTCGGCCGACGAAGACCTCCGTCACCTGATGGGCGACCGCAACGCCGACGGGGCGCTGCTGTTCACCTGCAACGGTCGGGGCCGCAACCTGTTCGGCAGTCCCGACCACGACGCCGGCATCATCTCCGACCGCCTCGACGGTGCTCCGCTGGCGGGCATGTTCTGCGCCGGCGAGATCGGCCCCATCGGCGGCCACAGCTTCCTCCACGGGTTCACCGCGTCGGTCGTGCTGTTCTCGGTGCCCGGGGCCGACGCTGCGTCATGACGTCGGTCAACCCCCTCGTCGAGCCCACTCTCGAGCGCGTGGCGCCCCCAGCCGTCGTCGTGGTCTTCGGGGCCTCGGGCGACCTCACCAGCCGCAAGCTGATGCCGGCCATCGAGCGCCTGGGCCTGCGCCGCCTGCTACCCGGGGGGTTCTCGGTCGTCGGGGTGGGCCGCACGCCGATGACTGACGACGAGTTCCTGCACACCATGCGCACCCTGGTGGCCGAGGGCGGCGGTGGGGGCGAGGAGACCAGCCACATCTGGGACGCGTTCGCCGGCGGTGGGTTCCGCTACGTCTCCGGTGGCTACGACGACCCCGAGACCTATGCCCGCCTCGGCCGGCTCTTCGCCGAGCTCGATCGCGATCGGGGGACGTCGGGCAACCGCCTCTACTACCTGGCCACGCCCCCGGCCACCTTCCCGGTCATCGCCGCCGCCCTGGGCGAGGCAGGCCTCAGCCGCCCCCACCACGAGCACAATTTCGTTCGTATCGTCATCGAGAAGCCTTACGGCCACGACGAGGCCAGCGCCGCCGCCCTCGACACCGCCGTGCACGGCGCCTTCGAGGAGTCCCAGGTCTACCGGATCGACCACTACCTGGGGAAGGAGACAGTCCAGAACGTCCTCGCCCTGCGCTTCGCCAACGCCATCTTCGAACCTGTCTGGAACCGGCGCTACGTCGACCACGCGCAGATCACC
This sequence comes from Acidimicrobiales bacterium, assembly GCA_036264885.1. Classification (GTDB taxonomy): domain Bacteria; phylum Actinomycetota; class Acidimicrobiia; order Acidimicrobiales; family AC-14; genus DATAQC01. Next base: position 12,333 of record DATAQC010000107.1, on the reverse strand, counting down.
GTCAGCGAGTCACTCGGGGTCGGCCATCGCGGTGGCTTCTACGAGACGGCCGGGGCCCTGCGCGACATCGTGCAGAACCACGTGATGCAGGTGCTGGCCCTCACCCTCATGGAACCGCCCGCCACCTTCGACGCCACCGGCATCCGCGACGAGAAGGTGAAGGCCCTGCGAGCGGTCGACGTCTTCGGGCCCGGAGAGGTGGCCGCCAGCGTGGTGCGGGCCCAGTACCGCCAGGGCTCGGTGCAGGGCACCGAGGTGCCCGGCTACTGCGAGGAGGAGGGGGTCGACCCCTATAGCGCCACCGAGACCTACGTGGCTATGCGGCTGCACGTCGACAACTGGCGGTGGGCGGGAGTCCCCTTCTACGTGCGGACGGGCAAGCGCCTTCCCCAGCGGGTCACCGAGGTGGCCATGCAGTTCAAAGAAGTGCCCCATCTGCCTTTCGCCGCCAGCCACGCCGAGGGCCTCGATCCCGACCTGCTGGTGCTGCGGATCCAGCCCGACGAGGGCATCACCTTGCGCTTCGGGGCCAAGGTCCCCGGCCAGGCCTTCCAGGTGCGCTCGGTGTCGATGGACTTCTTCTACGGGGCGGCCTTTCTCGAAGAGACGCCCGAGGCCTACGAGCGGCTGCTGCTCGACGCCCTGGTGGGCGACCCCACCCTGTTCATCCGGGCCGACGAGGTCGAGCAGGCGTGGCGGATCTGTGACCCGGTGCTGCGGGCGTGGGAGCGCGACGACGTGGCGCTGGCAGCCTACGACGCCGGCACGTGGGGACCCGCCGAAGCCGACGACCTCCTGGGCCGGGAAGGGCGTCGATGGCGCAAGCCATGACGGGCCCCCTCAGTGGGCCCCAGGGCCACATGGCGTCGTGCACAGCCATCGACGGCGGGCTCCGCGTGCGTCAGACTCTGCCCATGCGTCGCCAGTGGCCCGCCCTCCCCCTGGCCGGCGCCTCTAGCCGCGCCGGAGACGTCAGCTACCGCCAGGCGCGCTCGGGCGCCCTGGGGCGGGCATCGTGAGCGACTGGGGCGCCATCAATGGCGAGGTCGTGGTCGTCGACGACGTGGCGCCGGCCTTCGCCGCTCAGGTCATCGAGGCCTTCCGCGGCCGTCCCGACGAAGGCTTCTCCCTGATGCTGTCCGGCGGTTCCACGGCGGAGCGCTGCTACGAGCAGTTGGCCGCCGAGGGAGCCAACCAGATCGATTGGTGGCAGGTCGACGTGTACTGGGGCGACGAGCGCTGTGTGCCTCCCGACGACCCCGCCTCCAACGAGCGCCTGGGCCGCCACGCCCTGCTCGAACGGGTGGGTGCGGCCAACGCCGTGTACCCCATGCGCTGCCAAGACGGTCCCGACCCCTACCAGCAGCGGATCGCCCAGGCCGGGCGCCTCGACCTGGTGCACCTGGGCCTGGGCCCCGACGGCCACACCGCCTCGCTGTTCCCCGACTCCGAGGCCCTCGACGCCGATCCCGGACGGCTCGTGGTGATGAACACCGATCCCAAAGGGAACAACCCCTATGAGCGTATGACGCTCACCTATTCGGGCATCGCCAGGGCCCGCCTGGTCGTGTTCACCGTGGCCGGCGAGGAGAAGCGGGCGGCGTTCGCCGGGGGGTGTGGCGGCGACCCCAGCCTCCCCGCCTCGCGGGTCACGGCCGACCGCATCGTCTGGCTCGTCGACCGCGACGCCGCCGGGCGTTAGGGCGAAGCCGCCGGGCGTTAGGGTCAGGGGGCCGAGTCGCCGGCGGCGACACACGGCTGGTTGACGGTGCCGAAGGTGTTCGCCGACCAGGTGTTGGTGCCGCAGGCGGGGGCGGTGTTGCCGTCGAAGCCGTCGAACTCCCCGTTGCCGTGGCCGCGGTTGGCGGTGACGGTGTTGGCCGGTGGCCCGTCATTGGCGGCGCCGCCGGCGTCGATGGACACCCCGTGAGTGGTGTTGTTGTCGGCCACGTTGTCGGCGATGGTGTTGTGAGCCGGCACCACCGACGGTGGGACGGCGAACAACCGGATTCCGCAGCCGCGACCGCTGGTGCCGTTGTCATGGCTCGTGTTGGCGGAGATCACGTTGTACTCGTTGGGGGGGCTGCCGACGCAGCCGGTGTCGGGGTGGACACAGGTTCCCAGCACGACGATGCCGTCAGCGCCGCTGCCGGTCACCGTGTTGGCCGTGACCCTGTTCCTGTCGGCCCCCGGGCCTTCGATGCGGATGCCCATGGTCTGGCGGGCGGCCCGGGGGTCGCCGGGCAACATGTTGTTGTCGCTCACCACGTTGTCGCTGATGACGTTGGCAGTGGCCGCCTCCACCAACGAGATCCCGCTGTAGGGACCGTTTCGCAGCACCGTGTTGGCCTGGATGCGGTTGTCGGCCGAGGCGGTGATGACGATGCCGTCACCGAAGTCGCCGTCGCGCGTCCCCACGTTGTCGGCCACGGTGAGGTTGGCCACCACGTTGGCGGATCCGCCGGTGATCGCCACCCCTGCTCCGAACCGGGTCACCGTCCCGTTCTGCACGATGGAACCGGTGACGTTGCGGAACAGGATGCCCGGGCCCTCCATGGCGCCGGGGCCCGTGCCCGAGACGCTGAACCCGCCCAGGTCGAGGGTGACGTTGTCGGCGGAGATGATCAGGGCCGGCCCCGTGTCACAGTCGAGGTCGCCGTCGAGAGTCGTGTCGACGGTGATCTCCTGGCCGCAGACGACAGTGGCCGCCTGGCCGGTGGCGCTGTTGGGGGACTGCCCCAGAGATCCCGCCATGGGGTGCTAGGCCGGCGGAGCCGGCGGGGCGGGCGCCCCGGCGGCCACGCAAGGCTGGTTGAACGTGCCGAAGTCGTTCCCCGACCACGTGTTGGTGCCGCAGGCCGGGGCGGTATTGCCGTCGAACCCGTCGAACTGGCCGTTGCCATGGCCACTGTTGCCGGTGACGGTGTTCTCGGGAGGTCCCGGGTTCGCTGCACCGTTGGCGTCGATGGCCACGCCGTTGCTCGCGTTGTTGTCGGCCACGTTGTCGGCCACCGTGTTGTGGGCGGGCGCCACCGGCTGGGGAACGGCGAACAAGCGGATGCCGTCCCCCCGGCCGCTCGTGCCGTTGTTGTGGCTCATGTTGGCGGTGATCTCGTTCTGCTCGTTGGGCGGCGTGCCCGCGCACCCGACATTGGGGTCGGCGCAGGTGGCCAGCACCACGATGCCGTCGGCCCCGCTGCCGGTGACGGTGTTGCCGGTGATCTTGTTGCTGTTCGCCGCCGGCCCTTCGATGCGTATGCCCATGTCCTGGCGGCCGGCACCGGGGTCGCCGGGCAACATGTTGTTGTCGGTCACCACGTTCTGGCGGATGTCGTTGCCGGTGGAGGCCCCGACCACCGAGATCCCGCTGTAGGGCCCGTTGCGTTGCACGGTGTTGCCCTGGATGACGTTGTCGGTCGAGTCGGTGATGACGATGCCGTCACCGAAATCGCCGTCGGCCGGGCCGACGTTGTCGGCCACGGTGACGTTCTGCACCACGTTGGCCGACCCACCGGTGACAGCTACGCCGGCGCCGAAGTGAGTCACGGTGCCCTTCTGCACGGTGGAGCCGGTGACGTTGCGGAAGAGGATGCCGGGGCCTTCGGCCGCCGCCGGGCCCTTGCCCGAGATGGTGAACCCGGCCAGGTCGAGGGTGATGTTGTCGGCGGCGATGATGATTGCCGGCCCGTTCTCGCAGACGAGGTTGCCGTCGAGGGTGGTGTTGGTGGTGATCTCCTGGCCACACACGACGGCCGCCGCCTGGTGGATGGGGCCGTCGTAGCCCCCGTGGAGAAGCTTCTTCAGGATGGTGCCAGCGGTGGTCTTCGACGGGTACCCGCCGCCGTCGTTGACCGCGACGGTGTCACCGTTCGACGCCTTCACCCGGAACGCCCACTTGCCACTGTCGTTCTTGTACAGCTCTCCTGTACCAGCCATGCCCGAGAACACCCCCGTCAGTCGATACGCCTGTGTGCTGCGGTGAACCTAGCCCAACGGGCCTCGTCGGCCACGGTCGTCACTCCGGGGGGCGCTCGACTCGCGGGCGCGTGTCGGGCACGACGTAGGTCTGTTCGGGAGCCATCACCCAGTCGGGCAGCGTCCCCACAAGATCCCGCAAGGGCGCGGGGGGTGACTCCACGACGACCATCCGCGCCGACGAGTCGTCGACGATCACCGCGCCGGCCAGGGCTCGCACCCGCTCCACGTCGGCCTCGGGCTTGACGCCCGCTCCCCGGTACCGAAGGACGAACCTGGCCTTCACCCCGACCTCGTCAGTCCGGCCGCGGTACGCCGTGGCCCTCGAAGGTGGGGCCGAAACCGAGCGGCTTGGCGGTGGCCACGACGGCCGTCACCATGGCATCGGACCGGGCCGCGGCGCGCTTCATCTTGAGGATCTTGGGCGTGAGGGACCGCGCCGCCGCCCCCGTCACCGCCGGGCAGGCCATCGAAGTACCGCTGATCTCCTCGTAGCCACCGGGCACCGTCGACATGATCCCGACCCCCGGCCCGACCAGGTCGAGCTGGGGGCCGACGTTGGAGAAGTCGGCGAGGAAGTTCTTCTTGTCGGTGCCGTAGGGGGCGGCCACGTCACCGGCCTCGGTGGCGCTGGTGGGAAAGGTGCCCTTGCGGCCCATGGCCGACACCGCCAGCGCCCTGTCATCGTAGGCAGGAAAGCTCACCGGCTTCCGCCCGTCGTTGCCGGCGGCGATGATGCACAGGCTGCCGGCGGCCCGGGCGTCTTCGACGGCGGCGGTGAGCACCGGGTCGGCCTGGCCGCCTCCCAGGCTCATGTTGATGAGGTCACATTTGTCGGTGACGGCCTGGTCGATGGCCTTGGCGATGGCGAAGCTCGAGGCGCTGCCGCTGCCCTGGCCGAAGACCCGGTAGGCCCGCAGGCTCACGCCGGGCGCCACCCCCCGTATCCCGGTGGGCGGAGTGCCGCGGGCGGCGATGATCCCGGCCACATGGGTGCCGTGATGGACGCCGTTGTCGCCGAAGTCGGTCGGGTCTTCGCCGGGGACGGTGTTGGCGCCGCCGGCGATCACCAGGTCGGGATGAGCCGCCACGCCGGTATCGACCACCCCGACGGTGACGCCGGCGCCGGCGTCATCAGGGGAGCTCGGGTAGAAGTACCGCACGCCGTCGGTGTAGGCGAGGTCGAGAGGGGCGAGGGTGAGGACGCTGGCCGAGCTGACGGTGACGTTCTTCTTGATCAGGCTCCAGTACCCGTCGACCGGGTAGATGTACAGACGCTGGAGCTGGACGCTGGCGGCGCCCAACGCCAGGCTCACCTGACCGGCGCCGTCGGTGACGCCCTGGGCGCCGGTGCGACCGGCGAAGTCGACGAAGGCTACGACGATGGCGCCGACGACCGGTGACTTGTCCTTCTTGGACACGACCTTCATGGTGATGGTGTCGCCCGCCGCGGTGCGCCCGCTGGTGGTGGTGACCGGGCGACTCTCCACCTGGGGGATCGGCGCCACGGCCGGCGTGTAATAGACGACGGGCACGACGCGCAACCCAGGCCGCAGAAAGCGCAAGGCCAGAGCCGACGCCGGTGACAGCTCCACCAGCTTGGCGCCGTTGGAGGCGATGGAATCGATCACCTTCACGGGCACCTGACTGCCGTCGATGCTCAGGCGCCCGCCGGTGACCGACTCGGCGCCGACGAGCACCTCCCGGGCCTGTGCGTCGCCGGCGCTCGTCCCGGCCCTCAGTCCCCGCGGAGGGAGCACGACGTACTGCTCGGTTTCGGTGGCCTTCGCCATCAACTCGCCTTTCGCCAGGGGCCCCAGGACGCGGGGAGGTTGCAGCAACTGTCGCGCACCGGTGACCGGCGCGCCAGGGCCTTGGCCGGGGCTCGGAGCCTCAGGCGACGCCTGCCACGCGCAGGAGGTCGACGAAGGTAAACCGACCGGGCTCGGCGCTGGGCAGCGTCGGGACCCAGTCTGGTGCGGCGCGCAGGAACGACGACGGGTCGCCGTCGAGCAGGCCGACGAACACCTCGGCGACGATGGTGGCCGCCGTCGGGCCCAGGCGAAGGCCTTCGGTCACCACCTCGGCCTCTCGCAGCAGGTAGTACCAGAGCGGCGTCGGTGCGGTGAGTCCCAGCCCGGCGTCGGGCACCGTGCCTATCGCCGCTGCCACCGCCTCACCCGAAGGCAGGCCAAGAGCCCTTCCTCGGAGCAGGTCGAGAAGAGCCAGCGGTCGGCGGGAGGCGTCGAGCATCGGCGCCAGCTGGGCCATGGGGCCGGTGACCTTGGTGTCGATGCGGCGACTGAGCTGTGGCGACGAACCACTGATGGTGAAGAACATGCTCCAGTCGATCGTCCACGTCTTCGGCAACGGCCTGAAGCCGCCGAGATGCTGCAGGGGGTTCGGGTCGAACGAGGGCAGGAAGATGTGAATGGGGTCGAGGGTGGCGTTGAGCTGGTAGGTGGCCCGCACCTGGCTGTGGCCGAATCGGAAGGCGCCGGCGGAGAACTCGACGGGCATGAACGGATCCTGTTTCCACCGGAAGAACTGCAGCTGAGCGTGACGCGCGCCCGTGGCCGCGTCGGTGACCAGAGCTCTGTCGAGGACTTCCGATCCCACGAGGGGGCGGAGGTAGTCCTCGATCACCATCCACTGGTAGTGCCAGCGGGTCAGACGCTGCGCCTCGTCGAACAGCTCGGCGTCGGGAAAGAACTGGTTGCGCAGATGGTCGACCACGGCGTTGTGGAACCGCAGGAAGGCCAGTGTCAGCTGGGAGATGATCACGTGGAGGTCGTTGCGGGGATCGCCGATGAGGGCACGGCCCTGCTGGTTGCGAGGCAGGTCGGTGGGCTCGTCGTGGGGCCCGGTGTTGTGCCCGATCAGCAGCTTGACCGGGTCCTCCTGGTCGTAGAGCCAGGGACTGTCGGCGGGACCGGCACCGTAGAGGGAGTCGAGGTCGAAGCGAGGGGTCCGGAACGACACCAGGGCATCGGGATCGTTGCGGCGCTCCAGGCTGGACACGGGGTCGAAGGTGATGTCGTGGTCGACGAACTGGCCCAGGTAGGTGTAACCGGCGGCGATGTCGGGGTTCTCGCCGGGCTGGATGGCACCGGCCTCCGGGGCGGGCTCGGTCAGCGTGGGGATCGGGAACGGGCCCATCGAGTCGGCCAGGGCGCGGAGGCTCTCGTCGCTCGGCGACAACGGCCGCAGGTGGCGGAACATGCGGCCGTAGCGCCCGCGCGCCAGGCTCGACCGGGGCACCCGAGCCAGCCCGCGGGGGGTGCTCGCCCCGTGGTTGGGCAGCGATTCAACGGGGACCCTCGGGTCCGCGCTCACACCGTCATCGACCATGTTCGACCCGCCTTCCCTCTTCCCGGCATCAACCTAGTGGCGGCGCCGATCACCTCGCGGCCGAGGAGCCCGGTGTCCGCCGGAACAGCTCGGGCGGGACCTGGGAGACGGCGCACGACAGGAGCAACCGGCCGGGGACCGACACCGCCTGGGTGACGCACGGGAGCAAGGGGAGCTTGGGCAGGGTGACGGCGGGGAACCGGACCCCGCCGGCGGACAGTTGCAGGACGCCATTGGCCACGCGCGCCGACACCGACGCCTTCACCCCCGCCACGGTGACCCCGATCGTACCGGCGCCGAGCACGACGGGAACGCCATCGAGGGCCCGCCGGAGGTCGGGCTGGGTGACTTCGCCGACGGCCAGACCGCGCCCGACGGTCGTGATGTCGACCTGGCGGTCGCCGACCAGGCGGGAGCGGTCGATGTGCACATCGTGGAGATCGACGGCGACCCTGGTGAGGCGCAGGCCCTTCACCTCGATGCCGGCGACCGATGCCTTCACCTCCGCCACGTTGCCGGTCAGGCCGAGTCGGGCGAGGAAGGGGAAGGAGGCGATGTGGACGCTGACAGCGTCGGCGGCCACGCCGTCGGCCGACGACACCGCCAGTTGGATGCGCCGCTCGAGTTGCGCCTCCACGGCCCGCCGGGCAGCCACGTCGGCGGCCACCAGCAGGCAGGCGACTACGAGGAGCAGGACGAGCTTGCGCACGCCGTCACCTCCACGGCTCCGGCCCTGCCGGCGACGCATCGTCCATGAGAGTCCGACGGTACCCCCCGGTGCCGAGGTGCCCGAGGTCGAGGAGGGGGGCGTAGGGTGGCGACCGTGGTCCCCACCGATGTGTCGGCCGCTTCCCTCCCCGACCTGCTCGCCGCCGCCTCGGACCGGCGCCGGCGCGCGCACGGGTCCCGGGTCACCTGGTCACCCAAGGTCTTCGTCCCCCTGACCCGCCTCTGCCGCGACCGTTGTGGCTACTGCACCTTCGCCACCGCTCCCGCCCGTGTCGAGTCGCCGTTCCTCTCCCTCGACCAGGTGCTGGCCATCGCCCGAGCCGGCGTGGTGGCGGGCTGCCACGAGGCCCTGTTCACGTTGGGCGAGTACCCCGAACAGCGCTGGCCCATCGCCCGCCAGTGGCTCGACCAGGCCGGGTTCGAGTCCACCGTCGACTACCTCGTCGCCGCCTGCCGAATGGTCGTCGAGGAGACGGGGCTGCTGCCCCACGCCAATGCCGGCGCCCTCGGGGCGGCAGACCTGGAGCGCCTGCGGACAGTGGCCGTGTCGCAGGGAATGATGATCGAGTCGCTCAACCCCGGGCTGGCCTGTCACGTGGGCTCCCCCGACAAGACCCCGGCGCGCCGCCTGGCCACCCTCGAGGCCGCCGGCGAGCTGGGCGTCGCCTTCACCACCGGCATCCTGGTCGGCATCGGCGAGTCCCGGGCCGACCGCATCGAAGCCCTCGAGGCCATCGCCGCCAGTCATCGCCGCCACGGTCACGTGCAGGAGGTGATCGTGCAGAACTTCCTGCCCAAGGCGGGCACGTCCATGCACGCCGCCCCGCCCTGCCCCCCTGACGAGTACCTCTGGACGGTCGCCGCCGCCCGAGTCGTCCTCCCCGACGACATCCACCTGCAGGCGCCGCCCAACCTGTCCGACGACTTCGGGCGCCTGCTCGACGCCGGCATCGACGACTGGGGAGGGGTCTCGCCCGTCACCCCCGACCACGTCAACCCCGAGAGGGCGTGGCCGGCCGTACAACGGCTGCGCCAGGTGACCGAGGCCCGGGGCCGCAGCCTGGCGCCCCGACTGACCGCCTATCCGGAGGTGGTGCAGGACCCGCAACGGTGGCTCGACCCGGCCCTGCGCCCGCTGGTGCTCGATCGAGCCGATGCCGAGGGCCTGGCGCGCGACGACGCCTGGTACTCGGGGGCGGAGGTCGAGCCGCCCTCGCTGTTGTCCGGTCGCCGCCCCTCGGGACCCAACGCCCTGGTGGCCGCCCTGGCGCCAGCCGAGACCCGGGGCCCGGTGGGTGATGTGCTGGCCGGCGTCGTGGCCGGCCAGCAGGTGGGAGAAGACGACATCGTCGCCCTCTTCGCGGCCCGGGGTGCCGAGGTGGAGGCGGTGGCAGAGGTGGCCGACGATCTGCGGCGACGGGTCGTGGGCGACGTGGTCACCTGGGTGTCCAACCGCAACATCAACTACACCAACGTGTGCACGTTCAAGTGCCGCTTTTGTGCGTTCTCCAAGGGGCCGCTGTCGCTCAACCTGCGGGGCCAGCCCTATCTGCTGGGCGTCGACGAGATACAGCGCAGGGTGGCCGAGGCATCCGAGGCCGGGGCCACCGAGGTGTGCCTGCAGGGAGGGATCCACCCCAGCTTCGACGGCGACTACTACATCGACGTGTGCCGGGCGGTGAAGGAGGCCGCTCCCGACATCCACGTGCACGGTTTCACCGCCCTCGAGGTCACCGAGGGGGCGCGCCGGCTGGGTGAGCCGCTGGGCGACTACCTGGTGCGGTTGGTCGATGCCGGCCTGCGGTCGCTCCCCGGCACGGCGGCGGAGATCCTCGACGACGAGGTACGGGCCCTGTTGTGCCCCGACAAGATCGACACCGAGCAGTGGCTCGACGCCCACCGCACCGCTCACCGGGTGGGGCTGCGCTCCAACGTCACCATCATGTTCGGCGCAGTGGAGAACCCCAGGCACTGGGCCCGCCACCTGGTTCGGACGCGCGCCCTGCAGGCGGAGACGGGTGGGTTCACCGAGTTCGTGCCCCTGCCGTTCGTGCACATGGCCGCCCCCATCTACCTCCAGGGCAAGGCTCGACGGGGACCGACGTTCCGCGAGGTCCTGTTGATGCACGCGGTGGCCCGCATCGCCTACCGCGACCTGATCCCCAACGTGCAGGCGTCGTGGGTCAAGGTGGGCGCCGCCGGCGCTCGCCAGATCCTCGCCGCCGGCGCCAACGACCTGGGCGGCACCCTGATGGACGAGAACATCTCGCGCGCCGCGGGCGCCACCCACGGCCAGCGCATGGACGAGGCCGCCTTCGCCGCCATCATCCCCGCCGACCGGGTCCTGGAGCAGCGCACCACGCTGTACGGCCGGGTGGTACCGGCCTGAGGCCCTACTCGGCGTCGTCGGAGGGGCGGGGAATACCTTCGAGCAGGCGCTGGGACTGGGCGGCCACCAGAGCCTCGACCTGGTCCGGGCGGGTCCCTCGGGAGCGGGCGCTGTGCAGGATCAACGACCGGGGCGACAGCACGCGCTGCTCGAACCACGAGACCACGAACAGCAGGGAGAAGATGAGACCCAGCGACAGGGGGACGAACAGGACCTCCCACGGCGACACGTGCTCCATCGTTCCCGACCGGGGGACGACGAAACAAGTGGGGTGCCCCTGCGGCCGCCGAGGCCGTCGATGACCGAGGCCGGCCGCCAGCACGCCCCCCATCCCCGCAGCGGTGACCCCGTGCTCGACGCGCGCCTCGACGAGCTGCTCGACGCCGCCGGCGCCCGCCACGATCGCGACCGCGACCAGCTCTTCGAGATCCTGCTGTCGGCCGTGGGGCTGGCCGGCGACGGGGCCGAACGTCTCGATCTCAAGATCACCAACTCCGCCCTCAAGGAGATGCGCCGGGCCTTCCGGGTATTCGCCCCGTGGCGCGACGTCCCCAAGGTGACGATCTTCGGATCGGCACGGACCCTGCCCGACGACCCGCTCTACAGCCAGACGCGCGACCTGGCTGCCGCCCTGGCCGGAGCCGGGTGGATGATCGTCACCGGCGCGGGGCCGGGCATCATGGCTGCCGGCAGCGAAGGCGCCGGCCCCGACCATTCCCTGGGCGTGAACATCCGCCTGCCCTTCGAGGGGCCCAACGACTTCGTCGGCGACGACCGCAAGCACGTAGTCATGAAGTACTTCTTCACCCGCAAGCTCATGCTCATGAAGGAGTCATCCGGCTTCGCCGTCCTCCCCGGAGGCTTCGGCACCCTCGACGAGATCTTCGAGCTGCTCACCCTGCTCCAGACGGGCAAGGCGGCGCCCACGCCCATCGTCCTTCTCGACGTGCCCGGCGGGAGCTACTGGCAGGCGTGGGAGCACTTCGTCGCCGCCGAGATGGTGGGACGAGGTCTGGCCGGCGCCGACGACCTTCTCCTGTGCCGCATCACCGACGACGTGACCACCGCGGTGAACGAGATCCTCGGCTTCTACCGCAACTTCCACTCGATTCGCTGGGTGGGTTCTCGCCTCGTCGTGCGCCTGCGGGCCGAGCCCACCGCCGCCGAGCTGGCCGGGCTGAACCGTGAGTTCTCCGACATCTGCACCCGTGGCGCCATCAACGTCACCGGCGCCCTCGGCCCCGAGGTGAGCGACGGCGACCACCTCGACCTGGCCCGGGTCAGCCTCGAGTTCGACCGCATCAACCACGGACGCCTACGAGCCATGATCGACGCGCTGAACACCCTGGGCTCGGCGCCGCCCCTGGGCCCGCCCGGCCCACCACGCTCGTGCGCCGGATCCGCGCCGCCCTGAGCGGACCCTCAGGGCAGACGGCCGGCCCGGTCGATGGCGCGCAACGGCGGGACGGCGTCGATCACCCGGCTGAACGAGACCAGCTCCCCGGCCACATTGAGGGCGATGACAACGACCAGGGCGAGGGAGCGCACCAGGGGGCGGGCGGACATCACCAGGCCCAGGCCCAGCACCGCGCCGAGGGCGTTGGCGCCCGCGTCCCCCAGCATGAGGCGCTCGCGCAGGTCGTCGACGGCCAGGCCCAGGACCGCCCCCACCACCACCGCGGTGGCGTCGAGGCGCGCCCGCAGGCCGGCCACGGCCACGACCACGACGAAGGCGGCCCCGCCCACTTTGACCACCCGGCCGGGCGCCCGGTCGAACAGGTTGGCGGCATTGGCGCACAGGGCGATGAGGGCGGCGTCGACGGCCAGGCGCAGCGGTTCTCGGCCGAGGAGGGAGCCGGCCACGGCCACGGCCAGCACCGCCCCTCCGA
>DATAQC010000070.1:0-5079 GCA_036264885.1 Acidimicrobiales bacterium | reverse complement strand
CGGCTGAACGAGAAGAACCCCTGGTTGTCGTCGGTGACACCCCGCCCGGCACAGCGGGGGCACACGCTGGCACTGGTGCCCGGCGCCGCTCCGCTGCCGTGACAGGTCGAGCAGGTGGCCTCCGACGTGAGGTTCAACGCGGTGGTCACGCCGTGGGCGGCGTCGAGGAACGACAGGTGGAGCTCGGCCTCCACGTCGGCGCCCCGGCGGGCCCCGGCGGCACCGGCGCCCTGCTGGCCGCCGCCGCGGATGCGACCGAACAGGTCGCCGAACACGCCACCGAGATCCTCGGTGGAGAAGTTGAACCCGCCCCCTCCGCCCCTTGCCCCCTGTGCTCCGGGACGGCCGCCCGCGCCGGCTCCGGCGAAGGGGTTGCCCACGGGGCCGAGGCGGCGGATCTCGTCGTACTCCTTGCGCTTCTCGGCATCGCCGACCACGTCGTAGGCGGCCGAGATCTCCTTGAAGCGCTCCTCGCTGCCCGGATGGGCGTCGGGGTGGTGGGCCTTGGCGAGCTTGCGGTAGGCGCGCCTCAGCTCGTCCTCGGACGCATTCTCAGAGACGCCGAGAACCTTGTAGTAGTCCTTTTCGTACCACTCACGCTGGGCCTGGGGCATCGCAACTCACCCGCGGACCTTCACCATGGCCGGCCGCAGTACTCGCCCCTTCCACCGGTAGCCGAGACGGAGCACCTCCGACACGACGGGGCCGTCGTCCGCGTCCTCGTGGGCCACGGCGTCGGCCTCGTTGGGGTCGAACGGCTTGCCCAGAGGGTCGATGCGCTGCAGCCCCTCCTTCTGCAGCACGGTCAACAACCTGAGGTGGGCCTGGTCGAAGCCCTCGCCGTGGGCCAGGGCCAGGTCGAAGGTATCGAGGGGGTCGAGCAGCTTCTCGACCAGGTCTTCGGCCGCCCGTTCGACCTGTTCGCCCTGCTGTTTGAGCATGCGCTTGCGGTAGTTGTCGAAGTCGGCGGTGACCCGCCTGAGCTGCTCGAGGTAGTCGTCTCGCTCGGCGATCAGGCTGCCGACGTCGTCGAGGAGGACCTGCTCGGCCCGGTCGACGCTGTCGGACGTCTCGGCTGCCTCCTCGGCGCGCGCCTCGGCCAGGGCCTCGTCGGCGATGCGCTCGGCCTCGGCGATGAGCTCGGGGTCGGCGGCGTCACCGCCGTCGACCGACTCCTCGCCGTCGAGAGACTTGCGCACGACGGCCTCCTCGGCCCCGACTGCTTCCCTCAGTTCGTCCCACGTCGAAGACGCGCCGGAACCGGCCTCCCCGCCGGAGACAGGACCCGTCGTCTTCCCGGGGTCTTCCATCACGCCCCTTCGTCGACGATCTCGGCGTCGACCACGTCGTCGTCACTGCCCGCACCGGGACCACCGCCGGCACCGGCGCCGTCGTCGGCCGACGTCTGCGAGGCGGCGTCCTGGTACATGCGCTGGGCGATGGTGGACGTGACCTGCATGAGGGCCTCGCTGGACGACCGGATGCGGTCGCCGTCGTCGCTTCCGAGGGCCTCCTTGACGTCGGCCAGGGCGCTGTCGAGCTGGGACTTCTCGTCGGCGTTGATCTTGTCCGACTGCTCACGGAGGAGCTTCTCGGTCTGGTAGACGACAGTGTCGGCCTGGTTGCGGGCCTCGGCCTCTTCCCGTCGGCGCTTGTCCTCGTCGGCGTGGGCCTCGGCGTCGCGCATCATCTTCTGGATCTCGTCGCGACCCAGGGCCGACTGGCCACTGATGGTCATCGACTGCTCCTTGTTGGTGGCCCGGTCCTTGGCCGACACGTGGACGATGCCGTTGGCGTCGATGTCGAAGGTGACCTCGATCTGGGGCACGCCGCGGGGGGCCGGGGGCAGGTCGACGAGCTGGAACTTGCCCAGCGTCTTGTTGTACGCCGACATCTCCCGCTCGCCCTGCAGCACGTGGATCTCGACCGACGGCTGCATGTCCTCGGCGGTGGTGAACACCTCGGTGCGCTTGGTGGGGATTGTGGTGTTGCGCTCGATCAGCTTGGTCATGATGCCGCCGCGGGTCTCGATGCCGAGCGACAGCGGCGTGACGTCGAGGAGCAGGACGTCCTTCACCTCGCCCTTGAGCACGCCGGCCTGCACGGCGGCGCCGACAGCCACGACCTCGTCCGGGTTGACGCCCTTGTGAGGCTCCTTCTTGGTGAGCGACTGCACCAGGTCCTGCACCGCGGGCATGCGCGTGGAGCCACCGACCAGGATCACGTGGTCGATGTCGGCAGGCTTGAGCCCGGCGTCTTTGATGGCCTGCTGGAACGGGCCCTTGCAGGAGTCGACCAGGTCGGCGGTGAGCTCCTGGAACTTGGACCTGGTGAGCTTGTAGTCGAGATGGAGGGGGCCGCTCTCGGTGGCCGTGACGAAGGGCAGGTTGATGGTGGTCTCCTGCACCGCCGACAGCTCGATCTTGGCCTTCTCGGCCGCCTCCTGGAGGCGCTGGAGGGCCATCTTGTCCTTGCCCAGGTCGACGCCGTGGTCGCCCTTGAAGGACTTGACCAGCCAGTCGACGACCCGCTGGTCCCAGTCGTCGCCGCCCAGGTGGGTGTTACCGCTGGTGGCCTTGACCTCGAAGACGCCTTCGCCGATCTCGAGGATGGACACGTCGAAGGTGCCGCCGCCGAGGTCGAACACGATGATGGTCTGGTCGGCGCCCTCCTTGTCGAGGCCGTAGGCCAGCGCCGCCGAGGTGGGCTCGTTGATGATGCGCAGCACCTCGAGGCCGGCGACCGAACCCGCCTCCTTGGTGGCCTGGCGCTGGGCGTCGTCGAAGTAGGCGGGCACGGTGATGACGGCCTGGTTGACGGTGTCGCCCAGGTAGGCCTCGGCGTCTCGCTTCAGCTTCTGGAGGATGCGGGCCGAGATCTCCTGTGCCTTGTACTTCTTGCCATCGATGTCGATGGTCCAGCTCGTCCCCATGTGACGCTTCACCGAGCGGATGGTGCGATCGGGGTTGGTGATGGCCTGACGCTTGGCCACCTCCCCGACCAGCACCTCGCCGGTCTTGGAGAAGCCCACCACCGAGGGGGTGGTGCGGCCTCCCTCGGCGTTGGGGATGACAGTGGGCTCCCCGCCCTCGAGGACGGAGACGACCGAGTTGGTGGTGCCGAGGTCGATGCCGACGGCCTTGGGCATGGGTGCTTCCTCCGATTTCAGACTGAGACTGGGCTCACTGACAGGGTTGACGGTATCAAAGTTGAGTGCCTTCGTATCAAGGTCTCTGGTACCGAGAATATTCCTTAGCTTAGCCCCGTCGGTCCGGAAGGAAACTTCAGGCGCCGTACTTGGCCAGACGCCCCGACGCCCCCAGCATGATGGTCATGAGGTCGGCGGCCGGCCGGCGGCCCAGCGCCCCCCCGAGGCAGGCGTTCTCGCCGAACGTCGAGACAGGGTCGCGACCCACCCGGGGGCCCCACATCAACGCCGGCACCGCGTGCCACGAGTGGGCCGCCATCTGGCTGGGGGTGGCGTGGTCACCGGTGACGACGACCACGTCGGGCTCCAGGGCGAGCAGGTCGGGCATCACCGCGTCGAGCTGCTCGATGGCGGTCACCTTGGCCCCGAAGTCGCCGTCCTCGCCGGCGGAGTCCGGGCCCTTGTGGTGGAGGAAGAAGTAGTCGTGGTGGGTCCAGGTGTCGGACAACAGGGTGACCTGGGCGCTCAGGTCGGCGGCCGGACCGAGCACGTCCATGCCCACCAGGCGGGCCAGCCCCCGGTACATGGGGTACACCGCCACCGCCGCCGGGTTCAGCCCGTAGCGGTCGGCCATGGAGGGCAGCTCCTGGTGCGAGTCGAAGCCCCGCAGGAGCAGGCAGTTGGCCCTGGGCTGGTCGGCGAGGGCCTGGCGGCTCTGGCGGTCGAGCTCGGCCACCACCTCGGCGGCCCGGTCGGCCTCGGGGGTGCGGGCCCGGGCGACGAGGGGGGCGACCCCGGTGGCCTGGGGGTCGGTGTCGGTGAGCTGGGGTGACAGGCCCTCGCCCCGCAACACCACCAGCACCCGGTGCTGGGCCTCGTGGGCGAAGGTCACCTCGATGCCGTCGATGTGGACGCCCTCGCGCAGCAGGCGCACGGCCTCGGTGGCCTCGTCGTTGGACGGTCGCCCCGCCCGGCGGTCGGTCACCCGGCCCTGGTCGTCGAGGGTGGCCAGGTTGGCCCGGGCGGCCACGTCCCCCGGCTTCAGCTCCACCTCCAGGCCGGCAGCCGACAGGGCGCCGCGCCCGAGGACGAACTCGAAGGGGTCGTAGCCGAACAGGCCGAGGTGGGCCGGCCCCGATCCCGGGGTGATGCCGGGGCCCACGGGCTCGAGAAGCCCGCAGCTGCCGGCGGAGGCCATGCGGTCGAGGTTGGGCGTGGCCGACTCTTCCAGCTCGGAGCCGCGGCCGGCGTCGGCGTAGCCCCCCAGGCCGTCCATGACGACGAGCAGGATCCGGGTGTCGGCGGGATGGAGAAGAGATTTCAGATCGGCAGGCATCACCTCACCCTACGGGGCGAGGCCCGGTCCCGGGCCTGCGGTGCCCGTCGGGCGCGCCCACCTCGATGAGATAGCCCCGGGACCGGATGGTACGCACGGCCAGATGCAGCGGGGCGATGCGGCGGCGAAGTCGCAGGACGTGGACGTCGAGGGCATTGCGACCGGGTGACCCGTTGGGCCACACCGCCCGGATCAACGTGTCCCGGCCCACCACCGCCCCGAACCGTTGCAGGAGGATGTCGGTGAGACGGGCCTCGAGAGGGGGCAGCGCGACCCATGTGCCCTCGAAGCGCAACATGCCGTCGTCGTCGATGCGGGGGGGCGGGTCGTGGTGGGCCCGGCTGCGTACGGTGATGGCGTCGACACGGGCCCGCAGGTCCTCTTCGGGAGCCGGGAGCCGGATCCAGTCCTCCAGGCAGTCGATCACGGTGGGCGCGTCGTGGTCCTGTTCGACGAGCAGGAGGCGTGCCTCGTGGGCCATCGCCATCCGGTCACGGGCGGGGGCCTCGGCGGGCCAGCGGAGCAGGGTGACGTCCATCTGCGAGCAACGCTACGAGGCGTGTGTTGCGGGCTGGTTTCCGCCCCGTGAACAGGA
>DATAQC010000057.1:0-10733 GCA_036264885.1 Acidimicrobiales bacterium | reverse complement strand
GCCTACCAGTTCGAGGACGGCACCTGGCACGCGCTGGGCTACAGCGGCTCCGCTCAGGACTACCCCCCCGACGTCCAGGACGCCGCCGCCCATGAACTCCAGGCCAGCCAGGGCTGGACGCCCTGGTACAACACCGCTCGGGCCTGCGGCCTGCTCTGACGGCGGCTCCGGCGCCCCCTAGGTTGGCCCACGTGCTGAAGCGATGCAGCCTCTTCGTCGTCGCCGTGGCCCTGGTCGCCGCCGGCTGCGCCAGTAGCCGGGGCAGCACCAGCCCCACGACGACAGCGCCCCCCCCGTCGACGCAGCCGGCCCCCACCGGCCCCGCCCCCTCTGTTCCCCCGGGGCCGGACATCTACGCCGCCACCGCCGTGGGGCAGCTCAGCCCCGCCGTGCAAGGGGTGCCGAGCCGGGCCTACGTCCCCAACAGTCTGGCCGACACCCTCGACGTGATCGACACCTCCACCTACAAGGTCGTCGGGCACTACAAGGTCGGGCGGGGGCCCCAGCACGTGACGCCGTCGTGGGACCTCAAGCAGCTCTACGTCGACAACACCGCAGGTGACTCACTGACGCCCATCGACCCGATGAGCGGGAAGCCGGGGACGCCGTTCCCCGTCACCGACCCCTACAACCTCTACTTCACGCCCGACGGGTCCAAGGCGATCGTTGTGGCCGAGCGTTATCGCCGGCTGGACTTCCGCGACGCCCACACCTGGCAGGTGATCAAGTCGGTCACCATCGACCACTCCGGGCCCGATCACCTGGACTTCTCTGCCGACGGCACCTACTTCTTGATCTCCTGCGAGTTCTCCGGCTGGGTGGTGAAGGTCGACGTGGCGACCATGGCGGTGGTGAGCGAGCTGCATGTCGGAGGCGAGCCCATCGACACCCGATTGTCGCCCGACGGCAAGACGTTCTACGTGGCCAACCAGGGCCTGCCCGGCCACCGCGACGGGGTGCAGATGGTCGACGGGGCGACGATGCAGTCCAAGGGCTTCATCCCGACCGGGAACGGCACCCACGGTTTGTACTTCAGTCGGGATGCGCGCTCGCTTTACGCCACCAACCGGGGCGGTGGCACCGTGTCGGTCATCGACGTGGCCACCAACGCAGTGACGGCCACGTGGAACATCCCCGGGGGCAGTCCCGATATGGGGGGTGTGTCGGCCGACGGCACCCAGTTCTGGATCACCGGGCGCAACAACGGCGAGGTCTATGTCATCGACACCCGCAGCGGCCAGTTGCTCCACCGCATACCCGTGGGCAAGGGGCCCCATGGCTTGGCCCTGTTCCCCCAACCCGGCCGCTTCAGTCTCGGCCACACCGGCAACTACCGCTGACCCTCAGGGTCACCGGGAGGCCGCCAGCCGATCAAGGGGTGGCGGGGGCCGTCGACGTCGGCGTGGCGAAGGTGTAGCCCTGGGCCCTGAGGGCGGCGATGAGGGGCCTCAGAGCGGCGGCGGTGCGTGAGCGATCGCCTCCACCGTCGTGCATGAGTACGACAGAACCGGGCTGGACGGCTTCCATCACGTTGGCGACGATCCTGTCCACCGGCGGTCGCCGGTAGTCCTGCGAGTCGACGTTCCAGGTGAGGACCCGCATGCCCGACGCCTGGGCCACGGCGATCACCGCCGGCGACAACTCGCCGTAGGGCGGGCGGAACAGTGAGGGTGGCGCGCCCACGAGGGCGGTCAAGATGTCGGCCGTCCCCTGGATCTGGGCGACGACGCGGTCGTGCGACAGACGGGGCAGGTGGGGGTGGTCGACGGTGTGATCGCACAGGGTGTGGCCGAGGTCCCGCTCGGCGCGGACCAGGTCGCCGTTGGCGCGCGAGGCCGAGCCCGTCACGCAGAACGTGGCCGGCACGCCCTGCTCTTTGAGGATCGCCAGGATCGCGGGCGTCCACGTGCGGTCGGGCCCGTCGTCGAAGGTCAAGGCGACCACCTTGTCGGTCTCGGGACGGGACGCGACTTCACCGGCGATGGGTGTGCTGGAGACGACCTCACCACTGAACCGGCCCACCACCTGGCGAGTGGCCCCGGCGCGACCCAGCCGCCACAGTCCCGTCTCCACCGCCGGAAGGCCGGGAAATGTCCCGCCGACCTCCCGCTCGTCGACAGGCTCGACCGTGTCCGGCCCGGGTGGGGCCTCGACCCGGTCGTCGCGCCGCACGCGGGTGGCCAGCGAGGCGGGCTCCCCGTTCACCGTGATGGGGGCGGCGCCGGCGCCGGTCGTGATTGCCCGCCCGCTCACGACGGCTCGGACCATCCCCGTGGTGGCCAGGATGTGGGCCGCCGCCAGTGCGTCACGAACCGTGGGCGACGGCTGCGCCAGGGTGATGGAGCGTCCGTCGACTTCCACCGCCACTGCTCGCTCGGCCTTGACCACCAGCACCACCGTCGCCGCCAGACCGAGAGCGACGGCCAGCGCCGCCAGCAGCCGTACCCGGGATCGCACTGAGCCCATGTTCGCACCGGCGCGGGCCCCGGCGGGGGCAATCCCGTCGCCGCTGTCGAGGACGGCTACTTGCGGGCGGACCGCCGGCGGTCGTGCTCCTGCAAGAGGCGCTTGCGCACCCGTACTGCATCGGGCGTGATCTCGACCAGTTCGTCCTCGGCGATGAGCTCGATGGCCGTCTCGATGCTGAGCACCCGGGGAGGCGTGAGCTTGATGGCGTCGTCGGCGGCATGGGTGCGGATGTTGGTCTTCTGCTTCTCCCGCACCACGTTGACCATCATGTCGCCCGCTTTGGCGTTCTCCCCCACCATCATGCCTTCGTACACGGGGTCGTTGGGGCCGATGAACAGCTCACCGCGCAGTTGCAGCCCGTCGAGGGCGTAGCCCGTCGCCGTCCCCGACCGGTCGGCCAGCATGGCCCCGCCCTTGCGATGAGGCAGCTCGCCCGCCCAGCGCGCCCATCCCCGGTGGCGGGTGTGCAACAGCGCCGTGCCCCGGCTGGCGGTGAGCAGCTGCCCCCGCATCCCCAACAGTCCCCGGGCGGGGGCTTCGAACGACAGCACGGTACGCCCCGGGTCGCCGCCACGGATGTCGAGCACCACTCCCTTGCGGGGTGCGAGGATCTGGGTCACGGTGCCGACATGCTCGTCGGGGACGTCGATCACGCCCTCCTCCACCGGCTCGTGGGTGACCCCGTCGATCTGGCGGGTGATGACCTCGGGGCGGCTGGCCTCCAGCTCGTAGCCCTCCCGACGCATCGACTCTATGAGGACCGCCAGTTGGAGCTCGCCGCGGCCCGCGACCTGGAGCACATCGGGCGAATCGGTCTCCTCCACCCTGATGGCCACGTTGCCGAGCACCTCACGCGCCAGGCGCTCGCGCAGGTGCCGGGAAGTCAGGTAGCGGCCCGACTTCCCCGCCAGCGGCGAGGTGTTGACGCCGAAGGTCATGCGCAGGACGGGTTCGTCGACGGTGAGGCGCGGAAGGGGGTCGGGGTCGGAGGGGTCGGCCAGCGTGTCGCCGATCTCCACCTCCGGGAAGCCGGCCAGCACGAACAGGTCGCCGGCCACGATCTCGTCGGCGGGAACCCGCCCCAGGCCCTCGACGGACAGGAGCTGGGCGGGCTTGCGCGGCGGCGGCGAATCACCGGCGGTGACCAGCGCCACGGGGCGCCCGGCCCGCAACGTCCCCCGCATGACCCGGCCGATGGCCAGGCGACCCAGGTAGTCGGATGCGTCGAGGTTGGTCACCAACGCCTGCAGGGGGGCGGCGGGGTCACCGATGGGTGCGGGCACGGCCTGGAGCACGGCGTCGAGGAGGGGGGCCAGAGTGGCGTCGTCGTCGGGGAAGCCGACGCCCTCCATGGCCCGGCCCTGGCGGGCGATAGCGGAGATAATGGGGAAGTCGATGTGGTGGTCGGGGACCTCGAGGTCCATGAACAGCTGGTAGATCTGGTCGAGGACCTCTTTGGGGCGGGCGTCGGACCGGTCGACCTTGTTGAGCACGACCACCGCCGGCAGGTCGGCGGCCACCGCTTTGGACAAGACGTAGCGGGTCTGGGGAAGCGGGCCCTCGGCCGCATCGACCAGCAACAGCACCCCGTCGACCATGGCCAGGGCGCGCTCCACCTCGCCACCGAAGTCGGCGTGGCCCGGGGTGTCGACGAGGTTGATCTTGGTGCCCCGCCAGTGCACGGAGGCGGCCTTGGCCAGGATCGTGATGCCCCGCTCGCGCTCCTGGTCGTTCGAGTCCATGACGCGGTCGACAAGTGTCGTGTGCTCGGCGAAGGTGCCCGTCTGGCGCAGGATGGTGTCGACCAGAGTCGTCTTGCCGTGGTCGACGTGGGCGACCAGGGCGACGTTGCGGATGTTGGGATCAGGCATGGGAACTCCCCAGCGTACCGGTGCCCACTGGGATACCCGCACCACGGACTCGACGGGATCCGGCGCATCGCGCCGTAATGTCGTGCCGTCAGCAGCGCCGGCTGGCACCCGACCGCAGGGAGCACAGGTGGACATCGAAGAGTTCTACGACGCCGACGAGAGACGCCGCACCTCCGATGAGATGCAGTTCGGCCAGGACTGGCACGACGTCCACGGCCGCCGATACGAGCTCAACTGGATCGCCGACACCGGTGAGCTGTACGTGATGCAGGACGACCCGCCCATGGTCTGGTCGGACCCCTTCGGCGATGTGATGTCCATGCCGGTGGCCACCGATCACCTGGGCGTGCGGGTGCTGGCCGTCATCACCGACGGTGGCGAGGTCGACGCGTTGCTCGACGGGTGGGAGCAGGCCATGGCCGAGCCCGACAGCGTGAGCTGGCTCACGGCGCGCCTCAAGTCGCGAACCTGAAAGAGAGCGCCCGTCGCCCAGCAAGGCACGGCCGCCTCACCGTGCCGGTATCGTCGCGACATCGAATCTCGCCTGTCATTGCCGGCCGAGCCGGCCAGCGCTGCTGCTGCCCGTCGCCACATCCGCGAGCTCCTCGACGCCTGGGACGCCGCCGACTTCGAGGACGCCGCCGTCCTGCTCACCAGTGAGCTGGTCACCAATGCCCTCTTGCACGCCCACTCGGCGGCCGAGCTCCACGTCCGCCTGGCCGACGGCCGCCTCCACGTGGGGGTGACCGACGCCATGCCCGCCACCCCGGTCCGCAAGCGTTACGGCAAAGAGGCGGCCACCGGGCGCGGGCTCCTGCTCATCGAGACCATGGCCAGCGCCTGGGGCACCGAGCCCGTCGACGGCGGCAAGGTGGTGTGGTTCGAGTTGGGCGGTGGCGGCGACGCCGACGCCGGCACGGTGACGTCCGCCGAGGTGGACGCCGGGTCCCCCGCCGCCGGGCCTCGCGCCAGACCTGGCGAGCAGACCACGGCGGCCTCGCCGGATCGTCGCCGTCCCCCCGGAGGACCGCGGTCCTCGGAGCGGCGGGCCGGGTCGAGGGTCCGGCGGGCAGTTCGCCCGTGAGCGACGCCACCGACCTGGTCGAGGTGCGTCTCCTGGCCGTCGACCTGGCCGATCTCCACGCCGCCGAGGCCCATCACGACGAGTTGTTCCGGGAGTTCGCCCTCATCACCGGGAGTGAGCCCTCGCCGGGCCACGAGGTGCCGCGACGGCTCCTCGCCATCGTCGAGGAGCTCAACAGCCGCTATGCCGACTTCACCACTGGTCCCCAGACCGACCTGGCCGCCGCCGCCGGGCGAGGCGACAAGGACGCCGACATCAGTTTCTTCGTGCCCCGTGACGTCGAAGAGGCGATCATCCGCTTCACCGAGCTGCTCACCGCAGCCGATGACTACTGCCGCCAGGGCGACCTGCTCACCCTGGCCCCGCCCGCCGATGCGGTGGCCTTCCGTAACTGGTACCTGGGCGAGTTCGTGGCCCAGATCCACGGGTCCGATCCGACACCGTGGCCCGAGTACCGGGCACGGGGCCTCGAATCGGCCTGACGCCGGCATGTCCTAGGCCCGCACCTCGGCGAGCAGCAGGGCGAGGTCGTCGTCGGAGTGCCCACCGGTATGGCGGCGGACCTTGTCGACCAGCCCCTCCAGCGCGCCGTCGAGACTGCGCTTGGTCAGCGACGACAAGGTGTCGGGCGCCATCTCGAAAAACGACTGGTCCGGGCCCCTCGCCTCCACCAGCCCATCGGTGTACAGCAGGAGGCGGTCGCCACGGTCGAGGTGGTGCTCCCTGGAGTCGAACGACGGTGAGAGGCCGAGTGGAGGGCTGGCCTCGTGGGGTGTGAGGTACTCGAGCGCCCGACTGGACACCCGCAGCGGCGGATGATGCCCGCAATTGACCACCTCCACCTCACCACCGGCCCGGAACTCCACGAACACGGCGGTGACGAAGTCCTCCAGGGCGATCTCACCGACGACGGCTCGGTCGACGGCCATGGCCACCTTGGCCAGGGCGTCCTCCGAATGAGCCGCCTCGCGGAACGAACCGAGCACCAGGGCGGCCAGGCGGACGGCGTCGAGACCCTTGCCCCGGACGTCGCCCACCACCACACGCACCCCTTGTGCGGCTTGAACCACCTCGTAGAGGTCACCGCCGATGAAGGCCTGGTCGGCGGCGGAGATGTACCGGCTGGCAAAAGCCATCGTGCCCACGCGGGTGGGAATCGGTCGCAGGATGGCGAGCTGGGCCACCTCGGCCACGCGGGTCACCCTTCGTAGGACGCCCTCCCGGTGCTCCCGCCACTGCGACGCCAGCACGCAGAAGGCCCCCACCCCGGCCACGCCGAACACCCGGATGCCGCCACTGGCCGAGAGGAGGCGGTGGTGCAGACCGGCGATGCCGATGGCGGCGCCGACCGCGGCCAGGGCCACGGCAAGGGTGCGGCGCGCGCTGAGGCCAGCTGACGCCACGACCGGGCCGGCGACGAGCAGTCCATCGAAGCCGGCGCCGTCGAGAATGGCGTCGAGCACGGCAACGGTCACCAGCACGATCGCCGCAGCCGCCGTCCAGAGGTCATCCGTGCGTCGCAACGGATCCCCCGACGACGCCCAGGGCGGGCTCAGAGCTCGGCGTCGGGAAACTGGGTCTGCATCTGGCTCACCAGTTGGTGCACGGCTTCGCCCCGTAACTCGTCGGCCTCCTCGGCCAGGTCGAGGGCCAGCTCGCCCACCTCCCTCCAGGTGACCCAGCCCGACGAGTCGGGGACGATGCCCACCACGCCGTCGCCACGGAGGCGCTCCTCGGCCGCCGCCTGCAACCACGGGCTCAGGTCGGGCGTGCCCGGAGGCGCCACGACGACGAAACCGACCTGCGGTTCGGCGACGCCGGCCTCGCCCGAGGCCCGGGTTCGCCCCAGGGCATCCATGGCCGCGGCACGCAGCTCGTCGACGGCGGGGTTGGTCTGCAGGGTGGCCACCACCACGATGACCGCCTCGGGTCCGTCGATGACCACGTCGGCGGCCGACGCATGCGACAGCGACGCGCCCCACGGGCGCACCGACGCCCCAGACCACTCGAGCGCCTCCAGTGAGTTGCCCTCGCCGCACGCCATCTCGACGAGGCGGGGCACCCACACATCGGCGTCCCACAAGGCCAGAGTCTGAAAGGTGTTCCAGGCCAGGCGGTCGGGACGTTGGGCATCGTCGATCCTGGCCATGGCGGCGTCGGTGAGAAGGGGGCTTTCGATGTCGACCAACCACAGGCTGCTCATTGGCTGAATCCTTCCACCTTCCGCCTCGCCGAGACGAGCGGGGTGTTCGGGGTCCACCCCGAGGCGCGCCGGTGGGTAGAGTTGTCCGTTCGCACGCTTGTTCAACCGCGGAGGACCGGGTTATGGCAGAGCCGACAAGACGACGGTCGATGGTCTCGTTGGTGGCGACATCGGCGGCCATGACCACCGCCCTGTTCCTGGCCACTCCTGCCGTGACGGCCACGGCCGCCCAGACCAGCCAGACCACCGGTGGCGGCAGCGTGGGAACGGGCAGCTCCGGCGGGGGCAACGGCGGAGGGTCAAGTGTCGTGTCCAACCCCACGGCCACGTCCGGCGATTCCGGCCCCGCCAACGCCAGCTCCTCGGCGTCCAACAGCGGCGACACCGGTGACGCCACCGCCATCGCAACCAGCGCCCCCGTGGCCGTGTCGGGCAGCTCGGGCGGCAGCCCGTCCACCGGGGCGGTCGGGGCCCGGCCGTCGGCGGCGCCCACTTCCAACGCCGCCCCGGCGGTCGGTACCGCAACCGCGGCCCCGTCGAGCCAGGTCGCGGCCGGCGGCCCGACCACCTCGTCCGACACCGGCGCCGCCGGCGGACAGGCGGCGGTGGCAAGCAACGCCGACAGTGGCAGTGGCAGTGGCGGTGCCAGCACATCGGGCACGACGGGCTCGACGGGTAACGCCGACGCCGCTCAGGCCGGTGCCGGCGACGCATCGGTCGTGGCTACCCCCGCCACTCCCGACGCCACCGGTTCGCCTATCGGGTTCGGCCAGGCGCTGCCCCTGCACACCAACGACTCCGGTGGGACCACCATCGCCCTGCTCGGACTGGCCCTGGCCCTGTTCGCATCGGTAAAGGTGCTCGGCCGGCGCTTCGCCCGGCAGTAGCACCGGCGCCACCCGCGCGCCGACGACGGCTCAGATGCCGAACACCATGGCGCTCGCCGCCAGCTGGGCCCACACGGACGGTCCAGAGCGGGCGGTCACCTCCCCTGCCCCACAAGCAAGGGCCTGATCGTCCATGTTCCCGGTCAGGGCCCAGAGGACCCTCCCAAGGTCTTCACTCGCGTGTGGGGCCAGGACCTGGTCCTGAGTGGGATCCTGCATGGTGGGCAATCCTCGGTCTGGTGACGCACGCGTCGGGGGTCTCCGCCGCTGCCGCAGACCCCCGGACGCCGTGTTCGGACGTTCCCCAGCGAACGACCGTCGTGAGCTACTCTCCTCCTCGGTGATGGACGTGACAATCCCCGGTGGCGCCCGTTGTCGCTGGTCGACCCGACAGGATTTCCCGTCCCCGACGACAGGGCGACGGATCGACTAGTCATGCCTACGGCGGCGGGACGAACTATCTCGACCGGCTCGGATCGAGCGCGGGTGCCGAAATCGGGACTCCTTGCCCGGTGGGCCGCTCTTCTCGGGCTCCTGGTGGCGCTGCTGTCGAGCCCCGCTGCGGCCACCGAGAGGCACCCGGGCACGAGTTCGACGACGGTGGCTCCGCCCGTGACCTCGATGCCTGCGCGAGCAAATCAGCCCGTGAGCTCACCTCCCACGACAGGGAAGGTCACCGCATCGAGCACTCACCCCGTCGCCAACATCGCCGTCATGCATCAAGATCCGACTGACCCGACCTCCGGGCAAGGGGCGGAACCCGGGCCAGCTGGCACCAATCAGGGCGTAACGCGTTCCCGGGAGCAGTCGACCATCGCCGGGAGCGCGGCAGAGTCGACGCCGGCGATGGCGACCGGAGCCTTCAGGCCGGTAGCGGCTCTCCCGGGCGAGGTCTCCGCCGCGGTCGCTACGCCCGACCAGCACGGCGCACTGCCCGAGGGTTTCGGACAGCCGGTACCGGCGGGCGCCACCCGGTTGGTCGTGGCCGACGGCCGCCAAGCGGGAGTCTCCCACGATCGCTCCCTCGAACAGCTCGTGGTCGGGTTGTGCCTGGTGGCCCTTCCGTTCTTCCGGCGCAGGTGGCGCCGAGCGGCTGGCTAGAGATCCTCTGACCGAGCTCGGCCGGGATGGCTACGCAGACCTGATCGAGGTCGGCCGGGGCACCTCCGCGGTGGTCTACCGCGGGCGTCAAGTGGCCTTTGACCGCGACGTCGCCATCAAAGTCATAACGGTTCCGAATGACGCCCAGGTGCTGGAGCGCTTCACCCGAGAATGCACCGCCATCGGCGCACTGTCGGGCCACCCCAACATCGTGACCGTGTACGAGACCGGGACGACCGAGGACGGATTGCCGTACATCGTGATGGAGCTCCTGGCGGGCGGGTCATTGCGAGACCGCCTCGTCGCCGATGGTCCGCTCGACTGGCCCCGGGTGGCCTCCATGGGCGTGAAGATCGCCGGCGCCCTCGAATCGGCACATAGTGCGGGCGTGGTTCATGGCGATGTGAAGCCCGAGAACGTCCTTCTCTCGCGCTTCGGGGATGTGAAGCTGTCCGACTTCGGGTCAGCCCTCATCGGCCATCCCGGCGCCGAGGGCCCCGGAGCCGTGGCGACCCTCGCTCATGCCGCCCCCGAGACGCTGGCCGGCCGGACACCGACGCCGAGGTCCGACCTCTACGCCCTGGCGTCCACCCTCCACAGCCTGCTGTCGGGAAGACCACCGTTTCTGGGCGCCCACGACCGCGACTGGGTGCGGGTGGCCGCCGACATCGCCAGCGCGCCACCGCCAGACCTCCGTTCCCTCGGCGTCCCTGCCGATCTGTGCACCGTGCTCGAGGGGGCCTTGGCCAAGGATCCAAACGACCGTCCGACCGATGCCGCCCAGTTCGGCCGCCAGCTCCAGGCCGTCGAAGGTACAAATGATCTGACCATTACCAACCTGCCCATCGAACTCGACAGTCCTCAGACCAGATTCAGACCTGCTCCTCAGATCGGCCGGCCTCGTCGGCGTCGTCTGAAGGCGTTCAGCCGAGCCAATCGAAAGGCCCCGTGGGTACAGCTGATCGGGCTGGCGTTGGTACTCGGTGCACTTGTCAACATCGTGCGCCCGGGCGGTGGTGGTGCGTCCGTCGGACTCGTCCCCATCTACACGGACAACTTCGACGCCGGTTCGGGCTGGTATGAGCACAACGGTGACGCGGCCACATTGGGCTACGACG
>DATAQC010000056.1:0-9538 GCA_036264885.1 Acidimicrobiales bacterium | reverse complement strand
CCGCCGGCGCGCAGCCACTCGAGGTCGGCCACGGTGGTCTTGGTGCCGGGCAGCACGACCAGGTCGGGGTCGCCCAGAGCCCCGGCGTGGTCGACCATGCGCACGGCGACGCCCGGCTCGGTCTCCAGCGCCTCGAAATCGGTGAAGTTGGCGATCCTCGGGAAGCGGACGACAGCCACGTCGAGGGTCTCGCACTGCGATGGGTGGGCGGCCGACGGCCGACGGCCCCGCAGCGACAGCGAGTCCTCGGCGTCGAGGCCCACGTCGTGGATCCAGGGGAGCACACCCAATGTGGGCACCCCGCATCGACGCTCCAGGTCGGCCAGGCCGTCACCCAGCAAACCGGGGTCGCCCCGGAACTTGTTGATCACGAAGCCTCGCACCAGGGGCCGGAGGTCGGCGGGGAGGAGGGCGACGGTGCCGTAGAGGGCGGCGAACACTCCCCCCTTGTCGATGTCACCCACGACCAGCGCGGGAGCGCCGACCTCGGCGGCCAGGCGCAGGTTGACGATGTCACCGTCGAGCAGGTTGATCTCCGCCGGGCTACCGGCGCCTTCGAGGATGACGACGTCGAAACGAGAGCGCAGGTCGGCCAGCGCCGCGGTCACGACGGGACGCAGCCCCCGCTTGGCCGCCTGGAAGGCCACGGCATCGAGGTGTCCGTAGGGGCGACCCATCACCATCACCTGGCTGGTGCGGTCGCCGGTGGGCTTGACCAGCACCGGGTTCATGGCCACCTCGGCATCGACGCCGGCGGCCAGCGCCTGCACTGTCTGGGCCCGGCCGATCTCGTGGCCGGCCGGGGTGACAGCCGAGTTCAGGGCCATGTTCTGGGCCTTGAACGGCGCCACCCGGATGCCCCGGCGATGCAGGAGCCGGCACAGGGCGGTGACCAGGTGGCTCTTGCCCACGTCGCTGGCCGTCCCGCACACCATCAACACCCCGCCGGTCTGCGTCTGCCCTGAGCCGCGGTCCTCGGCGTAACTGCGGTGCCCGCTCACGAGCCGGATCCGGTGGTGACAGCCAGGGCGTCGGCCAGGCGGGCCAGGCCGGCGGGGTCGGGAACGGCGATGCGGGCGTGGTCGGGCAGACCGAACGACGTGCAGTCACGCACGAGCACGCCATGGGGCGCCAGGCGGGCCCGCAGCCCGGGCGCCCGCACCAGCAGCCACGGAGCGTCGGACGGCTCGGCATCGAGACCGGAACCGGCCAGCACGTCGGCGAGGTGCGACCGGCGGGCGGCGACGAGGGCGGCCCACCCCGCCAGGTCGGCGCCGGCCAGCAGGTCGGGGACGGCCGCCGCCGCCAGGCCGTTCAGCGACCATGCCGTCTGGCGCCGGGCCAGGCGTAGGGCCAGTTCGCCGGTAGGCGCCAGCACGTAGCCCACCCGCAGGCCGGGGCAGGCGAAGACCTTAGTGAGCGAGCCGACGACCACCGCACCCTCGTCGCCGTCACCCCGCGTCCACCGGCCGGTGGCCAAGGGGTAGAAGGCCTCGTCCCAGACGTGAGCGCGCACCTCGGGCCCAGCCAGCAGACCGCTCGGGCTGTGGGGGTTCGACCGCCACCGGGGACCCGTCCCCCGGGGGTAGAGGGCGAAGTCAGGTTCCTCGACCCAGCCTCCGATCTCGGCCGCCACCAGGGCGATGGCCTCGGCCCCCCCGTTGGTGAGCAGCACCCGGTCGACGTCCACCTCGAGGGCGGCGGCCATCGCCGCCGTGGCCGCCGCCGGGTCGGGGTAACGGGACACGGCATCGAGGTGCTTGCCCACCACCTCGCCGGCGTCGGGCGCGGCGCTGTTGAGGCTGGCCGACAGGTCGACCACGGCACCGGGGTCGATGCCCAGGGCGGCGGCCAGCCGGGCCCCGTCACCACCGTGGGAGCCGGGCGGGGGCAGCGACGTCACCGTCACCGTGCCCCCCTGTCGCGCCTGTCACGGCTGTCGCCGCTGCCCCGGCCCCCGGCCCGGGCCGACAGCCACCGAGCCGCCACTCCCCCGGCGGCCAGGACCGCCGCCAGGGCGAGAGAGACGTCGGTCGACAGATGCACCGCCCGGGCGATGTCGAGGGTCTCCGGCGGACGCCCGTCGCCGAGGGAAGGTCGCAGCTCCACCCGGCCCCCGTAGGTACTCGAACCGCCCAGGCGCAGGCCCAGAGCGGCGGCGAAGGCGGCCTCGGCCACACCGGCGTTGGGCGACGGATGATGGGGGGCGTCGTGGCGCACCGCCCGCCACACCGCCGTCGCCGAGCGAGGACGCACTGCCATCACCAGGGCGGCGGTGACCCGGGCCGGCACCCAGCCGGCCACGTCGTCGATGCGGGCACTGGCCCAGCCGAAGCGGCCATAGCGCGGCGAGCGGTGACCGACCATGGCGTCGAGGGTGTTGGCCGCCCGGTATCCCAGGGCGCCGGCCGCTCCCGCCGCCGTCGCCCACAGGGCGGGCGCCACCACTGCGTCGACGGTGTTCTCGGCCACCGACTCCACCACCGCCCGGGCCATGTCCTTGGTGTCGAGACCGTCGGGGTCGCGGCCGACCAGGCCGGGGAGCAGGGAGCGAGCCCCGTCGAGGTCGTCGCCGGCCAGCGCGGTCGACACCGCAGTGGCCGCTCCCGCCAGGGCCCGGCCGCCGACGGCGAGTGTGGTCGCCACCGCCGTCGATCCCACCAATGCTCCTGCCCCCACCCCGAGGCTCACTCCGGCGGCGGCATAGGCGGCGCCCGTGCCGTGGCCATCGCTCCACAGGGCGGCCTCGGTGCGGCGCATGGCCGCCCCGAAGGCCACCACCGGGTGGGCGACGGCGGGCGGCTCGCCGGCCAGGCGGTCGACGAGAATGCCCGCGGCGGCGCCCAGGGCCCGACCGGCCAGGGCGGTCACGCCGTCCTCCACCGAGGGCGGGCGGCGGCGAGGGCCAGGCCCACCGTCTCCCCCACCAGCCCGGCGGCGCCCAGGACGTCACCGGTGAACCCACCGAGGCGGCGCTGGGCCAGTGCCGCCACCGCCACCGCCACCGCCGTCAGCCCGCCCACCGCGATCACGCCGCCCAGTCCGGTTGCGACCCCGGCCAGAGCCAGCGAAGCGACGAGCCCACCGGCGGCCAAAGCAGCGGTCGCGCCGCCTGAGCGGCGGGGAGCCAGGAAGGCACTGGCCAGGCCGCCCGTCGGGCGGGCATAGGGAAGGGCCCGGGCGGCGACGGCCATGGCCGTGCGGGACGCGCACCACAATCCGGCGAGGAGCACGGGGACGGGCGTCAGGGCGGACAGAGCCGACCAGCGCACCACGATGACGGCCGCCGCCGCGCCCACGCCGAAGGCGCCCGCGCGGGGGTCGGCCATGACGTCGAGGCGCCGCCCTCGCTCGAGGTGGGGAAGCAGGCCGTCGGCGGCGTCGATCACACCGTCGAGGTGGAGCATCCCGGTGAAGCCCAGGTCGGCCACCACCACGAGGGCGGCAGCTACCGGTGGGGGCCACACCTGAGCAGCGAGCCACCACACCCCGCCGAGGGCCAGGCCCATGGACGCGCCCACGGCAGGGAACCACATGAGAGCCCCGGGCGAAGGCGCCCGCCCCCGTCCGACAGGGGTGAGAAAGGCCACGGCGGCGGCGGCGTCGCCGGTCGGGGTCATACGCCGGCCCCGAGGGTCAGGGTGCGGCCCGCCACCACCAGCACCACGTCATCGGCGATGGATGCAACGGCCTGGTTCAGGGTTCCGACGACGTCACGGAACCGCCGTCCCGCCTCCGACGACGGGTGCACGCCGAGGCCCACTTCCTCCGACACCACCACCGTGTCCCCGCGCCGGTCGGCCAGGGCCGTGCAGAGACCCTCGGCGTCGACCGCCAGGTCGCCAGGGGCATCGACCGACAGGTCGGCAGCGGCGGCCACCCAGGTGCCGAGGGCGTCGACCAGGGCCACACCGGTGCACGACACGAGGGCACCGACGAGATCGGCGCCGGTCTCCACCGTGAGCCAGGTGGCGGGGCGCCTGGCCCGGTGAGCCGCCACCCGGGCGGCCATGTCGTCGTCCGCCACCACGGCGGTGGCCAGCACCGTGACCGGCCCGCCGGCAGCCAGGCCCGCGGCCCTGGACTCGGCCACCTTCGACTTGCCCGAGCGCGCCCCTCCCAGGACGAGCGCGATCACCGGTCCCGCCTGTGCTCGCCGGCACCGCCGCGTGCGCCGGCCCTGATCGCGCCATGGACGGCCCGCGCCAGGCGCGACCCCCAGAGCGACCGCGGCCCGCCGAAGGCGTGCAGGCGCCCCTCGCCCGGGCAGGCGATGCACACGGCATCGGTGGCCGTGCCCGTCGCCGCCACACCCAGATCCCACAGGGCCTGGGCCTTGGCCTCGGTGACGGTGGCCACGGCGTTGACCAGGGCGGCATCGGACAGGCGCTCGGGCAGGATCGCCACCAGGTTGATGGTGCCGACCAGGCTGGCCGGGCGTCCCTCGTCGGGGGCGGCGGCCCAGATGGGATGACCGAGGCCGATGGTGGCCGCCACCTCCACCCCCTCGTCGGTGCTCACCGACACCCGGCGGACGTCGGCGGCGGTGAGCATGCCCACACCGTGTCCGGGCAGGCCGAGGGACACGCCCAGCTTGGCCAGGTGGTGGTCGGGGTCACGGCGTCCGTACGACGCGGGGACCTGGGCGTTGAGGACCCATCGCCGAAGGCCCAGGCCGCCGCCGTGAGCGGCAGTGGCGATCATCCGCATTGGTTGCCGGCTCCGCCACACCAGTACGGGGAAGCTCCGACCGCTCTCCTGGCGAGAACGGACCTGCATGTCCACGACGTCCACGCGACCTTTCCGAGGTGGGCCGACCGGTGTCGGCGCCCAGACGGGCAGGCAGGTTTCCTGGCTCCCGGATCGACGCTCCCCCCGGCCTTCCCGCCCTTTCGGGCCGTGGCTACCGCGTGGGGGTCGCTCCCCGATGACAGTTGCGGGACAGCCCCGGACTCACACCGGGTTCCCTGCACTACGGCCCCGACAGTAGCCTCCGCCCATGTCCGATGCGGAACCGGGAAGGGGAACCGGAGCCCAGCCTGAGCACCGCACGGCCACGGGCCGCGCCGCATCCATCGTGCTGGTGAACACCGGGTACGGAAAGGGCAAGTCGTCGGCCGCCTTCGGGGTGATGGGACGGGGCTGGGCCCGAGGGTGGCGTGTCGGCGTGGTTCAGTTCGTGAAGAGCGGCAAGTGGAAGACGGGCGAGCGCAAGCTGGCCGACCACCTCGACATCGAGTGGCACACGTTGGGCGACGGCTTCACCTGGGAGTCGACCGACATGGACGAGACCGTCGCCCGGGGCCGCCACGCGTGGGACGTCGCCTGCCAGAAGCTGGCCTCGGGGGATTTCGACTTGCTCGTCCTCGACGAGCTCACCTACGCGGTGAGCTATGGCTGGGTCCCCGTGGCCGACGTGGTCGACGGGGTCCGCAACCGGGCGCCCCACACCAACGTGGTCATCACCGGGCGTGACGCCCCCGGCGAGATCATCGAGCTGGCCGACACCGTCACCGAGATGCGCAAGGTCAAGCATGCCTACGACACCGGCATCAAGGCCAAGAAGGGCATCGAGTACTGACCGGTTGCCCGGTGCTGACTCGCCCTACCATCGAAGACGGGAGAGTTCCCCAACCTCATCTTCAGCGGCCAGGTCCTGCGCATCCCCCAGTAGCAGCTAGCCGCCGCCCGCGGCCTGGGCCTGGGCCTGGGCCAGCAGGCGTTCGAGGTCGGCCGACTGCACGCCGCCCAGGATCTTGGAGACGATGATGCCGTCGGGGTTGATCACGAACGACTCGGGGACGCCGCCCACGCCGTAGTCGAGGGCGATGCGCCCGTCGGGATCGGTGAGCATCGGCCAGTCACCGCCTTCTTTGGCCCTGAAGTCGCGTACCGCCGAGGGCATGTCGCTGTAGACCACGGCCAGGATGGTGGCGTCGCCGGCGGCACGGTGGGAGTCCTGGAAGCGGACCAGGTCGGGGTGCTCGTCCCGGCAGGGGATGCACCAGGTGGCGAAGAAGTTGACGATCACCCACCGGCCGCGGAAATCGGCCAGGTTGGCGGGCTGGCCGTCCACCGTGGTGCCCTGGGCCGCCGGCGCCGGCTTGCCCACAAGCGGAGATTCGACGGTCTTGCTCTCGGCCGACGGCCTGGTGGCGAGCACGAGGATGAGCATGGTCACGGGCACGGCCACGGCAACGGCGATCCACAGAGCCTTGCGGGTGCGGCGCAGGTACACCATCGACCGGGGCTGCCCGACGTCGCCGGGCCCGTCCCCCTCGGGCGTCGCTTCGGGGTGCTCGGGGGGCTCGGGGGGCTCAGCGCTCATCGTGGAGCCAGCGTAGATCCCCCTCCTGGGCCGGCAGCCATCGCCCCGACGCCCTGCTCAGGCGGCAAGCACGGCCACGGCGTACATGGCCACGACACCCACCACGAAGCCGGCAGCCACGGTGGCGGGCGACCCCCGCTCCTGGCCGACGAGGGTGTGGCCGACCCCCCAGACCACCGCGGCGACAGCGCCAGTCGCCACTCCGAAGGCCAACGCCGCCGCCGTGGGCGTGGCCATGGAGGCGCCTGCCCAGGCGCCCAGCACGGCCGGGCCCCCCGCCACCAGGATGAGGGCTGCGAGGTGGCGAACCGGCGGAAGGGCTGCCGAGGCGCCGACGGGGACCTGGCGGACCAACCGCCCGAGCCAGGCCATGGCGGCCGTCACCACCATCAGACCCACGACGAACAGCTCGACGCCATGCAGGGCAGCCGGCGCCTGGTGTGCCTGGTCGAGCCCCTCCCTCACCGTCTCGACGACCACGACGGCCAGCAGGCCGATGCCGAGGGCGAGGAGGAACCGCATCCAATCAGGCGGCACCCGTCGCAGGGCCGGGAGCAACAACAGCCCCAGCCCCACCGGTATCACCCCGAGGATCACGCCCAACCACGCGTAGTCACCGAGGCTGCGGCCGCCCAGTGCCGGCGTGAGGGCAGCCGCCGCCACGTCGTGCTCGGAGCTGGCACCCGAGGAGGTGAGAACCGCCAGGTGCAGGGGCCGGTCGACCTCCCACGGGTAGTGCACGGTGACCGTGGTGGTGCCCAGCCGCCCGAGCGTGTGGCGGGCGGCGGTGAAGCGCCAGAACGCAGCGTTCACCGAGACCTGGGCGATGGTCACCGGTGCAGTTCCGTCGTTGCGCATCTGGACGCGGATCACGCCCGGCGCCAGCGTCACCCGTTCGAAGGACAGTGCACCCTCCGAAGACGTCGCTCCGAAGCGGGAGACAGGGTCGGCCCTCACCAACACCACGAGCAGGAAGGCGGCGAGGACCAGCGGGCCGGCCACCGCCAACCGGGTCAGGTAGGCGGGGCGACGGGGGGCGACCTTCACTCAGGTCACCTCGAAGAACGACATCCAGCCCAGCTCGGTGAACTCGCTCTGGTGGCCGTGGAACATGTACCGGCCCGGGCTGCGATAGCTGAACTCGAGTTGGTGGCGCTCGGCTTGGCCCATGGTGACGACGTCGGTCAGCTCGTGCGGCGCCAACGACGTGCCCGTGCGGTAGAGCTGGAAGAAGTTGGCGTGCAGGTGGATCGAGTTGACGGGGTCGAACTCGGTGACGTTGACCACGTGCAGACGTTGGAGCTCGTCGACCCGCAGCGGGATGGGGCGGTCCATGTAGGCGAAGGCCACCGTGTTGGCCGCGTAGATCTCGTTGCGACCGTCGAAGTTGGTGTCGAAGGCGTTGAGCACCATGACCATCTCGTGCGCCGGCGGACGACCACCGGGTGGGTCGACGATGAACGCCCCGTACAGGCCGCGGTGGATGTGGGACTTCAGGGGCGACGAGTGGCAGTGGTACAGGTGGGTCCCGAAGGGTTCGGCCACGAAGTCGTAGACGAAGGTCTCGCCCGGCTGGACCTCACCTGCGCCGGGCACGCCGTCCATCTCCACCGGGTGGATGCCGTGGAAGTGGATGGTGTGGGGGTGACCGCTCTGGTTGGCGAAGGTGATGCGCACGCGGTCGCCCTCGGTGGCGCGGAAGGTGGGTCCAGGCACCCGGCCGTTGTAGGTCCATGCCGGGAAGAACACCCCGGGGGCCACCTCGATGCGCTTCTCATAGGCGGCGATCTCGTACTCACGCACGGTGCGGCCCGACTGGTCACGCGACACCGTCCCTCCGTCGAACTCGGTGAGCAGTTGGGCGGGATCGAACCCGTTGCGGACGTGGTCGACGGCGCCCGTCGTCCCCATACCGAGATGGCCCATGGGATCGGCGTTCGTGGTACCGGTAGCCCCAGAGGGGGCGGAGGCGGAGGCGCGGGCACCGCGTACGAGGGCGGGCGCGCCGATCGTCGCCGCGCCTGCCAGTCCCAGGCGGGTGAGGAACCGACGTCGGCCGAGATCTCTCATGCGGCCGTACCATAGGCGCCGACTTCAGCCCCCAAGTCCGACAGAATCGCCGTCGTGCCCGTCCTCGGTCCTCGTCTCGTGGTCGCCGGCACCGCGTCAGGAGTTGGTAAGACGACGGTCGCGACCGGGCTCATGGCCGCCCTCCGGCGGCGGGGCCTCAGCGTGGCCTCGGCCAAGGTGGGACCCGACTTCATCGACCCCGGCTACCACGCTCTGGCCACCGGGCGCCCGGCCCGCAACCTCGACGCCTGGCTGTGCGGCGCGGCGACCATGGCCCCCCTGGCGGCGCGGGCCGCGGCGGGGGCCGACCTGCTGGTCGTCGAGGGCGTCATGGGGCTGTTCGACGGCGCCGCCGACACCACCGCCGCCACCGCGTCCACTGCGGAGATGGCCGCCCTCCTCGACGCGCCCGTCGTGCTGGTCGTCGACGCCGCCGGGCTCAGCGGCTCGGTCGCCGCCCTGGTCCACGGGTACCGCAGCTGGGACCCGACGGTGGAGGTGGCGGGTGTGGTGTTGAACAGGGTGGCGGGCGACAGTCATGAGGCCATGCTGCGGGCGGCGCTGGCGCCCCTCGGCCTGCCCGTGCTCGGCGTCGTGCGCCGCGACCCGCGCCTGCGCTGGCGTGACCGTCACCTGGGCCTGGTGCCCGTCGTCGAGGACGAGCCCGGGGTGCGCCGCAGCCTCGACGCCCTGGCCGACGTGGTCGACCACGACTGCGACCTGGACGCCCTCGTCGCCCTGGCCCGCTCCCGTCCCTCGGTCACGATGGCCGACGTTCCCCGAGCCCGGCCTTCGGGGCGGGCCCGGGTGGCCGTCGTCGCCGGCCGGGGGTTCAGCTTCACCTATCCCGACAACCTGGAGCTGTTGGCCCAGGCGGGGGCCGAGCTGATCCCCCTCGACCCCGAGACCGACCGCCGCCTGCCCGAGCGTGTGGATGCCATCTACGCCGGTGGGGGCTTCCCCGAGGTCTACGCCACGACCCTTGCCGCCAACCGTCCGCTCCTCGACGACGTCGCCCGCCGGGTAGCCGCCGGGCTCACCACCTGGGCCGAGTGCGGCGGCCTGCTGTGGCTGGCCCGGTCGATGGACGGCCACGCCATGGCCGGGGCCATCGACGCCGACGCCCACATGACCGACCGC
>DATAQC010000043.1:0-21143 GCA_036264885.1 Acidimicrobiales bacterium | reverse complement strand
CTTCTACCGCCGCCTCCTCGAAGGCGCCATCTGATGGCCGGGCCGACCGGGGTGATCGTGATCGCCGTCGTCCTCGGCCTCGTCTCGTTGCCCATCGCCACCATCATCGACGCCGCCCGCCGGCCTGCCCTGCAATGGACGCGCGTGGGACTCAGCCGCCGGACGTGGATCCTCGTCATCGCTGCGGGGACGGTCCTCGGTCTGGGCGTCGTCGGCGTGGTGGCCGCCGTCGAGTACCTCACCTCGGTGCGGCCCAAGCTCCAGATGGCCGCAGAGATGGGCAGCCCCTGAGCCTGCGGCCGACGCTCAGCCGGTGTTGCGTAAACCGGCGGCGATGCCGTTGATGGTCACGAGCAGGCCCCGGCGCAGCAGGGCGTCGGGCTCGGCCGCCTGGCGCCAGCGGGCGAGCAGGTTCACCTGGAGGTGGCTGATGGGGTCGAGGTACAGATCGCGCACGGTGAGGGTGCGGGCCAGCGACGGTTGGCGCTCGAGGAGCTTCGACTGACCGCTGACGGCGAGGACCTCGGCCACCGTGCGGTCGTACTCGGCGACGATGACGTCGAACAGGTAGTGCAACGAGGGGTCGACGAGTCGCTCCACGTAGAGGTGGGCCACGCCCAGGTCGACCTTGGCCAGCACCATCTCCACGTTGGAGATGAAGGTCCTGAAGAAGTGCCACCCGCTGTACATGTCGTCCAGGGTCTGGGGCTCATCGGAGGCCCGGGCAGCGGCCAGCCCCGAGCCCACCCCGAACCACCCCGGGACGATCTGGCGGGACTGTGTCCACGCGAAGACCCACGGGATGGCGCGCAGCGACTCGAGATCGCCTCCCGCGCCCCGCCGAGCCGGGCGCGATCCGATGTTCAACTCGCTGAGCTCCTCCACCGGGGTGGATGCCTTGAAGTACTCGGGCAGGTTCGGGTCGGCCAGCAGGGCCCGGTAGGCGGAGGCGCCCGCCCCTGCGACGGCGTCCATGGTGCGGTCCCACTCGTCGAGCACGTCGAAGTCGAGGCGCGACGTGCGGTGCAGCACCGTTGCCTCGGTCAGCGCCGCCAAGGCCAGTTCGAGGTTGTGACGGGCCAGGGTGGGGAGCAGGTACTTGTCGGAGATGACCTCGCCCTGCTCGGTGACCTTCATCGGCCCCTGGAGCACGTCGAAGGGTTGGGCCAGCACCGCATCGTGGGTGGGCCCACCCCCTCGTCCCACCGTCCCCCCCCGCCCATGGAAGAGGCGGAGGAGCACGCCATGGCGCTGCGCGGTGTCGCGGAGCTTGCGTTGTGCCTTGTGGATCTCCCACTGGGAGGCGACGATGCCGGCGTCCTTGTTCGAGTCGGAGTACCCCAGCATCACCTCCTGGACGTCGCCGCGGACGCTGACGACGGCCCGGTACGAGGGGTCCGACAGGAG
Organism: Acidimicrobiales bacterium; assembly: GCA_036264885.1. GTDB lineage: Bacteria > Actinomycetota > Acidimicrobiia > Acidimicrobiales > AC-14 > DATAQC01. The sequence goes on along the minus strand of DATAQC010000043.1, from coordinate 19,736 downwards.
GCGGTCGAGGATCTCACCTGCCGCCGTCAGCTCGACGGCCGTCTCCAGCAGGGGCACGAAGCCGATGCGGGCCACGCCCCGGTGCACGTCCACCAGGCCCGCCTCTCGGGCGAGGACGACCGCAGCCAGCACGTCGTCGGGCCCCTTGGTCATCGACACGATGTAGGTCTCCACCGCGCCTTCGCCGAAGCGGTCGAGGACCGACCGCAGCATGGTGAACTGCGAATAGGTGTCGGCCGCCTGGCCGTCGAGCGCCGGTATGGGCCCGATCAGGGGGCGGCGGCTGGTCAACTCCGCACTCAGCGCCTCGAATCGGGCATCGGCTCCGATTGACGAGTAAGGCTGCCCCGATTCGCCCAGCTCGCCACCCTGGACCTCTTCGAACACGGCCCCGATGACGGCCTGGAGGCGTTGGGCGTGCTCGCGGATGTCCAGGGTGGCGAGCTGGAACCCGAACGCCGTCACCGAGCGGATGAGCCGGGCCAGTGACCCGTTGGCCGCCAGCTCGCCCCGGTTGGCCAGCAGCGACTGGCGCATCACCTCCAGGTCGTCAAGCAGTCCGGCGGCATCGGCGTACTCGGTCACCGCCACCGTCGAGCGTCCCCCGGCCAGGCGGGCCCGGGTGTTGCGGAGGCGCTGGCCGATGAACGAGGCCTTGAGGCGGTAGGGCTCCTCGGCGTTGAGCTGGCCGTACCGGGCGACGACCTCGGGCAACACGCCGGCGTCGACCACCAGGCTGGCCTGCAACTCCTCGGAGACCTCGGCGATCTGCGTCGACGAGCTGAGCTCGGTGATGAGCGTCTCGACGTCGGCCAGCAGCATGCTCAGGCCCAGGTCATACTGCTGGGCCAGCACCGCCACCGTCACGTCCGGCGTGACGTTGGGGTTGCCGTCACGGTCGCCGCCCACCCAGCTCCCGAGGCGCACCGGTGTGGCGCCGGTGGGGAGCTCCACGCCGAGCTCGCGTACCTGGACGACGAATTCAGCCACCACGCCGGGCACCACGTTGCGGGCCAGATCCTCAAGGTAGTAGTTCAGCGCGCTGGCCTCCTGGGCCGGCGTCGGCCGCTCCCTGCGCAGCTCGTTGGTCTGCCACAGAAGGTCGACGAGCTCGGCCATGCGCTCGTCGATGGCGGGGTGGTCGACCTCTGCGCTGCGGCTGCGCAGCTGGAGCAGCTCGCCCACGCCCCGCAGCTTGGTCAGCACCGACCGGCGGGCCACCTCGGTCGGGTGGGCGGTGAACACCGGCCGTAACTCGATCAGGCCGACCGATCTCTGCAGTTCGGCCATGGCTGCCGGGTCACACGCCACCCGGCGGGCGAGCTGGCCGATGGCACCTCCGTGCTCGGCGCGCTGGTGCTCGAGAGCCGTCGCCCGGTTCACCTGCTCGGCGGTGTTGGCCAGGTTGAAGTACGACGAGAAAGCTCGGGCCAACAAGATCGTCGTGACCGGGTCGACGTCGGCCAGCACGCCCTCCATGTCGCGCCCGCCGCCAACTTTGCGATCCTGGCGGCTCAGCTCCCGGACGCGCTCGACCATCTCCAGCAGTTCGGGCCCGACCTGGCGCACCAGCGTCTGGCCCAGCAGCGAGCCCAGGTGCCGGGTGTCGGCCCGCAGGCCGCTGTCGAGCTCCATCTCGAAGCTCATAGGCGGAAAGGGAGAAGGGGGGTTACAGGTGCTCGGCCGCGGCGGCCTGCACGGTGGCGGTGATGGTGTCCCAGTCGACCCCGGGCTGGCGGGTGATGGTGACGAAGTCGTTCACGCCGAAGAGCGATGCCACACCCCCGCTGGCGAACACGGCAGCGGCGAAAGGGTGGTCGGAGGCCGCCTCGGGGTTGCCGAAGTTGATGGTGCTCGGGAGGCGGACGTCGAGGGTGTACTTCATGGCGTTGGGATTGGGTGTGGGGGTGGGGGTCGCGGTTGCCATGGGACCCCGATCGTAGGCGACCGGCAGTACCGTGTTCTCCAGTGGCCAGCGAGGACCCCACGATGCGCTTCGCCGAGCTGGTGCAGGGCCCCGAAGACGACCTGCCCCTCGACGAGGCGGCCCTGCTCATCGCCGCCCACGCCTATCCCGATCTCGACATCGGTTTCGAGCTCGAAATGCTCGACGGCATCGCCGACGGGTGTCCGTCGCGCGACCTCGACGGATGGCGCACCCAGCTGTTCGAGACCATGGGCTTCACCGGAAACGTGGCCGACTACTACGACCCGGACAACTCGTTTCTCAACGTGGTGGTGCGCCGGAGAGTGGGGCTGCCCATCACCTTGTCGGTGCTGGGTCTGGCCGTCGGGCGCCGTCTCGGCCTCGACATGGTCGGTGTGGGCCTTCCCGGTCACTTCCTGTTGCGCCACGAGGCCCACGGCCAGCCGACGGCGTTCGTCGACCCCTTCGCCGGCGGCGTGGTCCTCGACCGGGCCGGCTGCATCGAGCGCTTCCACGCCGTCAACGGCGTCGAAGCTCCGTTCGTCGAGTCCTACCTCGACCCGGTCGGGCCCCGCGCCATCGTCGGTCGCATGCTGGCCAACTTGCGGGCCATCTACGCGTCACGCGGGGACGTCGACAGCCTGGCCTGGGTCTTCGCCCTCCGCCTCGCCATCCCCGGCACCCCCGCCATCGAGCGCCGGGAGCTGGCACGGGTGTTGGGCTCGACCGGCCAGTTCAGCGAGGCCGCCGACGTCCTGGAAGGCCTGGCCATCGCCCTCCCGTCGATGGAGTCCGCCTTGGAAGCCGAAGCCATAGCCCTACGCGCCCGCCTCAACTGATCCGATCCGGATCGCCGCCTGGGCAGACATCTGGCGAACACGTTGGTGGCGGGGTTGTCGGCAATAGGTCTTGCGACACCTACCTCCCCTGCGGCGGCAGCTGATACCGTGCGGCCAGAGCGGGCGACGATGCGGGAGGCGATTGATGAGCGTGACCTCGACCGGGCAGATGACGACACATCGGCTGGCCAAGGCGGCCGCCGCCCTCGGCGGGGCGGCGCTGATGGTGACGAGCGGGCTGGTCGGTACGGCGGCGGCGGCGCCGGCCATTGGCTGTGGCAGCGTCATCACCAAGAGCACCACGATCACCGCCGACATCGGTCCGTGCCCGGGGACGGGCCTCATCATTGCCGCCGACAACATCACCGTCGACCTCAACGGGCACCGGGTCACGGGCAACCCCGGCGCACGGGGCTCGGGCCCCGACCAGGCCGGCGTGGTGCTTCGCCAGGTCCACGGGGTGACGCTCGAGAACGGCACCGTTCGTGGCTTCGACGCCGGCGTGCTGATCGCCGGCGGTGGGCGCAACACGGTCACCGGCGTCCGCGCCATCGACAACGTGAACTACCGGGTGGTGACGGGCCGCAACGCCCTGCCCGGTAGTCCCGGCGATGACCTGTCCTGCGATCTGGGCGACGGCATCGCCGTGGTCGGCTCGTTCGACGACAGGGTCGCCGGCAACACCCTCGCGGGCAACGGGCCCTACTCGGCTGTCGCCCTGATCGACCAGTCCGCCGGCAACACCGTTGTCGGCAACGAGATCACCGACAACGACGTCGTCAACCAGCATGCGAGCGATGGGGCGACCGTCTGCGGTGGCCTGGCCGGCGAGGTCGGAGCCGCAGGCAAGTTGGTGCAGGACACCGGGGTGCGCATCGAGGGACCCGGTGCCAACCACAACACGGTCGCGGGCAACCACATCGTGCGGAGCGCCCTGGCCGGCATCATGGTGACTGCCTTCCGCAATGCCTTCCCGCAGGCCAACAACGGCTTCAACCAGATCGTCGGCAACTCGATCTTCCAGACCGGCCTCAGGACCCGCGAAGTCCAGGACACCTATGACGAGTACCACTCGTCAGGCATCTTGTTGCACAACTCGGGAACGACCGAGGTCAGCCTGTCGTACGGCAACACCATCGCCGACAACATCTCGTCCGACAACGTCGGCGGGGGCATCGAGGTCCTCGGCACCTTCCCCGGTAGTGGGGAGGTCGGCGTGGGCGGCAACACCATCACCGGGAACGTGGCGAACAACAACCGCCTCACCGGCATCCTCCTCAACGAGGGAGTCACCGATCACGTCGTGTCGGGGAACCAGGCCCACGGAAACGGCCTGGACAAGGCCTTCATCGCCCACCTCAACGCTCAGGACCCCTTCCTCTTGTGGGTCGCCGCCGACGCCGCCGACAACAACGTCCACTGCGACGCCAACGTCTGGTCGGACAACCAGTTCGGCACTGTGAACCAGAAGTGCGTGAAGGCCAACGGAGGGACGGGCAAGGTCGTAGGCCCGGTTCCCGCCGCCCCCGCCCCTCTCGGGCATCTCTCAGCAAAGTCACAGTAAAAGGGGCCACCATGGTGCGGTGACGGCCATGCAGAAGACGCGCATCCTGGTGGTTGACGACGAGCCCAACATCACCGACCTCGTCGGCACCGCCCTGCGCTACGAGGGCTTCGACGTGGAGGTGGCGTCAGACGGGCGTTCGGCCCTGGCCAAGGGCCAGACCTTCCGCCCCGAGCTCATGGTGCTCGACGTGATGCTGCCCGACCTCGACGGCTTCGACGTCGTCCGCCGGCTGCGCAACGAACGCCTTCCCCTGTCGGTGGTCTTCCTCACCGCCCGCGATGCCACCGAGGACAAGGTGAACGGTCTCACCTTGGGTGGCGACGACTACGTGACCAAGCCGTTCAGCATCGAGGAGCTGGTCGCCCGCATCCGGGCCGTGCTGCGCCGGACCCGCGGCGACGAGATCGGTGGGTCGGCCCGACTGTCGTTCGCCGATCTGGAGATGGACGAGGACACCCGTGAGGTCTGGCGGGGCGAGACTCGGGTGGAGCTCACCGCCACCGAGTTCAAGCTCCTCCGCTACCTGCTGCTCAACGCCCGGCGGGTCCTGTCCAAGGCTCAGATCCTCGATCACGTCTGGGAGTACGACTTCGACGGCGACGCCAACGTGGTCGAGACCTACATCAGCTACCTGCGCAAGAAGGTCGACCAGGTGGAGCCACGGCTGATCCACACCGTGCGCGGGGTCGGGTACACGCTGCGGCTCCAGACGGGATAGGCACTTGTCGTTACGCAGCCGCCTGTTGCTGGTCGTCCTCGGCCTGGTCATCATCGGCCTGGCGGCGACCGACCTCGTCACCTACCGGGCGCTGCGCTCGTTCCTCATCCACCGGGTCGACCAGCAGCTCGTCGCCGCCCGCGAGCCGGTGGCGGCCGGGTTCCTCCCTGCCCGCCGGGGCCCGAGCGAGCCGGTCAGCGACGCCCTCATCCCTGCCGGCACCTACGCGGCGATCGTCGACAGTGGCGGGGGGATTGCCAGGAGCAAGCTTTTCACCTACCCCGACCAGCCCATCTCCGACCCGATCCTGCCCAAGCTCGACGACGACGACCTGACCCGTAGCTCTGCGTTCGGCGTGGGCAGCACCAAGGGAGCTAGGAAGTACCGGGCCCAGCTGACCACCTTCGACACCGAGGGCAACCGCCTGCTCATCGCCATCCCCCTCAGCGATGTGACCCAGACCCTGCACCGCCTGCTGTTCATCGAGGCCCTGGCCAGCGGGCTCATCGTGCTCCTGGTGGGAGGAGCGGCGCTGGTGCTCGTCCGCACCGGCCTGCGACCCCTCGAGGACATCGGCGACGTGGCCGGGGCCATCGCCCAGGGCGACCTGAGCCAGCGGGTGCCGAGGGCCGAGGAGCGCACCGAGGTGGGGCGCCTGGGGCTGTCGCTCAACGCCATGCTGGGCCAGATCCAGTCGGCCTTCGAGGCCCGCCAGGCATCGGAGGACCGTCTCCGCCGCTTCGTGGCCGATGCGTCCCATGAGCTGCGCACCCCTCTCACCTCCATCCGCGGGTACGCCGAGCTGTTCCGGCGAGGCGCCGCCGAACGGCCCGCCGACCTGGAAAAGGCCATGCGCCGCATCGAGGAGGAGTCGGCCCGAATGGGCCTGCTGGTGGACGACCTGCTGCTCCTGGCTCGCCTCGACCAGGGCCGGCCCCTCGACCGCTCGCCCGTCGATCTAGTCCGGGTGGCGGCCGACGCCGTCGACGATGCCCGTGCCGCCGCACCCGAACGGTCGATCAGCCTGGAGGCTCCCGATCGCCTGGTCATCGAAGGTGACGATCTTCGCCTGCGCCAGGTCGCAGCCAACCTGGTGGCCAACGCCTGCCAGCACACGCCCGCGGAGACGCCGGTCGTGGTCAGGGTGGCCTCGGGCGAGGACGAAGCCATCCTCGAGGTGGCCGACCGCGGGCCGGGGCTCGACCGCGAAGCCGCCCAAAAGGTTTTCGAGCGCTTCTACCGGGCTGATCCGTCGCGGGCCCGGTCCGCCGGCGGCAGCGGGCTGGGGTTGTCGATCGTCGCCGCCATCGCCCAGGCCCACGGCGGTCGGGCCACCGTCGATTCCGCTCCGGGAGCAGGCGCCTGCTTCCGGGTCACCCTGCCCACCGATCACCGGCCGGCGCCGCCCGCCGATGCCGCCGAGTTCTCGCCGACCGCCGAATCCCCGCCCATGGACACGGTTCCGGAGGCGCCGGTGGTGGCGCCACCGCCAACACCTACGTCGTCGTCGGTCCCAGTGGTGTCGTCCTGGGCCGCGCCCGCGTCCCCACCGGCGCCGGCGGCGGAGCCGGACGACTAACCGAAGTCGCCTCCACCGCCGAAGTCGCCGCCGCCGCCGAAGTCACCGCCACCGAAGTCGCCGCCGCCGCTCCAGTCGCCGCCGCCCCCGAAGTCGCCTCCGCCGAAGTCACCGCCGCCGCCGTCGCCGCCGGAGCCATCGTCGTCGCCATCGTCGTCGCCGTCGCCGTAGTAGCCCCCGCCGTAGCCGCCGTAGCCGCCGTACCCCCAGCCTCCACCCATCATCTGGCCCAGCAGGAGCCCGGTGAACAGGCCGCCGCCGCCGCCGAACCACCCGCCGCCGCCGTAGAAGGGCCCCCCGTAGTTGACATAGGTGACCGAGCCCCGGTCGTCGACACCCACGGCGGGCTCGTTGCGCCGCCCGGGCTGGGCCAGCTGCGCCGGCGGAGGGGGCGGTTCCCGGCCGTCGATCACGGCGCGGGCCCGGCTCATGGCGTAGCGCCCCTCCTCGATGACCCGGCCCACCCGCATGAGATCGACGCGGTCGCCGGTATGGCCCATGGCCGCCTGGGCGGCCTGGTGGCGCGTCACCCCGGCGTCGTAGTCGGCTCGGGCCTCGGGATGCAGGGTGACCTGAGGCTCGAGGGCCAGGACGTCGTCGGACAGCACCGACAGCTCGGCCTCGAGTTGCCGACGCTCAGCCGCCTCGTTCTCACGCGCCTCCTTCTCCCTGACCATGCGCAGTTTGCGCGACCGGAAGAACAGGTAACCGCCCCCCAGGACGAGCAGGGCGACGATGAGCAACGAGCCGCTGCTCACCCCGCTGTCGGAGCTCTTGGATGGAGTGGTCCCCGACGTGGACTGAGCGGCGGGGCTGGTCCTCCGTCCTGCCTCGGTCTGGTCGACCCGGTCGACGAAATCGGAGAGGACGGCTGCGGCTCCCTGGGTCGACTGGGCTTGGAACGCCGTGGTGGCCAGGGCGGCGGCGGTACCCGTGGGCAACACCGTGCTGCCGGCCCGGAAGCTCCTGCCCACCAGCACCGCATAGGTGCCCTGCAGGCCCACCTGCCTGGCCAGGGCATCCTTCACCTGGTCGGGGGAGCCAGCAGAAGCAGGTAGCACGGCCACGAAGATGGGGCTCCCGCCGTTGCGGATGCGTGTGCGCAAGTCGTCGGCCGCCCCCGCGGTAATTGCCAGCTCCGCCCCGCTGTCGACGTACACAGGGTCGCTGCGCAGGGCCTGGGCCGCCTGATCGATCGACGTCTGGGCGGTGGCGGGACCGCCAGCAACGAAGACCAGGACGGGCACGAGAGCGATCCACCAGCGGCGCATGGCACCTTGTCTACCCCGCTTCGTGTTTTCTACAGCCTTCGGGGCGGGGCGGGGGGTACTACGGTCGCTGTCCGGCGAAGGAGCGGGAGGAGAGGACGATCAGCGACCACACCGATGCTGCGCCCGGGCCCGGGCAGTGGGCCCTCGACACCGGGCACTTCCCCCGGCCCGCGACCCGCTTCACCGCCGAGTTGTTCCCCCAGCCATCGCGAGAAGGCTTCGCCGACGGCACCGCCCCCTTCGGTCTGCTGCTCGATCACCTGGAATGGGCCTTCGTCGCCGGCTGGGGATACCTGTCGCCACGCCCGGTCCCCGCCCTGCGCGACGCCGGCCGGCTGACCCGGGCGGCCTGGGACGACCTGGTGGAGTCGTCGGCCGGGCTGCAGGCCCGGCTGGCCGTCAGCGCCCGCGTCTTCGAGGACAGGGCGTGGCGCCACGACCTGACCTTGTGGGACGACCAGCTCAAACCCGCCCTGGTGGCCCGCCACCTCCGGGTGCAGGAGGTGGACCCCGTCGACCTGTCCGGCGCCGACCTGCTCGCCCACCTCGCCCGGTGCCGCGACAACCTGCGGTCCGCCATCTGGACCCACCACCGGTTCAACGTGACGCCGGTGCTTCCTGTGGGCGAGCTCCTGGCCCGGTGCCGGGACTGGACCGACGCCACTGCCGTGGACGTCCTGGGCCTGTTGCGAGGAGCGGGGCCGCTGGCGGTGGGGGCGTCGGACGAGTTGGCCTGGGCCGCCGACGCCATCCGCGCCGACCCTTCCAGTGCCTCCGAGGTGGGCGGGTCAGGGAGCTCCGACGACGTCCTCGCCACCCTGGTCGGCCGGCCCGGCCAGGTGGGCCAGGCCACGGCGCGCTACCTCGACCTGGTCGGGAACTGGTCGGCGGGCCACGGCTTCGACATCGACGAGCCGACGTTGATGGAGATGCCCGACTTGGTCGTCGAGTCGCTGCGGGTGGCGGTGGCCGAAGATCCCCGGGCGCAGGCCGGCGACGACGCCACCGAGCGAGCCGTCCAGGTGCGCAGTGCCGTCCCCCGCGCCCACCGCTCCGAGTTCGACCAGGTCCTGGGCGAGGCGCGCCTCGTGCACCGCCTGCGTGACGAGCGGGCGCTGTACTGCGACGTGTGGGCCAACGGCCTCATGCGCCGAGCCATCGTGGCCGCCGGAGCCCGTGTGGCCGGGCAGGGGCTGATCGATGACGCCGGGCACCTCGTCGAGGCGACCTGGGACGAGATGCGGTCGCTGTTGGCCGACGACGGCCTCAGCCCGTCCGCGCTCGAGGCGGCCGCCGACCTGGCGGCGCGTGCCGCCTACCGCAGCACCGCCGACCCCTCCACGGTGGCGCCCGTGCTCGGGCAGTCGTCGCGGTCACCGGTGCCCACGGAATGGCTCACCCCCGGAGCGGCGCGCACCGAGGCAGCCTTTCGCACCTACCTGGCAGCCATGGACGCCGACGACGACGACGACGCCGGCTCCACCGCGACGCTGCGGGGCGTCGGCGCCAGCCCCGGCGTGTTCGAGGGCCCGGCCCGCGTCGTGCACGGCGCTGCCGGCATCGGCAACATTCGCGACGGCGACGTGCTCGTCACCGGAGCCACCAGCCCGGCGTTCAACATCGTGTTGCCCCTCATCGGAGCCATCGTCACCGACCAGGGGGGGATGCTCTCCCACGCCGCCATCGTCGCCCGCGAGTACGCCATCCCCGCCGTGGTGGGTACCGAGACCGCCACCCGACAGATCACTGACGGGGCCCGCCTGCGGGTCGACGGTGTCGCCGGTGAGGTCACCGTCGTGGCTCCCTGAGCGAGGGGATCAGGGGGTGCGCCGCCACGACCCGTTCGCACCCCGTGGTGCGAACGGGTCGTGGGGGATCGCCGGTTACCGGCCGGGGCCGTCCTCGATGCCGGTCACCTTGAAGCCGGCGTCGACCTTGACGGTCACGTGGGTGCCGTCGGCCTTGGTCATGTGCGCCTCGTACGGCGACCCCTCGGCGTCGTTCTCGACGCGCTCGATGGTGCCTCCGGGCACCGCCGCCAGCGCTGCCGCCTTCACCTTCTCGGCCGTGTCACCGGTGAGCAGGACCTCGGTGGTGCCGTTGGCGCCGACATGGCCGCCCTTGGAGGGGTCGAAGGCAGGCCGGGCCCCGGTGGCGGCGTTGTCGGTGGACGAGGTCGCCGGGGCGGTGGTCGTGGCTGTCTGGGCGGTGGCGGAGGTGTTGACAAGGGCGGCACCGACGGCACCGCCCGTGAGCGCGGTGGCGACCATCGTGGCGCCGACGACTGCTTTTCGAACCGGGTTCATGTGCTTCTCCTTGTTGGTGTGGGCCCGATCGCTTCGGGACACCCACATCCTGCGACCGCCCCATCAGGGCCCACCCCGGCGTGGCTGGGAGCCCGCTCATGATCTGGGCGACGTCTGTGAGCCGCCCGGCGCGGTGGGCTGGCCCAGATCGGTGAAGTCGGCGGCGTCGGCGGGATCGGTTGCGGGAAGGTGGACGTCGATGGACGTCCCCTGCCCCGGTGCCGAGACCACCTCGACCGAGCCCCCATGGGCGGCGACGATCGCGGCCACGATTCCCAGGCCCAACCCGGTGCCACCCTTGCTGCGCGACCGTGACGGATCGGCCCGGTAGAAGCGCTCGAAGACCCGGGCCGCCTCCTCTTCGGTGAGGCCCGGCCCGTCGTCGGCCACCTCGATCAGCACCTGCCCGTCGTGCTGGCCGACGCTGAGTCGGGCGGTGGTGCCGGGCGGAGTATGGGCCCGGACGTTGGCCAGGAGGTTGTCCACGACCTGACGCAGACGGGTGGCGTCGCCTACCACGTCGACCGGTCGCTCGGCCCGCAGCTCGACCGGCCAGGACGGGCCCACCGCCCGGGCGGCGGTGGCGGCGTCGGCCGCCAGGGCGACCAGCTCCACCGGTCGACGCTCCAGGGGGAGGCCCTCGTCCAGACGGGCCAGCAACAGCAGATCCTCGACCAGGTGCCCCATTCGGCCCGACTCGGCCCGGATCCCGCTCATCACCCGCCCCAGGTCCTCAGGGTGGTCCCGGGCCACCCGATCGGACATCTCGGCATAGGCCGTCACCGCCGCCAGGGGCGTGCGCAGCTCGTGCGACGCGTCGGCGACGAAACGGCGGAGTCGCTCCTCGGAGCGCCGCAGCTCCGCCTCGGTGGCATCGCGCTGGGCGAATGCCCCCTCGATGCGACCGAGCATGGTGTTGAGGGCGCGGGCGACCTCGCCCACCTCGGTGCGGGCCTCGTCTCCGGGGACGCGCCGGTCGAGTTCACCCTCGGCGATGGCGGCGGCGGTGCGCTTGACGTGGTCGAGCGGGCGCAAACCGGCCTTGACCAACCACCATCCGAGCCCCGACGACGCCGCCAGGGCCACGGCGGTGACCACCAGCTCGATGAGCAGCAGCCGGTGCAGCGTGGCGTCGGTGTTGGTGAGAGGGAGGCCGAGGATGAGCTGGCCGCCGTCGGGCGACTGGCCCACCCGCACCCGGAACTCGGGGCCGCCCGCCTGGGAGGCGGGAGCGGTGAAGTACCGGGTGGGTTCGCCCTCATCGCCGCGGTGAAGGCCGCCGATGTGTGCCGGCAGGGCGGGCGCCACCCCCTGCCCCCCGGGTAGGTGGGCGGCCACCGACGACACCACTGCTCCATTGGCGTCGCGCACCTCGACGAATGTCCCCGGCGCCGCCCCGGCCGTGCCCTCGCCCGGCGGCGGTCCACGGTCGTCGCCTCCCCGACGGCCGTCGCCGCCGTGCTCCAGACCCCCGTGGGCGCTCTCCAGCGACTGGTCGACCTGGTCGTAGAGGAACGACTTCAGCGACCGGTAGGTGACGACATCGGCCACTGCCAGGGCCACCAGGGCGACGGCCCCGACCGCCAGCAGCAGCCGCAGGCGAAGCGACATCTAGGACCGTGCTGAGGTCGTCGCCTCCGGCTGGCCCTCGGCCGCCGGCTCTCGGAGGGCCGGCTCTCGGAGGGCATAGCCGACGAGGCGGAACGTCTCGATCATCGGTGGGCCGTGGCGTTCCAGCTTCTTACGCAGGTAGCTCACGTAGGTCTCGACCACGCTCGGGTCGCCGCCGAAGTCGTAGTGCCACACGTTGTCGAGGATCTGCGCCTTCGACAGCACCCGCCGGGGGTTGAGCATGAAGAAGCGGAGGAGGTTGAACTCGGTGGCGGTGAGGCGGATGGGCACGTCGCCCCGGCAGACCTCGCGGCTGTCCTCGTCCATCACCAGGTCGCCGAAGCGGAGCTTTCCGTCGCCCTTCGGGGCGGCGCTCGTGCGGCGGAGGATCGCCCGGGCCCGGGCCACGACCTCGGCCAGCGAGAACGGCTTGGTCACGTAATCATCGCCGCCGACGGTGAGACCGGCGACCTTGTCGTCGACACTGTCGCGGGCGGTGAGGAAGAGGACGGGCACCTTGATGCCATCCGAGCCCAGGCGTCGGGTGACCTCGAGACCGTCGAGGTCGGGGAGCATGATGTCGAGCACGATGAGGTCCGGTGGTGACTCCTGGATCTGGTTCAGGGCGGCTCGACCACTGTTGGCCACCCGGACGTCGAAACCCTCGTAACGCAAGGTGGTGGCTACGGCGTCGACGATCGACGGCTCGTCGTCCACCACCAGGATCTGTTGTCTCCGGGACTCCTCGGCCACGCCTGTCTCCTCTCGGGTTCCTCACAGCTTCGCCTCCGCCGCTCCGGGTGGGCTGGGGACCGTCTGTGAGCCAGCTGGGGAGTCTTCACTGCGCACCCAGCGGCGGGGCAGCGGTTGGGAGTCAGCTCACGGGTCGAGGCGCTCGGGAAGCCCGAAGGCGGCGAACAGGTTGGTGTCGAGGAAGTTGTGGTGGCCGACGATGGTGGTGCCCGAGACCTCGATGACCTGGATGGCCCAGGGCTGGTGGCCACCCCCGCCGTCGGGCTTGTAGGAGCCGAACGCCATGCAGCCGTTGGCCGCCGTGGGCACGAGGCGCGACCCCCGGCAGCCGGCGCCCTGCCCGAGGAAGAACCTTCCCATCTCCACCGGCCCCTGCAGCCAGAAGTCGAACGGGGGCATCGACATGACGGCGTCGGCGTGCAGGAGCGAGACGAGTGACTCGATGTCGTAGCGCTCGAAGGCGTCGACGTAGCGGGCCAGCAGGGCCCGCTGGTCGGCGTCCATCGACTCCGGTGACGGCTGGGCTCCCTCGAGGTCGAGAGCGCCGAGGGTGGCGCGCGCCCGCTGGAGGGCGCTGTTGACCGACGCCACGCTCGTGTCGAGCAGCTCGGCCACCTCGGTGGCCTGCCAGCGCAACACCTCGCGTAGGATGAGCACGGCCCGCTGGCGGGCGGGGAGGTGCTGGAGGGCGGCGACGAACGCGAGACGGATGCCGTCGCGGGCCTCCGCCACCTCGGCCGGGTCGCCGTCGTCGGGCACGACCCGCTCGTCGGCAATGGGCGAGACCCAGGCGTGCTCGGGGAGCATCTGGCCGATGGGGGTGTCGGCGGTGCGGACGGGGCCCATCTCCATGGGACGGGCCCGGCGCTGTCGGCCCCGCAGCATGTCGAGGCACACGTTGGTGGCGATGCGGTAGACCCACGAGCGAACACCTGACCGGCCTTCGAAGGTGTCGGCTGCGCGCCACGCCCGCACCAGTGCCTCCTGCACGGCGTCTTCGGCCTCGAAGCCCGAGCCCAGCATGCGGTAGCAGTAGCCGGTGAGCTCCTTGCGGTACTGCTCCAGGTCTTCGGGCCGGAAATCGGTGCTGGCGAGTGTGTTCGGGCTCGAGGTCATGAGCGCGAAGTTACTGGCTGGCGCCGGGAAACGACGGGGCTGCCCGACTCCCGCCCGTCTCAGTCGCTCAGGCGCCTCCGGTGGCGGTGTAGACCTCCAGGGCCCCCGCCCGGCCCCTGTGGACGAGGTTGCCGGCCGTCGACTCGAAGGCCACGCTGGACCCGTCACCGCTGATCGTGGGGTAGCCACTGGGGTTGTCGGAATCGCGGGTGGCCGAAATTGCCGAGCTCGCCCGCCAGGCGGCGCCCGAGGCCAGGTTGACCACCACAACGTCGCTCACGCCGTTGGCGTCACCCGGCAGGAGCCGGGAGTTGGCGGACTGGAACGTCACCCACCGCCCGTCGCCGCTCAGGGCGGCGTCGGAGCTGAACCCGTCGAGCCGCTTGCCGTCCTGGCCGCTGATCCGGGCAGTAATGCGACCAACGACATCGCGGACGAAAACGTCCCGGAACCCCTGGTCGTGGGGGACCATGTTGGTGGCGGCCGACTCGAAGGCCACCTTGGTGCCGTCGTCGCTGATCGAGGGGGCGTAGCTGCTGTTGTTGGCCGCCAGCCCCTTGAAGCCGGCGCTCACCAACGTAGTGGTGGCCCCGACCGTGTCACGGACGAAGACGTCGGACCACTCGTTGCGGTCGTCAGCGGTGAGGTTGCGGCCCCACGAGTCGAAGGCCACATACCTCCCGTCGGCGCTCACCGCCGGCGACGAGCTCATCTTGTCGGCCTGACGACCGTCGTTGGCCACACTGACCCGCGTCATGTGCCCGGTCTGGAGGTCGCGCTCGAAGACGTCCTCGCTGCGGTTGGTGTCTCCCCCGACCAGGTTGTCGGCGAACGACTCGAAGGCCAGCCAGCGTCCGTCGGCGCTGATGGCGGGGGCGTAGCTGTTCAGGTCGGCCTGCACTCCCGAGGCCGACACGCTCTGGCGCGTGGTGACGCCCTGGCGCATGTCGCGCACGAAGATGTCGGAGCTGGCGTTGGTGTCACCGGGCACCAGATTGGTGGCCGAGGAGCGGAAGGTCACATAGCGGCCGTCGGCGCTCAGGGCCGGGTCATAGCTGCCGCCGTCGGCGGCGGCACCGCCGGCACCGATGCTCACCGGGCTGGTGACCCCGGTCCGGCGATCGACGACCATCACTCGCGACACACCGGCGGAGAAGGCCTCGAAGGCCAACCACCGACCGTCGGCGCTCAGGGCCGGGCTCTGGCTGAAGTGGCCCGCCCCGGCGCGCCCGTCACTGGCCCGGGTGACGCGGGGAAGCGGGCCCGTCGCAGGCGGGAGGGGGGCATCAACGTCGGCCACGGGACCGGCGCCGCCGGGGCCCTGGAACGGCCCGCACTGACGCCGGCGGGCCAGGCAGCTCTGGATCAGGTCGGCCAGGTCGGCTTGGTGCCACGCGTTCAAGAAGTCGGCGTGACCGCTGAAGACCGAGCCCGACGACAACGACAGCTGGCCCCCTCCGACATCGTGATAGGTGACGGTCATGGAGATCTGGGGGACGGCGACGGGGTGGGTCGCCGGGCACGCGCCGGTGTCCGTCCGGTAAGCGACGTGTGATCGGTGGTCGGCGCTGTCGGTGTCGCGGCCGTTCCAGCAGTCCGGGAAATTCACCCGGAAGGCGACGTCGCTGCCCGCCGGGCACGACGGGATGTCGGCGCGCCACGGCTTCTTGGCGCCCTCTTCCCGGCAGGCCCACTCCACCGCGGTGAGGGGCTGGGCCGTGGTGGCCGACGGGTCGCCGGCGATCATCCGGAAGTCAGGCGGGAAGGCGGTGATGTCGGCGGGGTCGAGCCCCTCGCCCCGGTAGTAGAAGGTCGCTTCGGCCGGAGTGACCGGCTTTCCGTCGCTGAGCACCGTGGGCATCCAGTACCCGGCCAGGTCGCCCGGACGGTTGCAGGTCGTCGACGCCGCCAGCATCGACGCCAGCGTGGAGTTGGCGTCGGTCGAGGTGTTGCCCCAGAAGTCGTGGCTGTGGGAATCACCGGGTTGGCCGAAATGGGCGATCGGATCGTCGGCCGACCGGTGGCTGAACGCGCAGACGGTGATGAAGTCACGGACCCTGTCGATGCCCGCAACCGGTGACGGATCGTCGTCAGCTCCGGCCAATCCCTGCCCGAGACCGACCGTCACCAAGGCAAGCCCAACCAGCATGGACACGCTTCGCCGTGCATTCATGTTCGCCGTCCCCCCGAGCCCCCCGTGGGGCTTCGGGCTGAAGACTACGACGCTGTCGCCTCCGCCGCTCGTTCCGCCGCCGTGATGGCGGCGGCCCGGTGGGCCGGGCTCGGTTAGGTTGCCCGACGATGACGGATTGGGCGACGATTGCGTCGTTCGCCACAGCAGTGGGGACGTTGGTCCTGGCCCTGGCCACCTTCTCGGCGGTGCGGGCGTCGAACCGGTCGGTCCAGCTCTCCGAGCAGGCGCTTCAGGAACAGCGGCGCCCCCTCCTCGTGCAGGCTCGCCTCGACGACCCGGTGCAGAAGATCATGTTCGCCGACGGGTACTGGGCCCGCGTCGAGGGCAGCCAGGCGGCCGTCGAGGAGAAGAACGGCGCGATCTACTTCGTCGTCGCCCTGCGCAACGTGGGCGCCGGCATCGCCGTCATGCAGGGGTGGTATCCCTGGCCCGAGCAGGTGCTGTCGGCCGTCGACCACCGGGATCCCGCCGAGTTCCGCTCCCACACCCGCGACCTCTACATCGCCCCCGGCGATGTCGGACTGTGGCAGGGAGCCTTGCGCGACGCCGACGAGGAGGTCTTCGCCCGGCTGTCGGTGACACTGGCCGAGCGCCAGTCGTTCAGTGTGGACCTGCTCTACACCGATCAGGTCGGCGGGCAGCGCACCATCAGCAGGCTCGGAGTGACGCCCACCGGCGACGATCGCTGGGTGGCCAGCGTGGCCCGTCACTGGCACCTCGACCACCTGGGCCCTCGCTAGCGGCGAACCGGTCCTCGGCTCCAGTGGCCTTAGCGTGGGCGGATGCGCTACGCCTTCAAGACCAACCCGCAGGACACGACGTGGGCCGACGTGCTGGCCGTCTGGCGGGTGGCCGACGACATCGAGCTGTTCGAGTCGGGCTGGACGTTCGACCACTTCTACCCGATCTTCTCCGACTCCACCGGGCCCTGCCTGGAGGGGTGGATCACGCTGACGGCGCTGGCCCAGGCCACCCGGCGCCTTCGTCTGGGCGTGATGGTGACGGGCATCGTGTACCGCCATCCCGCAGTGTTGGCGAACATGGCGGCCACCCTCGACATCGTGAGCGACGGTCGCCTCGAGCTCGGCCTCGGGGCGGCGGGCAACGAGGAGGAGTGCCGGGCCTACGGCATCGAGCTGGGAACGCTCAGGCAACGCTTCGACCGCTTCGACGAAGGTGTCGAGGTGATCGCCCGACTCCTGAGCGACACCACCACGACGTTCACCGGGTCCTACTTCCAGCTCACCGACGCCCGGTGTGAGCCCAAGCCCGTCCAGCGGCCCCACCCGCCCCTCTGCATCGGAGGCGCAGGCGAGAAGCGCACGCTGCGAACCGTCGCCCGATGGGCCCAGCACTGGAACATGATCCCGCCGTCGGTGGAGGTCTGGCAGCACAAGCGCGCCGTGCTCGACACGCACTGCGCCGCCATCGGGCGCGACGCCCGGGAGATCATGACCTCGGTGCAGATCCGTCTCGACGCCGACGCCGACCTGGGCCCGCTCGTCGATCAGGCCGACGCCTACGCCGAGGCCGGCGTCGACCTGTTCATCGTGTACCTGCAGCCCCCGCTACGGCCGAGCACCCCCGAGAACGTCGCCGCTGCCCTCAGAAGACGACCTCGGCCAGCCGGTCGACCTGGCCCGGGTCCGGAACAGTGGGATCGAGGATGAGCTCGTCGACCCCGGCCCCGGCGTAGGCGTCGATGGCGCCTTTGATCGACTCCGGTGTCCGTAGCGCGCTGCCGGCGATCATGTCCGCCATGTCGGAGCCCATGGGCTCGTAGTAGTGGCGCACGTTGCGAATCGACTCCTCCTCGACGTCACCCAACGAGAAGTAGACCAGCGCCACGATCCTGGCACGACCCTCTCGACCGGCCTGGCTCCAGGCCGATTGGACCTTCTCCGCCATTGCTGCCACGGCGTCGGGCGGCATCCCGCCGGCCGTCCAGCCCGTAGCGAAGTCCGTCACCCGCCGGAGGGTTGCGTCGGTCGTCCCACCGATGACGAGCGGCACGCCGGGCCGTTGCACGGGAGGTGGCCCGACAGGCCGGGTACCGTCAGCCAGCGGCTCGCCCGCCCACGCCTTGTCGAGATCACGCAGCTGCCCGTCGAACCGGCGTCCTCGGTCATCGAAGTCGTGACCCGTGAGTTGGTAGTCGGTCGCACGCCAGCCGACCCCCAGTCCCAATGTGAGGCGGCCGCCCGTGAGCTGGTCCACGCTGGCTGCCTGTTTGGCCAGTTCGGCGGTGGTGCGTGCCGGTGCGATCAACACGTTGGACAGGAACCGGATGCGCTCGGTGACGGCGCCGGCGGCGGCGAACACCGTCAGCTCCTCGTAACCCGGATAGGACACCGCTCCGATGCTGGCCAGGGTGGAGAAGCCGGCCGCCTCGGCCCGACGAGCCCAGTCGAGGAGCCCGGCGCCAGTGGCGCCCGGGATGGCGTTGGGGATTCCGATTCCGATGTCCACAGTCGCTCCTGTCCGATGATGTGCCGCTGTCAGCCACCTGCGACCGGAGCGTTGACACCGGCCGCCCGTGGGACCCGGCTGGCAGCGTACTCAGCTCAGGCGCCCACCGGCGGCGCCGATCCGGCGGTCGACATCTACCGTGAGGGCATGACACACCTCGAACCGTCCCTCCGGCAACGGGTGACGCAGGCCCGGGTGGCCCGCCTGGCCACGGTCTCCCCCGCTGGTGGTCCGCACATCGTGCCCATCACCTTCGCCGTCGACGGCGACACGATCGTCACCGCCGTCGATCACAAGCCGAAGACCACGACGAGGCTCCAGCGCCTGGAGAACATCGAGGCTCATCCCGTGGCCAGTGTGATCATCGACCACTACGACGACGACTGGTCGCGCTTGTGGTGGGTCCGCGGGGACGGCGACGCCCGCATCGTCTTCGAGGGCGGCGACCATGAGCAGGCCATCAGCCGGCTCGCCGACAAGTACGAGCAATACCGCCGCCGTCGTCCCGACGGGCCGGTGATCGTCGTCGCCGTCACCCGCTGGGCCTCGTGGTCCTCGGAGCAGGCCGAGCTCTGAGCGCGTCCATCGTGGCACCATCAGCTTGCAGATCAGCATCGTCCTGGGAGCGCATTTTGGAGGCGGCGCCTAATGTCGGACCGTGACCCGCTCGCCTCTCACGCCGGTGGGCGCGGTCGTGCGGGGGGCGCTAGCGGGGGCGGCGGGCACCGTGGCCATGGACCTGGCGTGGTTCGCCCGTTACCGCAAGGGCGGCGGTGACGACGGGTTCGGCTCGTGGGAGCTCTCGGGGAGCTCCCTCACGTGGGACGAGGCGGCCGCACCCGCCCAGGTGGGGAAACGGGTGCTGGAGGGGTTCCTGCAGCGCGAGCTTCCCGAGTCGTGGGCGGGGCCCACGAACAATTTCGTGCACTGGGCCTACGGGGTTATGTGGGGGTCGCTGTACGGCGTGGTGGCCGGCTCGGCGGCCAAGCCCAGGCTGTGGTGGGGGGCGCCGTTCGCCACCGTGGTGTGGGGCTCCGGCTACGTCGTGCTACCCCTGGCCAAGCTGTACAAGCCCGTCTGGGAGTACGACACGGCCACGCTGGCCAAGGACCTCAGCGCTCACATGGCCTTCGGCGCCGCCACCGCCGTCGCCTTCCGCCTCCTCGCCGCCGCCCGTCGCTGACGCGGAGGGCACACGCCTTGGGCCGCTTGCTTCGGGCTCCGTTCCCGTCGGGACGGTTCGTGGTCAGCCCCGGCGGGTGCGGCCCCGGAGGGCTCCGAAGCACAGCGTCATGCTCACCGTGGCGACGACGCCGATGGCCAGGATGGCCTTGACCAGATCGGACCAGACCCAGCCTTCGAGGATGAGCGAGCGCAGCCCCTCGA
>DATAQC010000106.1:0-43666 GCA_036264885.1 Acidimicrobiales bacterium | reverse complement strand
ACCCAGCCGGGGAGGGCGCCTTCGACGGCGTCGGCCAGCGCCGTAGCATGCTCACGCATCCCGTCATCCTGCGCCACCGCAGGTGACTCTCCCATCTCCACATGGTGGCTCATACGAGGGAGAACGACCAATGACCAGACCGGCGCCCATCCCTCCCGGCCCCCGCCAGGAGTCGGTGTGGGACTATCCCCGGCCGCCGCGCCTCGAGGCGGTTCGCCGCCAGATCGAGGTCATCCTCGGTGGCGAGACCATCGCCCTCACCCTGGAGCCGTTGATCGTGCTCGAGACCAGCCACCCACCCGGCTACTACCTGCCCTCCGACAGCATCGTCCCCGGGGTCCTCACTCCCACCGGACGGACCTCGTTCTGCGAGTTCAAGGGCGTGGCCACGTATTTCAGCGTGTCCATGAAGGGCCAGACGGCCACCGACGGGGCATGGACCTACCAGCGCCCTTCACCCGGCTACGAGGCCATGGCCGGCTACGTGTCGTTCTACCCCGCGCAGATGGAGGTGTGCCTGGTCGACGGCGAGTACGTCGAGGCCCAGCCCGGCGGCTTCTACGGCGGCTGGATCACCAGCAGCGTGGCGGGCCCTTCAAGGGCGGCCCTGGCACCGAGGGCTGGTAGGGGTGAAAATGGCGCCATGACCCTCACCATGGGACGTGGTCCCTTCGGGCATCAACCTGCGGGTACGTTCAACTTCGATCCGCCCGACACGGTGGTGTTCGTCGAGCCTCTCAACCGGCGCGTTCGCGGCGTCGCCGACGGCGGGACCGTGGTGGACAGCGACCGGGTCCGACTCGTCTACGAGAGCCGGACATTGCCGCACTACGCCTTCCCGGCGGCCGATGTCTCTGTCCCCGGTGAGCCCGAGCCTCACGCCGACGGGTACGTCCGGGTCGCATGGGACGCCGTCGACGCATGGTACGAGGAGGACGAGGAGGTGTTCGTGCATCCCCGTGATCCGTACCACCGCATCGACACGCTGCCCACCTCGCGTCGTGTCCGGGTCCTGCTTGGCGGTGAGGTGTTGGCCGATTCCACCGAAGCACGGGCGCTCTACGAGACGGGGCTGCCCATTCGGTACTACCTCCCCGTGCCGGACGTGCGCCAGGAGGTGCTGGCGCCCTCCCAGACCGTCACCCAATGCGCCTACAAGGGCTCGGCCCGGCACTGGTCGGTGACGACGGCGACCGGACTGGCGTCCGACGTGGCCTGGACCTACGACGAGGGCGTGCGACGGGAGGCAGAGGAAGTCCGGGGGCGGATCGCCTTCTACAACGAGCGCACCGACATCGAGATCGACGGGGTCGCCCAGGAGCGGCCTCGAACCCCCTGGTACCGCTGAGCCCCGGGTACCGCTGAGACAGCCGTCAGGACTCGACGACGTCGCCCAGGCGGTCGACCTGGACGCCCTTGGCCTCCAGCCAGGCGACGGCCTCCTCGACGGCGTGGGCCTCACCGGCCAGCTCGCACACGATCCACCCCACCCTGGTCCTCAGTGTTGGCCCTGCGGATGTTGGGCCGGACGTGGAACTGGCGGTCGAGGCGGCCCAGGGGGGCTGCTTGATGAGCTGCTCGGGAAAGGTCAGCTTGATCCGGACGTTTCCCATCAGATCTTCACAGGGTGGCTCATACGAGGGAGAACGACCAATGACCAGACCGGAGCCCATCCCTCCCGGCCCCCGCCAAGAGTCGGTGTGGGACTATCCCCGCCCCGCCCCGCCCCGCCCCGCCCCGCCCCGCCCCGCCCCGCCCCGAGGCGGTTCGCGGGGCCCCTTCGACCATGAACCTTGCTTCCAGTGCCCAACGGTGGACGTCTTGCGGTTCGAAGAGCACGTTTCGTCGTCCGAGGATGTAGAGGCGCTCGGGTCGAGCGCCTCTACATCTTGGAGGTCAGAACCCTGGGAACCCCGGATCCTGCGAGACGGGTGTCGGCCGGCACAGCGGACCTAGGCCCTCGCCCTCGGACGTGAGGAGGATGATCGTCTGGGGATGTGACGTGTCACAATTGTTGAACACGAAGATGACTCCGCTGCCGATGCCACGGGGCAGGGAGTTGATGGTGAAGGCCCGTGCCTTGCCCCCCCGCTGATAGTCGATGTCGAAGGGCTTATTCCCGAAGGCGGTGTTGTAGGCGGCGGCGAAGTCGGTGATGACAGGTCCACCCGGGTAGGAGGCGATCACCAAGCCACCGGCGTAGGGCAGGTGGATGTCGCTGGGCACGTTGTTGCGCAGGATGTTGCCTCGGACGCTCGTCGCATTGGCCCCGATGATGGCGATGCCGGTACCCGACGTGGTAGCCGGCAAGTACTGAGTGGGCGGGCAGGTCTTGTTGTTGGCGATGGCGGTGTTGCCATAGACGTTGATGCCGAAATTCTGGGGCGGGGCCGGCGTGTCCAGAACAAGGATGCCCACGCAGTTGTTCTCCGCCTGGTTGTGAATCACGTTGGAGACGAGGATGGTATCGGGCAGGAACACGTAGGCGTAGACATCACGAACATAGATGCCGACCCCGTTGTTGGTGGCGGTGTTGTCGCTGACGGTGACGGCGGCAGCGGGCGAGTCGGCCACCAGGATGCCCGCCTCGGAGGACCCGGCGGCCTGGTTGTGCGAGATGGTGTCGACGGACCCGCCGTAGTCGGCGATGCCGTCGAGGCCGTTGTTGTTCAGGCGGTTGTTGTCGATGGTCAGGTGATCCGAGTTGATCGCGTGGATGCCCACGCCGAGGAAGCCCCGCACGGTGAAGCCGCTGACGGTGACGCCGCTCACCGAGGGGAGGCAGATGCCGTCGAAGTTGGACGCGCTCACGAAGCAGGGGTTGTGAGTGACCTTGGCTGCGCCGGGAGGAGCAAGAGTGGTTCCCCCGGGCGTGCCCTGAAGGGTGATGTTGTCCTTGTTGATCTTGAGGTTCTCCCGGTAAGTGCCGGGGGCGACCACGATGGTGTCACCGGGGCTGGCGGCATCGATCGCCGCCTGGATGGACTGACCGGGACCCACGTTGGCCGTGGCGGCAGAAGCCGCTGACGGAGCGATCAGCTCCAGCGTTGCCACCAAAGCCAACGCGAGGGCCAGGGCAAATGGAGCCTTCAAATGACGAGTCATGGTGTGACACCGCCTTGCGCTTGCCAGCATGCAACTAGCAAAGAGTGCCCGACATGTCCGACGCATGACGTTCCGCCTTTCGATCTCGTATGGAGTACGCAACCTCCACCCGAGAAAGGTGGCACAGGACCGCGCTTGAATATCGCGCTCATACGTTGAGGTGTCAACCCCCACTTCAGTATGGCCCAAAAAGGGGCTCCTCGGGTCACGCCTCTCGGACCCCGGTACCGCTGAGACAGCCGTCAGGACTCGACGACGTCGCCCAGGCGGTCGACCTGGACGCCCTTGGCCTCCAGCCAGGCGATGGCCTCCTCGACGGCGTGGGGCTCACCGGCCAGCTCGCACACGATCCAGCCCACTTGCTCCTCGATGTTGGCCCTGCGGATGTTGGGCAGGACGTCGAACTGGCGGTCGAGGCGGCCCAGGAGGGGCTGCTTGATGAGCTGCTCGGGAAAGGTCAGCTTGATCCGGACGTTCGCCATCAGACCCGAAGCATTGTCATTTCGACGGTTCCCGTCCACTCGGACCGTCCGTCACCGATTCAAGGGCAGGTTCCGTGGCCACCCCCACGTCGAGGGCGGCGTTGAGATTGCCGGATCGGAAGCCCTCGAGGTCGAGGGTGACGTAGCGGTAGCCGGCCTGGCGTACGGCGTCAACGACGGCATGGCGGCGCTCGACCGCCCGGGCCAGCTCGGCTGCCTCGACCTCGACCCGCGCCAGGTCGCGGTAATGGCGCACCCGAACCTGGGCAAAGCCCAGCCGGCGCAGGGCCTCCTCCGCCCGGCTCACCCGGTCGAGCGTGGTGACGGTGACCGGAGTGCCGTAGGGCAGACGCGAGGCCAAGCAGGCGGCGGCCGGCTTGTCCCATGTCCGCAGGCCGAGGGCCAGTGACGCCTCCCGGACCGCCGCTTTGGTGAAGCCGGCGTCGACCAGCGGGAAGGCCGCTCCTCGCTCAGCCGCCGCCTGCTGGCCGGGCCGGTGGTCGCCGAGGTCGTCGACGTTGGTGCCCAGGACCACGGTGGCGCCCTCGGCCTCGGCCAGGGGCACGAGGGCGTCGAGCAGGGCCGACTTGCAGTGGAAGCACCGGTCGCCGCCGTTGGCCACGTAGTCGGGCCGGTCGAGCTCGTCGGTCGGCACCTCCGTCCAGCGCAGGCGCCACTCCCGGGCCAGGGCGGCACAGTCGTCGCGCTCACTGGCGGCCAGCGACGCCGACACTGCCGTCACCGCCTGGACGGAGTCGGCCCCGAGCGTGTCGTTGGCCACCCAGGCCAGGAACGCCGAGTCGGCTCCGCCGCTGAAGGCAACCGTGACCCGGCCCAGCTCGCCCAGCCGTCGCCTCAGCAGTCCGAGATCACCCACCCGTCCCACGCTACCGGCGCCGCGGCAGCCGCGAGTCGGCCGCACTAGTTTCACGGTCATGGCCATGCCTCGAAGGACCGACCGCGCCCGGACCCGCCCTGTGTCGCTGCTGCTCATCTCGTGTCTGGCGGTGGCCTCGGTCGCCGCTGGATGTGGCGGCGGGTCGTCCGGGCCCAAGGTGGCCAAGATCGGGGTGATCGCCCCGCTCGACGGCGGGCTCGTCCAGTTCGGGCGGGGGATCCGCAACTCGGTCCAGTTGGCGGTGGCCCAGGCCAACGCCCGCAAGGCCGTCCCCGGCTGGACGCTGCGGGTCGAAGCGTTGGACGACTCCTCCGATCCGGCCAAGGGCGAGGCGGCGGCGCGAAAGCTGGCTGCCGACAAGGCGGTGATCGGGGTGGTGGGCACCTACAACTCGGGGGTGGCGGCCAAGGTCGCGCCGATCCTCGCCGCCGAGGGGATCGCCATGGTCTCCCCGGGCAACACCGACCCCGCCCTGACTCTCGGCCCCAATCCCCAGACGCCTACCCGGCCGTGGCCCAGCTACTTCCGGATGGTCCCCAACGACAACGCCCAGGCGCCCTTCCTGGCTCAGCAGGCACAGTCGGAGGTGAAGGCCACCCGGGTGGCGGTGGTCAGCGAGACCAAGCCGGTGAGCAAGGGCCTGGCCGACGGTTTCGTCAGCGCCTTCACCCAGGGCGGGGGCACGGTGGCCGTGCAGCGGGTCGTACCCGATGGCACCGTCGATTTCGTCGACGTCATCAAGGACCTGCTGGCGGCGAAGCCCGACCTGCTCTTCTTCGGCGGTGAGTACCAGGTCGGCGCCGGGTTCCGCAAGCAGGCGACGGCTGCCGGTCTCACCGCCCCGGTGATGGGCGGTGACGGCCTCAAAGACGACGCCTACATCGCCGACGCCGGCAAGCCCAGCGAGGGCGACCTGGCCAGCACGGTCGGGTCTCCGGTGGCCTCCAACCCCTCGGCGGGGCCCTTCGTCGCCGCCTATGCCGGCGCCCACTACGCCGAGCCCCCGAGCGACTTCGGGCCCTACGCCTATGACGCCGCCAACCTGCTCGTGAACGCGGCGACCAAGGCGCTGGCCGGCTCCGGCTCCGTCACCAGGGCGGTGCGTGACCAGGTCGTCGCCTCGGTGCAGGCCGCCCAGGGGCAGGGGGCGTCGGGGGCGCTCGGCTTCGACGCCTTCGGTGACACCACCGACAAGGTGCTCACCCTGTACCGGGTGACCGACGGTCAGTGGAAGCCCGTCAAGACCCAGGCGGTGCCGTGATCGGCGGGGCGGTCAGCCCAGGCCGATGCGCCGGATGGCTTCTTCCGGCGGCACCACCATGCCGACGAGGAAGGGCCCGAACTCGGCGTAGACCGACGACGCCTCGTCGAATCGCAATTCGTGGACACACGCCTTGATGGCGGCCAGGTCGTCGGCGAACAGGGTGACGGCCCACTCCCAGTCGTCGAGGCCGGTGGACCCGGTGACCAGCTGCACGACGCGGCCGCTGAACTCACGGGCCTTCTTGCCGTGGCCGAACATGAGCCGCTCGCGCTCCTCATAGGGCAGCGCATACCAGTTGCCCACCGTGTCGCGACGCTTGGACATCGGGTAGAAGCACACGACGGGCTTTTCGGCCGGCGGCAACTGCGGGTGCAGCCGAGGCTCGAGTCGCTCGGCGGGCATCCCCTTGGCGTACTCGGAGACCTCGGTGAGCGAGAGGTACGAGGCGGTGAGGTCGAGGCCGGCGGCGATCAGCTCGATCTGGAGCCGGTGCAGGCGCCACAAGTCGGCGCCCAGCGCCATGGTTGCCAAGTCGGCCTTGTGGCCGAGGACCACGAAGGTCACGACCTGGTGGTCGTCGCCCTGGCAGGCCTTGACGGCGGCGGCGACGGCTTCGGCGTCGGCGGCCGGCCCGACACGCCAGAACAGGTGCAGCACGGCCCAACCCGGCGACGGGCTCACCGGCTCGACGTCGCTCACTACGGCTTCCTCACATGGCGAGTCTACGCGGCGCCGATGGCCACCGACGGTCGGGCTCCTAGTTGGGAGCGCCTGTCACCGCTGAGGGCACCCGCGCCCATGACCCGGGGTTGGCGGCCGGCGCAGAGATCTGAGGGAGCCGCACGACACGGAGGACGAGATCGTCGCCCCCGGTGCGGCCGACATCGTCGACGGCAGGCCCAGCCGGCCCTTCCGGCACCGCCCGGTCATCGGGGGTGCCGTACCAGGCCTCGGCGCCCAGGCCCTTGGCAGCCTGGCGCTCGGCAGCTGCCTGCCACACGTCGGGCGGCGGCCGACCGTCGGCGATGCGGGCGTCGATGATGTCCGCCGCCTCCTTCTGGAGGGCCGTTTTGGCCGCCTCCCGCTTCCTGCGCGCCGTCCCACCCATGTCGTGAACCGCCTGTCTCCGGAGAACGAGAACGAAAATGACGGCGGCTGGGCTGAACCCGCCACAGCCGCCGGGAGCGGTCCCGCTAGCCGCTCCCACGTCAGTATCGCGCCCCCTCCCGGGGGCGACAATGAGTGCTGTCTGCAACTAGATGCGCACGCACAAGTGGCGAGCGACGCTCTAGGAGACGGACAGGTAGCGACTCACGGTGGGCCGCTGCGGGCGCGCAGATCGTCCACGTGCTGCTCGGCCCTGCGCAGGTGTTCGACGGCTTCGGTCGCTGCCGCCTCGGCCGACGTTGCCGCCCGTCGGGCCTCGTCGGCGTGGCGGTGACGTTCCTCGACGCCGGCGCGCGCGTCCTCGAGGGCGCGCTGTCGGCGCATGAGGTCGGCCTCGGCGTCGTCGGCCTCCCGTTCGGAGTTCGCCGCCGCTTCCACCGCGTCACGAGCGGCGGCCACCAGCGCAGTCGCCGACCGGCCCGCATCGGCGACGGCCCGGGTCGCGGTGATGAGCTCCCGGGTGAGATCGTCGGGCGCGGCCTCGGGCGGGATCTCGATCGGGGCGGCGGTCGGGGCGGACGGGGCGTCGCCTTGGGTTCCGGCGGCGTCGTGGGCCTGAGGCTCGGAGGTGGCGGGCGGGACGTCGGCCATCCCCCAGGCCTCGTCGTCGCCCAGGTCGCCGAAGCCCGACGGTGGGCTCAGCCCGGTGGCGAGGCGACCGCGGGAGACGTCGACCCCTGCCTGTGGATCGAGCGACGCCGTCTCCAGGGTGGCGGTGACCTCGTCCCGATGGGCGGCGGCGCCTGACCTCCGCTGATCCAGGAGCCCGATGGCAGCGTCGGCGAGGCGAGCCACGGCGTCACGGCGGGCCCGTGCCGCCCGGCGCAGGTCGGAAGGGTCTGCCCCCGCCAGCACGTGGGACTGAGCCGTTCGCAGCACGTCGCCGAGGCGCAACAGGTCGTCGACGTCGGCGCGCTGGTGGCGAGCGAGCTGGTTGACGGCCCACGCCGCCGGGCTGGGCCGGCGCAGCGCCGCCACCCGTGCGGCCAGTTGACGGTTTCCGGCCATGCGGAGGCGGCGCACGAGTTCATTGCGGGCCGGGGTGAATTCGCCCGGGTCGAGCCCGTACAGCTCGTCGGTCACCTCGGCGAGCTCAGCCTCCAGGTCGTCGTCGGTGGAAGCCGTCATTCGGGGGGAGGAGGCACCGTTTCGGTTTCGGGGTCGTCCCAGTCGACGAGCTCCTGGTGGCGCCGGTCGAGATCGTCATAGGCCCGCCGCAGATCCGATCGGGCAGCCCGGAGCGCCTCGGCCGGCGCCGGGGCCGGCGCCCACCGGCCCCTGATGGGGTCGGTCGCCACCAACGCCTCGAGCGCCTGGGATGCGTTGCGCAGGCGCTGGTGGGCGCGGTGCAGCACCTCACGCTCGTGGTCTGACAGGGATTCGGGCCTGCGTGGCCCATGGCCGTGTGGTGCTTCGGCGCCTGGCACCCGGCCGACTGTAGGCGAGCCAGGCTGCCAGACCCCGACGACCAGTAGCTACGTGCGACGTCATGGCCCCATCTCCGCCCACGCTCGCCTGGGGTCCAGAAGATAACTACCTGCGCATTGTGTAAGCCACCTACCAGCGGATTCACATCATCGAATGCGCAGGTAGTTATCTTTCTGACCCCTACCAGGCGTTGACCGGGGTGACGGCCTCGACGGGCCGGGCGGCGCGCTGGCGACGGAGGTCGATCTTCTCGATGCGCCGGGAGCAGCGGCGGCCCCAGCGGATGCACGGTCGCTCGACGAACACCAGCGACAACGTGGCGATGACGACCGACCCGACGGAGGTGATGGCCAGCATGGCCAGGAAAGCGCTGGTCGTGCCCGCGTAGCTGAACCCCAGGGTGACGAGGGCGAAGCCGATGATCAGGGTGTGCCACAGGTAGACCCCGTAGCTGATGTCACCCAGCCCACGGGAGGCGCGGTTGGTGAAAGGGGACTGCGCCCGGCTCGGCGCCAGCAGGGTGGCCAGCACGAGCACGGCGAAGGCCAGGGCCACGGGCAGGGTCTTGGTCCAGTGGTCGTAGGCGCCGCCCGTCGCCGTAATATCGCGGTGGCCGGCGGCCTGCATGGCCCACAGGATCACCATGACGGCGGCGACCTGTGCCCCGACCGCGGCCCACGGCAGCCACTCCTTGTCGCTGCTGCGCCACCTCACGAACAGCCATGCCGCCGTCATCCCTGCGGCGAAGTGGGCCAGGAAGGTGGGGAACTGGGTCACCAGCACGAGGCGCAGCAGGTCGGGCGATGAGGTGCCGCGCAGCCAGCCCACGGAGAACGAGGCGTGGACGACCGACATCTTCCACGCCACCGACGCCACCAGGGCGATGGCGAAGCCGACGAAGGGGTGGCGGTAGTACCAGGACGCGATCAGCGGCAGCACCACGTAGAACGTGGCTTCCAGCGTGAGGGTCCAGATCACCCCCAGGACGAGGAACCCCTCGGTGTACCCGCGCAGCAGCCCCACGCTGTGTTGCAGGAACGTCAGGTGCAACAAGAAGGTGACGAGGCCGGTGTGGCCGTCCCAGGGGAGATCGGTGCGGCTGATGTTCAACAGCGGCTGCAGGATGACGGCGGCGATCAACACCACGTAATAGGCGGGGATGATGCGGGCGGCCCGACGCATGCCATAGGCGCGCACGTTGCCGAAACGCCCGGCGGCCAGCACGGTGGGAAGGAACAACACGAACCCGCTGATGACGAAGAAGAAGTCGACCCCGACGTAGCCCGACTCGAAGATGTTGCGCAGAGGGGTGTTGCCGAGCGGCGGCAGGCCGGCGCCGTTGAACACGTGGTACAGCACCACCGTCAGGGCGGCCAGGCCCCGGAACCCGTCGAGGGCGGGCACAATGACGCGGGGCACGGTGCCCGACGTGACCGGCTCGGGCTCGCCGGTGGGCGCCGGCGTGGTGGGCGGGCCCGGGGTGGGTCTGTCCAGGGCGGGCGTGTCCACGGGCGCGGGGGTCAGCGGGACGGGACCGGTAGCCGTCGCTTCACGTCACGCGCGCTCCGCAATGACGCCTTCACCACTGAGCCGGTTTGGGGAAACCGCTGCGACAGGCGGCTGAGGCGCCGGGCCACGGCTAGGCCGGCGCCGGCCACCCCTTCGAGCATCTGCTGGGTGGCCGCCACCTGGGACAGCGCCGCCGCCATCTCGTGGCCCAGCTGCTCGTAACGCCCTCGGACATCGGTGAGCATGGCCCTGACCACCTCGTACTGGGTCTTGCCGGCCATGAAGGCGAACTCCAGCTCGCGGTACTGCGTCTCCAGGCGCTTGTACTCGGCGTGGAGGAACGAGATCTGGTGGCGGAAGGCGCCGGACTCGGCCACGAACGCCTGGTTCAGGGCCCGGGTGGCGTCGAGCTCGTGCTGGGCCGACTGGGCCTGGCCGCGCGCCGCTTCGAGCTGGCGGGCCAGCTCGTAGGGGATGAAGTCGTCGAGGACGTTGGCGGGCACGGCCAGGGCGTCGACGAGATCGGCGTCCTCGCCCCGGACGTAATAGCGGTTGAGGCCGTCGAAGGTGGCGAAGCGGTAGTCGGCGTCGACCAGCACCGACTCCCAGTGCTCGTGGGTGGGAATGGTCGTGCCCGGCCGGGTGGCTTCGACGACCACGACGCGAGGCCGCCAGCGGGACCAGTCGCCGCCCCGCAGGACGTGGCCCTCGAAGCCCTCGACGTCGACGGTGAGGAAGTCGATCGTGCCCTCGACGTGCTCTTCACAGATGCGGGCCAGGGTGGTGACGGGAACCGTCCGCTCGACCAGGGGGATGCCCGACTCGATGTGGATCTCGGCCTGGTCCTGGTCGAAGGTGGACCAGCCCGACTCGGGGGGCGACTCGTAGAAGGTGAGCTTGCCCTCCTCGTCGGAGACGCCGCTGTTGATGTTGAGGTCCCGGGTGCGCATGGCCGCCAACCGCTCGAAGGCGACGGTGGCCGGCTCCACGTTGATGCCGTGCCAGCCCAGGTCGTAGAAGTGGCGGGTGACGGAGTTGTAGGTGGGGTCATAGGCGCCGACGTCGATGTAGAAGCCGGCGACGCCGCGGGGGAAGAGCCGGTCGAGCACCACGTCTTCGCGGTTCTGGGCGTACGAGATCAGGCTCATCGTGGGCCCCCTCCGGCAGATGCCATGGCCGTACCCGACCAGGACGCGACCGCGGCTCGGACGTCGTCGACGGGGTCGTCGCCGAGGGCGGCGATGAGCTCGACGATCGAGGGGTGCCCGAGGATCTCGGGACCGGCGCGCTGCAGGGCCCGGCCCATGTACACGCGGTGGTTGTGGTTGGCGTGGGTGCCGTCGACCACGATGCGCGCCACCCGCTCCTCGAGACCCAGGGCCGGCTCCACCGGCCACCGGGTCAGCGAGGGCAGCTGCTTCACGGCCAGGTAGTCGACGAGGGTCTGGGGCTGGAAGTCACCGGGGTCGACAGGGATGAGGCGTCCCTGGTCGACCATGTAGCTGGTGTAGCCCAGCCCTTCGACGGTGGCGATGAGGTCTTCGGGTGCCGCCCCGTAGGGCCACAGCGTGTGGCCGTTGCACTCGTACAGCAGCGGAGGCGCCTGGGGATGAGCGAGCAGCTCGCTCATCCCCCCCAGCACCTGCAGCTCCCACCCCTCGACGTCCATCTTCACGAACGACAGGGGGGACCACGAGAAGGCCCGGACGAGGTCGCTGATGGTGACGGCGGCCGCGGTGGTCAGGGTCCCGTCGGCATCTTGGTCGTCACCCACCGACACCTGGCCCCACGGCCCGTGGGCGTGGAAGCGCACCTCGCCGGGTGAGTCCGACGCCACCGCTTCGACCACCGTGAGGTTGGTGAAGCCGTTGCGAGCGGCGCTGGCCCGCAGCAGGGCGGCGTTCTCGGGGGATGCCTCGATGGCCAGTGACTGGCCGCCCACCGCGGCCGCCGCCAACGAGAAGGTGCCCACGTGGGCACCGAGGTCGAGAACCTTGTCACCGGGGCCGATGAGGCCCAGCATGAGGTCGACGAGCGTCTCGTCGAGGCTATGGCCCATGGACAGCGCCAGGGTCACCTGGTCGCCCACCCGGCGGTCGACGACCACGTCGAAAGCGGGGCCACCCTCGCCGATGGTCACCCGCGAACAGGTCCAGGCGGCGGCGGCGTCGTCGCCGAGGCCGGCGGCCGTGCCGTCGGGGGCGCCGGGGTGGCTCTGGGCCACGGCGTCGGCCCAGCGCTCCAGCTCGCCCTGATGGTGGGCCAGGAGCTTGCGGCGCTCGCGGACGCTGTCGCCGTCGGTGGCCATCGCCGCCAGGTGGCGGTCGATCTCGTTGAGCAGGTGGTCGAAGTCGGTCATCTGCTGGTCGATCTCGCCGTAGGCGTTGGCGACCGTCGACAGGTGCTGCTCCATTGCCGTCAACTGCTCGTGCTCGGTCATGGCCACAGCCGGCTCGGGCTCGACTGCTGCGGGCGCCGCCGCCGGTGCCGCCGCCGGGCCGGTCGAGGCCACCGTCTCGGCGATGAGGTTGCGGTTGTGCTCGGCGATGGCGGCGATGGTGGCCGCTGACGGCTTGGCCCAGGCGTTGGGGACTCTGGGGTAGTCGTCGGGCTTGCGCAACGCCAGGTGCACGGAGGTGAACACGTAGCCCTCGTGCACGAGGATGATGTGGGGGAACTCCCAGGCGGCGTACTCCTCACGCTGGCCGCCGCCGCTGGTGGCGGCCAGGTGCTGGGTGATGGCCAGGGTAAGGTCACGCCTCACCGACAGGGTCTCGTCGGACACCTCGGCGTCGAGGCCGTCGACGGGCTCGAGGCCGCTGGCGTCGACGATGAACCGCTGGAGGTTCTCGACCGAGAACAACAGGGTCAGCCCCGGCCAGCCGATGCCCCCGGGCGGCCCACCCAGGCGGATCTCGGTGGACAGGGTGAGCACGCCCCCGGGCTTGAGCACCCGGCCCATCTCGTAGGCCGCGGCGGCCACGTCGTCGAGGTCGCCGAAGTGCTCGATGGACCCGGACGAGTAGATGCCGTCGAAGGTGTCGTCGGGGTAGTGCAGGTGACGACCGTCCATGTGCTGCACCACCAGGCGGTCGGCGTCGAACTCGTAGGGCGCCACGTCCTGGGGCTGGATCAGCATCGACAGCGGCGCCGTGGGCTCCCAGTCGCCGGAGGCGAGGTAGCGGTCGGTGGCGAAGACCTGCTTGGCCTCGCGGGTGAGGAAGAACGAAGTGTCCTCGGCGCCGGCGGCCACGCCGAGAATGGTGGCGTCACGGTGGAGGGCGCCGAAGTGACGGAGGGTGCGCACCGCCATGGCCACCTCCCAGTCCTTGCGGTGCTCGGAACCGATGGGGAACCCGGCGGGGAGATGGTCGAGCTTGTAGGTGCAGACGTCGCGGATGATGTCGACCAACTCGGGACGCGCGAAGTCCTCGATCGAGCACACCTTGTTGAACGGGAACGGGCTCACGGGCGGCGGCCGGCCGGCAGGCGTCCGCTTGCCGGAATCGGCACGAGCACCGAACCTGTCTAGCACGTCGCCGTAGCGGGCAGCCATGGCGTCGAGTGTCCCATGGGCCTCGTAGAACCGCCGGGCTGCCGCCGACATGCGCCGTCGGAGGTCGACATCGGAGGCCAGCCGATCGAGGTGGGCGGCGAGGGGACCGGACTCGTCGCCGCCGACCGGCACGCGCAGGGCCACGTCAGCGGGAATGTCCCGCCATTCCGGGAGGTCGGTCACGATCAGCGGGCGCCCGGCGGCGATGGCCCTGACGAGGGCGGCCGACATGTGGGTCGTGGTCGGCAGCCTGAGGTTCACGATCACATCGCACGCCGCCATGTAGTCGTCGAAGTCGGCCCGGGAGACGTGGCCCAGGAACTCGACGTTGGCGGCCACGCCGAGGGACTCCGCCAGCTGGCGCAGGCGGGGCACGAAACCCTCGTCCAGGGCGCGCCCGACGACGATCAGCCGGGAGTCGGGGTGCGAGGCGACCAGCACGGCCAACGCCCGGACGCATTCCTCCAGGCGTTTGGTGGGATGGACGATGCCGAACGTCCCGATCACGAAGGTGGAGGCCGAGACCTTCAGGCGGCTTCTCGCCTTACGGCCGTGGTCGAACTCGCGCAGCTGGCCGGGGTCGGCGACGCCCATGGGCACGGTGAAGACGCGCGCGTTGGGGTAGCACCGCCTCAGCTCGGCGGCGGCGTCGTCGACGTGGACGATCTGGGCCACGCTGTTGTCGACGATGTCACCCAGCATGTGGTGCTCGGCCAGGAAGCGTTCGAGCAGCGGCGCCCGTTCGACGGGATCCAGGGCGTGGATGGCGTCGAAGGCGGCCAGGGCCTCGTCGCCCTCGAGGGCGGCCACCTGGCGGCGGAAGGGCTCGAAGTCACCGGAGTCGTAGCCCAGGGTGTAGAGCACGTGGCTCCAGGTGAGGTCGTGGAGCACCACCACGCCGGGATGGGCGCGCAGGGTGTCGTACATGTACACGTGGAACAGCGATCCGCCCATCTGGTAGAGGAAGGCGTCGAAAGGGTCCTGGCGGTGGCGGCGCTCGAAGGCGGTGAAGTGCTGCACGCGGTACTGGGACAGCAGGCTGAGGGGCGGGAGGCATCCGTCATCGACGAACACCTCGATGTCGTACCGCCGGCGCAGGTGCCCGAGGAGCTCGACGCTGTAGTCGGAGATGCCCGATTGCTGTGGTGGCAGCGGCGTCCACACGGCCAGCCGCGCCTTGCCCGACCCGGTGTCGACGGCGCTGCCTTCGACGGCCGCCCGGTAGCACTCGATCGTGCGTTCGCCCAGTTGGCGCTTGTCGAAGCGGGCGGAGTGGGCCAGGCCCCGCTCGCTCATGGCCCGGCGCCGTTCGGGGTCGCCGTGCAACTCTCGGATGGCGGTGGCGAACCCGTGGGCGTCGTCGGGGTCGACGTACACGGCGGCGTCGCCGCCGGCCTCGGGCATCGACGACGCCGTGGTGGTGATGACCGGTGCGCCGCACTTCATGGCCTCGGCGACGGGCAGGCCGAACCCCTCGTAGCGCGACGGGTGAACCACCACGGTCGCCCCGTTGTAGAGCACGGTGAGCTCCTCGTCGGTCACCAGCCCGGTGAGCACCAGGTCGTCGGCCACGCCCAACTGGGCGGCCTTGCGCAACAGATGGGCGATGGCGTGCTCGTCGAGGTGACAGCACACCACGAGGGGGAGCTGGGCGCGCAGGGCTCCGGGGAGCAACGAGTAGGCGCGCAGGAGGGCGCCGAGGTTCTTGGTGTGGTGCAGGTGGCTCACCGTCAGCACGTACTGGTCGGGGATGGGCACTCGGCGGCGGAGGACATCGAGGGCTTCGGCCACGCGGTGGGCGGCCAGGGGGGCGAAGCACTCGTCGGCGATGGGCCAGGCCACGTCGATGCGCTCGGTCGGGAAGCCCAGGAACGTGGCCGCGTCGGTCCTGGCCGCCTCGGAGATGGCGATCATGCGGGTGGCCCGTCCCAGGAAGTTCGCCGTGCGCAGGTACTGCTCCCGCCACCAGCCCGACAGGTACTGGGCAGGGAAGATCAGCGGGATCAGGTCGTAGAAGCTGGCCACCATGGGGCACACGTCGAAGTCGACGAGCACCGGTCGCTCGAAGAGGAACGGGGCGGTCACGTGGAGCAGGTCGAGGTCCTGGCGTGCCACCCAGTCGGAGTAGCGCTCGCCTTCCCTGAGCATCGTCGCGGTGTCGCCCAGCGGTGGGACCCCGGGAGCGTCGGCCACGTAGTCGGCGATGGAGACGTTGGGAGCCTGGCGGATCTCAGGATCAATCATCCCCAGATCGTTCCCGGCATTACAGAGAAGTACGTAGTCGTTGGTCGGGTCCAATTCCAATACTGCTCGCAGCTGTTGCTGTGTATACCGGGGTATCCCCCGGTAGAACAACTCTCGACCGACGGCGAGGATGCGGTAATCTATGCCGATGCGCACGGGTTCACCGTTGTCCCTGGGTCGGCCCTAGGGTGGTCGCCGATCTCACTTCGACCCTGGCCGGCCTGCTCCAAGAACCGTTGGTGGTTGTCGACGTCGGCTGCCGCTGGGGATTCGCCCAGGCTTGGGAACGGCTCGGCGACCGAGCGAACATCATCGGGTTCGACCCCGACGAGAGTGAATGCGCTCGACTGACCGAGTCGTATAGCGCCAATTCCCAGGTTCGTCTTGTGGCAAAAGGGCTCGGTTCCCACCTCGGCGAAGCCACCTTGTACATCACCGAAGACCCTGGCGGGTGCTCGCTGTTCCCCAGCGTCGCCGACGTGGTTGCCCGCCACCCGGGCTTGAGCGGGGGCCGGGTGACCGGTACCACCCCGGTCAGTGTCACCACCCTCGACGAGTGGCTGGCCAGCGAGGCCATCGGCGGCGTCGACGTGGTGAAGATCGACACCCAGGGTTCGGAGCTGGCCGTGTTCGAGGGCGCCCAGAAGGCGCTGGCCTCGGTGCGGGCCATCGAGGTCGAAGTCGAGTTCAACCAGCTCTACGACGACGTCCCCCTGTTCGGCGACATCGACCGCTTCCTGCGTCAGGCCGGGTTCGTGCTGTGGCGGCTGAGAGACCTGTCGCACTACGCCCAGCGCGGTGCCCGCCGCGACTGGCGGGCGCCCGAGGCGCAGTACTTCGACGAGCTGGTGGCCAGGTTCGAGTCGGGGAGCGGGCAACTCTTCTGGGCCAACGCCTACCACCTCAGGCGGGAGGTGGCCTACCCGTCGGCCGAGCTCGGCTGGCAGGCGCTCGTGCGCGACGCGTGTGTGACGTCGGCCCTGGGGTTCCACGATCTGGTGGGCCTGGCCGTGGGGTGCGCAGGGGAGTCCGCCCCTCCTGATGTGGCCGCGGTGCTGTCGGCGGCGGCCAGCGACGACGCCCTCGTCGCCCGGGGTGAGCGTGAACTCGGTCTGCGAGCCGGGATGCTGGAGGGATGCCACACCGTCGACTTCGGCGACGCCGACTTCCGCGGGTCGGGCTGGCGCGAGCCTCAGCAACTGCCCATCGGGGCGGTGCGATGGACCGGGCCCCAACGCGAGGCGGCCCTCGACCTGGCCTGGCGCCTCCCCCCGGGCACCACCATCGAGCTGGTGGCCGTCACCGCCATGAGCCCGGCCATCCTCGAGCAGCTCACGCTGGAAGTGAACCGGCGGGCAGTGCCCCTCGTCCGTTCGCCCCACGAGCTCGGTGTGTTGTTCACCGGCACCGTGCCCGCCGACTACCGCTCGGAGCGGTTGTTCACCCGGCTGGTCGTGCGCACCCCCGAGACCATCCCGTGGAACGAGCTGAACGTCGACAGCTCCGACGACACCGAGCTCGGCGTGGCCGTGAGGTCGGTGCGCGTGACCGCCCCCGCCACGTCGTGATGCGGGGGCCGTCGGCGGGATTGGAGGGGCAGCGGCGTCCTCAGGCAGCAGGATCGCCATGCGGTCGGGCCTCGCTGAGGGCGGCGCCGGCTGCCGACCAGCGACCGTCGACGTGCACGATCCCCCCGGCGCCCGCCGGTAGGAGGGCGTTGGCCAGGACGAAGAAGCCGTACCGGCGGTCGTGCCAGTCGTAGACCTGCTTCTGGGGGCGGTCCTGCAGCCCGACCGACACCAGGTAACCACCGGGCAGCAGCGGCAGGGCGGGGATCGAGAACTCGATCACGTGGGAGCCGGGCGGCCGACCGGAGAAGTCGGCGTCGTGGGAGGTGCGACCGATGACGTAGGCGAAGTTGTCGGAGCGGTAGACAGCGACGCAGCAGACCACCTCCTCGAGGGGGATGTCGGTGTGGCACTCCACGTGCACCGTCATGGTGCTGTCGGTCTCGAAGGTGTTGATCTCTCGCCGGTCGCCGTCGAGGAAGGTGACGGCCCCGATGGTGGCGGCACCAGAGCCGGCCTGGTCCTGCTCGGCAGACGGGTGCTCGTTGGCCACCCCGCCGTGGACGGAGTCGAAGTAGGCGGCCACCACCCGGGCCGATGAGCCCGCCTCGCGGATGACGCCGCCTTCGATCCACACCGCCTCCTGGCACAGGCCCCGGACGGTGTCGAGGCCGTGGGTGACGATGACCACGGTGTGTCCCTCACTGCGGAACTTGGCCATGCGGTCGACACACCGGGACTGGAAGCTCTCGTCACCCACCGACAGGACCTCGTCGACGAGGAGGATCTCGGGCTCCACGCTCACGGCCACGGCGAAGGCCAGCCGGGCGTACATGCCCGTGGAGTAGTTCTTCACCGCCATGTCCATGAACTGCTCCACGCCGGCGAACTCGACGATCTCGTCGTAGCGGCCGGCCACGTCGCGCCGGGTACGCCCGAGCAGTGATCCCGACAGGAACACGTTCTCCCGACCGGTGAGCTCCGGATGGAACCCGATACCCAGCTCGAGCAGCGACGCCAGGGTGCCGTTGACCTCGACGTGGCCCTGGTTGGGCGTGAGGATGCGGGCCATGGTCTTGAGCAGGGTGGACTTGCCCGAGCCGTTGGCGCCGACGATGCCGGTGGTGGAGCCCTCGGCGATCTGCAGCTCGATGCCCTTGAGCGCCCAGAACTCCTCGAACGTGTTGCGCCGGGTGAGGGCCTTCTCCTTGAGGGTGTGGGACCGCTGGTGGTAGATGCGGTAGCTCTTCCAGACGTCGTGGCAGTCGATGGCCACGCCCGTCATCAGACGATCTCCGCGAACAGCCGCTGCGAGCGGTGGAAGACGACGGCGCCCACCACCATGAACACCAGGCCGTAGGCCAGGTCGACGGCCAGCAGTTTCAGGTCGGGGGCCCGGTTGAGGACGGTGACGTTGCGGAACGAGACCACGATGCCGGTCATGGGATTCAGCTTGAGGATCTTGACGAACCCCGGACGGCTGCCCACGTACTGCAACGAGTAGATGACCGGGGTGGCCCAGAACCACAGTTGCAGCACGATGGCGATGAAGTGGGCCACGTCGCGCAGGAACACGGTGACGGCCGAGAGGAACAGAGCCAGGCCGTAGGTCATGAGCAGGGCGATGGCCACGATGACCGGTACCCAGAGCAGCTGAAAGCTCGGGAGCCCGACAGCCACCAGGGTGGCCACGACGAGGACGGCGATCTCGAAGCCGAAGGTCACCAGGCCGGACAGCACGGCGCTGAGGGGCAGGATCGCCCGCGGGAAGTAGACCTTGCGCAAGAGGTAGCCCGACGAGGTCACCGACGTGGTGGACGTGCTCAGTGAGTTGCTGAACAGGTTCCAGACGGTGAGGCCGGCGAAGAAGTAGATGGCGAAGGGAACGCCGTGCCCGTCAGGTCGGGGAGCGTCTTTGGCCGGTGAGGCGGCGAGGATGTACTTGAAGACGAAGTAGTAGAGGGCGACGATCAGCAGCGGGGTGGTGAGCGACCAGAGCATGCCCAAGAAGGTGCCCCGGTGGCGAACCTTGAGGTCGCGGCGGACGAGGTTGTTGGTGAGCTCGCGCGCGCCGAGCACCTCGCGGATGTTCGCTCGCAGCGAGATCGGGCGTCTCGGGCGGGTGACCGGGGGTGCAGGCGCGGCCGGTGGAGCTTCTAGGCGCTGGCTGCCCACGACCCGACACTACCAAGCGAGTGCCTCACCCCAGGGCCGCCAGGCGGGTCTTGACCCGCTCGGCGGTGCGCTCCAGGGTCCAGGTGGCGGCGACCTCGGCCGCGGCTGCCGCGCCCCGGGCCCGGGCGGCGTCGGGCGCCGAGAACACCTGGCGCAAGAGGTGGCGCAGGTGTTCGGCGTCGGGCTCGGCCCAGTCGAAGCCCTCGTAGTACGGGCAGCGAGCCTCGGCCGGCACCATCTTGGCCACCCGGAGGGGGAAGCCGACGCCCTCGTGGAGGAAGTCGGCGGGGCCGCCCCAGTCGGTGGCGATCACGGGGAGGCCGCAGGCCATGGCCTCGAGCACCGGCATGCCCCACCCCTCGCCCCTGCTCGGGAGCACGAAGCAGTCCGCCGACCGGTAGAGGGCGCCCATCTGGTAGCGGGCGAACTCGGGGTTGACCATCACGACGATGGGCGCCGACCGGGGCAGGTCGAGCCTGGCGATCTCCGCCTCGACGTCGACCGACGGATCCCGGTTGAACACCGACAGCAACAGGACCACGTCCTCGTCGTCGGTGAACTCGGCGGCGAAGGAGCGCAGGAGCACCTCGGGTGCCTTGCGCTCACCCCACTCGAACACCGACAGGAACGTGTACCGGGCCGTCGGTCGCGACCCGACGATGCCGGGATGGAAGTAGTCGGCGTCGACGCCCAGCGGCATCACCCGTACCGGCACCTTGACCCCGCTGGAGGCGAAGGTCTCGACGTTGAACGATGCCGGCACCCACACCTCGTCCATGGCGTTGCACCCGTCGACCCATGCCGGCGGCAGGCCGGTGACCTCGAGCATCGACCATCCCACCCGGGGAGCGCCCGCCCCTGGGCCCACCCGGGCGAAGGCATCGGCCTGGCAGAAGGCGACCTGGGCGGCGCCGGAACGGGGCCGGCGGGCTCGCAGGTCGTCGAGCAGCGGGTCGCGCGAGGGCTCGTCCACCTCGCCGTAGGCATTGGCGTAGGACACCCGGACACCGGAGAAGTGCAGCGCCGTCATCAGCTGGCGGGACTGCACGGCGTACCCGAGGGGACGTTGCAGGACCGAGTGCCAGGTGAGGTCCCGGTCGTAGCGCTCCTCCTCCAGCCAGCGGCCCCAGTTGCGCCTGAACACCCGCCGGGACCGCTCGTAGACGGCCCAGAAGTCGACCTTGTTCTCACGCGTGGACGTGTTCTGTCGATGCACCGAGGTGGGGGAGGCACCGGCGTAGAGCACGGTGAAGCCAGCCTGTTCGGCCCGGAGGCACCAGTCGCTGTCCTCGAAGTAGGCGAACAGCTCCTCGTCGAGAGCACCGATGCTGTCGAGGCAGTCACGCCTGAGGTAGGCCTGGGCGAACACCACCGACTCCACCGGGCGCACCCGGTGGCACTGGCCGATGTCGCGTTGCTCACCGGCCATCTGGTGGCCACGGAGGCTGATCGGTGGCATGTAGCTGCCGGCGTGGGACAGCACGCCGGATTCGTCGACCAAACGGGCCCCGACCACACCGACGTCGGTGCCCGACCAGGCCACGTCCTGCATGCGGGTGAGCCAGTCGGACTCGGTCACCAGGACGTCGTTGTTCATCAGCACCACGTCCTCGTCGGCCTCTGTGGCGGCGATGCCGATGTTGCATCCCCGGCTGAAGCCCTCGTTGCGGGTGTTGGCCACCAGCGTCAGCCAGTCCTGGGAGCGCAGCCATTCGACGGTGCCGT
Source organism: Acidimicrobiales bacterium (assembly GCA_036264885.1). Lineage (GTDB taxonomy): Bacteria > Actinomycetota > Acidimicrobiia > Acidimicrobiales > AC-14 > DATAQC01. The sequence continues at coordinate 22,545 of DATAQC010000106.1, read as the reverse complement.
CGGTGCTGCCGTTGTCGACCACGACCACCCGCCACGAGGGGTGGTCGGTGAGCGCCCGTAGGCGGGCCAGGCAGGCGCGGCTGAACTCGATGGCGTTCCAGGTGAGGATGACGACGGCCACCCGGCGGCGCGTGGCAGGCGGGACGGGCACGCCGTTCTGGCTGGGAGACGGCATCCCGACCTACCGGGCGCGGCGCGCGACGACCACCTCGACGTCGGCCCGCACCGCCTCGTCGACCTGGGACAACCGGGCGGCCAGGTCGGCCCCGGAGCCCTCGGGCGGTTCCCGTAGCGGGGTGGCGATGCTCTCGAGGTTGCGGGTGTGGGCGTCGTCGAAGCCCAGGCTCGTCAGCGCCCAGATGAGAGCCCGGGGGTGGAGTGTGGCGGCGGCCTCGGGCCTGGCCGTCGAGGAGAGCACCACCGTCGCCCCCGGCACCAGAGCGGCGAAGGCGGCCTGAACCAGCTCGATCAGCGCCGGCGGGGCCATCCCCGTGACATCGGCCACCAGGCCGTCGAGGCTGGCGTCGTCGAGGCCGCGGACCTGCTCGACACCATCGCCGGCCAGGACCGGGATCCGGGTCTCCGAGAGCGGGTCGGCCAGGAGGTAGACCAAGGCGGCGGCCGCCGGCCCCACAGCCACGACCCGGTCGTGGTGGCCGAGGGAGAGGACCTCACCGTCACCGCGATGACCGGCGCCGGCCCCGGCCCGGAGCGGCTCCAGCCGCAACCGTAGGCGCTCGATGCCGTCGAGCAAGGCATGGTTCAGGCTGCTCTGCTGTTCCATCATCGGCGTCACGTACCAGCTCACCGCCCGCCGCAGCGCCCGCTTGGCGACCCGGACCACGGGGCCGACCACGGGCCGACCCGACCCGGGCGGGAAATCGACCCGGATGTCGGCATTGCGGCGGAGGACGGCGACGTTGACCTCGGCATCGCCCTCGGGCTCAACCGCCAGGACCCCTCCGGCGCCCGCCGGGGAGCGTTCGGCGTTCACCAGCGTGGCCTCGACCCTGGACATCATGGCGGCCACGTCGGTGCCCCTCAGGCTCATGGCCGGACTCTCAGCACGGGCGGGGGGGGAGAGCGTCTTTGGGCACCGGCGATGGCTCGAGTGTGGAGGTCGTGGTGGTGGCGGCCCCGGCACTGACCCCGTCGCGCAGCCCTTTGTAGTCCGCCCCCACGGCGACGACCAGGTTGTCGGCCTTCACCTTGGGGTCGGCGGTGAGCTCGGGCGTCGTCTGGAACGCGCTGGCCAGGGCCTCGGCCTGAGGCTGCTGTCCGGTGCCGTAGCGGATGACGGTGCGGGGCAGAGAGGCGAAGGCGTCACCGGTGCCGTTCACCGTGAAGCCGGCGCCCTTGAGCTGCCCGGCAGCGCCGGCGGCCGCCCCCTTGGCGCCGGTGCCGTTGAGCACCTCGATCGATGCCTTGACGGGCACGACGGTGGTGGCGGCGCCGGGGGCGGGCGCGTCGGGTGCCGGGGGAGGGGGCTCGGGCGTCTTCCCGTTCAGTAGGTCGAGCGAGCTCTGGGCGGCGGCCTTGTCGAGCATGAGGACGGCCATGTCCCCCACGTAGGTGCCGTTGCCGGGCAGCGTCAGAGTCTGGACCGAGTCGGGGTCGAGCGAGTTGAAGCGCCGGGCCAGGCTGGTGATGTCTCCTGTCGACATGCCGGAGTCGATGGTCAGGTTCTTCACGCCGATGCCGATGAGGCGGTTGAGGGTCAACGGGTTGGAGATCCCCGACGAGAAGGCCTTCTTCATCATGCGACGGATGAAGTCCTGCTGGCGTTCGATGCGACCGATGTCGGCCCGTGGGTCCTCCACCCACTTCCCCTCGGACAGGTACTCGTAGTGGCGGCTGCGCACCCAGGCCAGGGCGGCGATGCCGTCGAGCTTCAGGCATCCCGCCTTACCGATCTGCAGGCCGCTGAAGGCGTCACGGGCGGGGTTGGGGACGAAGATCGACACGCCGCCGACGGCATCGACGATGTCCCTGAACCCGATGAAGTCGACCTCGGCGTAGTGGTTGATCTTGATGCCGAGGCCCTGCTGGACGGTGGCGATGAGCCGCTCGGCTCCCCCCAGGCTGAACGCCGTGTTCACACGATCGGACTTCCCCGTGCCGGCGATCGGCAAGTAGAGGTCGCGCGGGATCGACAAGATGGCGGCCTTCTTCTGCGACGGGTCGATGTGCAGCACCATGATGGTGTCGCTACGTTCGGTGGTGCCGAACTGCGCCTTGTCGGCCTGGTCGGCGATGTCGCCGGTGAGCCGTGCCCGGCTGTCGGAGCCGACGAGGAGCACGTTCATCACCTGGCCGGCAGCGTCGCTGGTGAGCCCCGGCACCTTCACCCGGTGGATCTCGCCCAGCCGCCACCGTACGTAGGCGACCCCGCTACTGATGATCAAGGTGATGACGATCAGGAAGATCGTCACACCGATGATCGTGCGCCGGCGCCGACGGCGCTGGCGCAGCACGACCTCGCGCGGCACCCTGCGCACGGGTCGCGGCGCGCTGCCTGCCTGGGGGCGGGGTTGGACCCTGCGCGGAGCAGGCCGGGGCGGCCGCACCTTGGTCGCCGGGGCGCCCGTCCGGCCCTGCCTGGCCCTGCTGGCGTTGGCGCTGGTGCTGGTGCCGCGGGCGGGGGCGGCCTTGCCGGAGCGACGGTTGCCCCCAACTTCCTCTGCCGCCTGGCGTTCGAGCTGCGGAGGGCCTGTCACTCGGTTCAAGGCTAGCAGCGCGTTGTTCGGGCCCACCCGGCACCCGGGCGGGGTGGGCCCACCACTCGGTGTGTCCGGTCAGTCGTTGATGGCGGTGCAGTCGCGGTAGCCGTAGTCCTTGGCCGTCTTTGCCGCTGCCTTCTTGATGTTGACGATGTCGTTGTCGTACCTGGTGACTCGGGCCGGGTCGTTGAACTGGTAGGCCTCGGCAACGGCGGTGTAGCTGAGGCTCAGGTTCTCCGTGTCGGTCACGAACTGGCGGGCCAGCTCCACGCTCTCGCCGGGCATCGGCAGTGCCTTCAGCCGGTTGTTGGCGTCCTGCCACAGGTCGGCTTGCTTCTGTGCCGTCGCCTGGTCCTGGGCGTTGCCGATGCTCTTGGCCTTGGCGAAGACGTCAGCGCAGATGGCATCGGACTGGGTGATGTAGGCACCCTTGGCCCCTCCGGGCTTGCCACCTCCACTGCTGCAACCAACCACCGTGAGGGGGATCAGAACTGCCACCGCAGCAAACCACCGTGACTTCACCTGTTCTCCTCCTGTCGCACCAGCATGGCGGCGGGAGGATAGCAGCACGGGGCCGGGACGCGAGGAGAGCGCCGGCTGGGCCGGCGCTCTCGAGCCAAAAACTGCCGGGCGACTAGAAGTCGTCCATGCCTCCGCCCATGCCGCCGGCGCCGGCACCGGCGCCGGCGGCGCCTTCCTTCTCCGGCTTGTCGACGATGACGGCTTCGGTCGTGAGGAACAGCGCAGCGATGGAAGCGGCGTTCTGCAGGGCCGACCGTGTCACCTTGGCGGCGTCGATGACGCCCGCCTTGACCAGGTCCTCGTAGTCGCCACTGGCGGCGTTGAGGCCGGTGGGGCCGTCGAGGCCCCGCACCCGCTCGACGATCACGCCACCCTCCATGCCGGCGTTGACGGCGATCTGCTTGAGGGGCTCCTCGAGCGACCGGGCCACGATGCGGGCACCCGTGGCCTCGTCACCCTCGAGGGTAGAGGCCAGCTCACGGACCTTGGCCTGGGCCCGCAGAAGGGCGACGCCGCCGCCGGGCACCACGCCTTCCTCGACGGCAGCCTTGGTGGTGCTGACGGCGTCTTCGATGCGGTGCTTCTTCTCACGCAGCTCGACCTCGGTGGCGGCGCCGACCTTGATCACGGCCACACCACCGGAGAGCTTGGCCAGGCGCTCCTGGATCTTCTCCCGGTCGTAGTCGGAGTCGGTGTTCTCCATCTCGGCCTTGAGCTGGGTGACCCGGCCGGTGATGTCGGCCTCGCTGCCGGCACCCTCGACGAGAGTGGTCTCGTCCTTGGTGACGGTGACCTTGCGGGCCCGTCCGAGCATGTCCAGAGTGACGTTCTCGAGCTTGAGGCCGACGTCCTCGGAGATGACCTGGCCGCCGGTGAGGATGGCCAGGTCCTGGAGCATGGCCTTGCGGCGCTCACCGAAGCCGGGCGCCTTGACCGCCACCGACTTGAACGTGCCGCGGATCTTGTTGACCACCAGGGTGGCCAGGGCCTCGCCCTCGACGTCTTCGCAGAAGATCACCAGGTTCTTGCCCGACTGCATGACCTTCTCGAGCACGGGCAGCAGGTCGCGCACGGCCGAGATCTTGGAGCTGACGAGCAGGATGTAGGGGTCGTCCATGACCGCTTCCATCCGCTCGGGGTCGGTGACGAAGTAGGGCGAGATGTAGCCCTTGTCGAGGCGCATGCCCTCGACCAGCTCCATCTCCATGCCGAAGGTCTGCGACTCCTCGACGGTGATGACGCCGTCCTTGCCCACCTTGTCGATGGCCTCGGAGATCATGTCGCCGATCTCGCGGTCGGCGGCGGAGATGGCGGCCACCTGCGACACCTGCTCCTTGGACTCGATGTCGACGGAGACGTCCTTGATGGCGAGCACGGCCGTGGCCACGGCGTTCTCGATGCCCTTCTTCAGCACCATGGGGTTGGCGCCGGCGGCCACATTGCGAAGGCCCTCACGGACCATGGCCCAGGCCAGCACGGTTGCGGTGGTGGTGCCGTCGCCGGCGACGTCGTCGGTCTTCTTGGCTACCTCTTTGACCAGCTCGGCGCCGATGCGCTCGTAGGGGTCCTCGAGCTCGATCTCCTTGGCGATGGAGACACCGTCGTTGGTGATGGTGGGGGCACCCCACTTCTTGTCGAGCACGACGTTGCGACCCTTGGGGCCGAGCGTTACTCGTACGGCGTCGGCCAGTTGGTTCATCCCCCGCTCGAGGGCACGGCGGGCGGATTCGTCGAAGGCGATCAGTTTGGGCATGCGGTTGCTCCTCTGTCCCGGTCCCGGCTCGTGGGGCGCCGGCTCGTTAGCACTCTCATCCTGTGACTGCTAAACGATACCCCAAGAACGAGGCTCCGTTGCAAGGGGCGTTCGTCTACCCGCCTGCCACCGCCGGGATGATGGAGATGGTCTTGCCGTCGTCGACAGGCGTGGCCAGGCCGTCGAGGAAGCGCACGTCCTCGTCGGCCACGAACACGTTGACGAACCGGCGCAGCTGGCCGCCGTCGTCGAACAGCCGGCCGTGGAACCCGGGATGGGCCGTCTCCAGGGCGCCGAGCACCTCACCCACCGTCGATCCCTCGACGGTGACCTCCGACGCTCCTCCCGACAATGACCGCAACTGGGTGGGAACACGCACTCGAACACCCATCTAGAAACCTCCCGCCTCGACGTCGACGGCGTCTGCAAACGCCTCCAGGGTGGGGGCGATGGTGGCCGTCGGCCCCACCGTAGGCGCGACGGCGTCGATCGTCTTCAGCCCGTTGCCCGTGATGTAGGCCACGACCCGCTCGTCGGGGCGCACGATGCCCTTGGCCGCCAGCTGGCCGAGGGTGGCCACGGTGACGCCGGCGGCCGTCTCGCCGAAGATCCCCTCGGTGCGAGCCAGCAGCTTGATGCCGTCGACGATCTGGTCGTCGGTGACCGACTCGGCGGCGCCGCCGCTGGAGCGCACGGCGTCGAGGGCGTAGACCCCGTCGGCCGGGTTCCCGATGGCCAGCGACTTGGCGATCGTCTTGGGCTTGACCGGGCGGACGTAGTGGTCGCCGGCGGCGAAGGCGGTGGCCACCGGTGAGCATCCCGCGGCCTGGGCGCCCGAGACCCGGACCTGGGGCTCCTCGTCGAGCAGGCCCACGGTGTACAGCTCGGAGAAGCCCTTGGCGATCTTGGTCAGCTGCGACCCCGAGGCCACGGGCACCACCACGTGGTCGGGTGTCGTCCACCCGAGCTGCTCGGCGGTCTCGAAGGCGAGGGTCTTGGACCCCTCGGCGTAGTAGGTGCGCAGGTTGACGTTCACGAACGCCCAGGTGGGGTGCTCAGACGCCAGCTCGGCACAGAGCCGGTTGACGTCGTCGTAGCTGCCGTTCACCGCCACCAGGCTGTCGCCGTACACCGCGCTGGTGACCACCTTGGCGGGCTCCAGGTCGGCGGGGATGAAGACGAAGTGGCGCATCCCGGCGCGCGCCGCGTGGGCGGCCACCGAGTTGGCCAGGTTGCCGGTGGAGGCGCACGCCGCCACCTTGAACCCCAGCTCGCGGGCCCGGGCCAGGGCCACGGCCACGACGCGGTCCTTGAACGAACCCGTGGGGTTGACCGTGTCGTTCTTCAGCCACAGCTCACCGAGGCCCAGCTCGGCGGCCAGGCGGTCGGCTCGCACGAGCGGGGTGAACCCCGCCCCCAGGTCGACGGCGCCGTCGTTGTGGGCCGGCAGCAGGCTGGCGTAGCGCCAGATGGTGGTGGGCCCGGCGGCGACGCTGGCGCGGCTGGTGGCCGCCGCCACCGCGTCGTAGTCGTAGGTGACCTCCAGCGGCCCGAAGCAGTACTCGCAGACATGGAGCGCCTCGGCCGGGTAGGCGCGGCCGCACTCCCGGCATCGCAGTCCTTCGACGAACAACAACGTCCCTCCTCATCGCTCCGGGCATTGGCACCTGGTCGCCCACCGCGTCTTGTCGGGGGCCAACTGGTTGTCGCGGCGTCGACGGGCTCCGGTCCCTCAACCGCTCTGGATGATGTCCGCGAGTATACGGCGTCACGTCGCCGACCTGGCCCCATTCGTTCCGGTCACGTTCCGAGGTGACGACGTGGTGGACAATGACGGCGTGCTGGGTCACGGCCTTCGGGTCTTTCACGGGTCGCAGTTCGAGGCGCGGGCCCTGGCGGAGGCCAAGGACGGGCGGTTCGTGTCGCTCTGCCTGCCGGCGCGCGACGAAGCCGAAACGGTCGGGGCCATCGTCGAGGCCGTGCGCATGGAGCTGGTCGAGGCGGTGCCCCTGGTCGACGAGGTGCTGGTGGTCGACGACGGCTCGGTCGACGCCACCGCAAGGGTGGCAGCCGAGGCCGGGGCCACGGTGGTGGCCGCATCCGACGTGTTGGCCGGCTGCGGGCCGGGTCGAGGGAAGGGTGAGGCCCTCTGGAAGGCCCTTGGGGCGGCCAAGGGCGACCTCCTGGCGTTCTGCGACGCCGATCTGAGGGACTTCGACGTGGCCTTCGTCACCGGCGTCCTGGGGCCGCTCCTCGTCGATCCCGCTGTCGGGTTCGTCAAGGCCTTCTACGACCGGCCCCTCGAGGGGGTGTCGGGCACAGGTGGCCGGGTCACCGAGCTGGTGGCCCGGCCCCTGCTCGCCCTCCTGTTCCCCCATCTGGTCGAGGTGGCCCAGCCGCTCGCCGGCGAGTTCGCCAGCCGCCGGGAGGTGCTCGAGCAGGTGCCGTTCGTTCAGGGCTACGGGGTCGACCTGGGGCTGCTGGTCGACGTCAGCGCCCGGTTCGGTGTCGACGCCGTGGCCCAGGTCGACCTCGGGAGTCGCACCCACCGCAACCGCCCTCTGGATGAGCTCGGTCCCCAGGCCCTGGCCGTGCTGAGAACCGCCCTCGACCGAGCCGGTGTCGACCAGGCGTCGCTCGGCCCACCCCAGCTGGTCCGGCCCGGCCGAGAGGCCCTCGTCGTGGAGTGGTCCCAGCGGCCACCCATCATCGAGATCCCTGCCTACCGCCGCCCCGACTGACCCTCGCACTGAGGTCTTCCCCTCAGAGGCCGCCCAGGTGGTCGGCCACGAGCTCCTCGACACAGCCCCCGGTGTCGGCCATCGCCCGCTCGGTGCCGAAGCGCTCGACCAGCGACACCACCTGCACGCCGGCGCCCGCCCAGCTGGACGGGACGGCCGCCTCGTCCACCTCGCCGGCCACCACCAGCACCGGGGTGCCACCGTCGCCGGCCAGGCCCACCACGCCGCCGACGGTCTTGCCCGACAGCGACTCGGCGTCGAGGCGGCCCTCGCCGGTGATCACCAGATCCGCCTTCTCCACCCGCTCGGCCAAGTCGCCCTCGGTCGCCACCAGGTCGAAACCGCCTACCAGCTCGGCCCCCACTGCGGCCAGCCCGCCGGCCAGCCCACCGGCCGCCCCCGACCCGACCAGGCCCCGCACGTCGACGCCGAAGTCCCTCTCGTAGACCTGGGCCAGGCGCTCGAGGCGTCGCTGCAGCAGGGCCACCTGAGCGGGCGTGGCGCCCTTCTGGGGGCGAAGTGCTCGGCGGCATCGGTGAACCTGGTGGTGACGTCACAGGCCACGACGACCTCGGTCGCCAACCGCACCGGCGGTCCCGCCTGGGTCGAGCCCCGCTCCGCCCCGCCGGGATGCACGAGCCGGGCGGCGCGGAGGGCGGACACCGCGCCCAGCCCCCCGTCGGTAGTGGCCGACCCCCCGAGGCCCACCATCACGCGCTGCGCTCCGCCGGCGATGGCAGCGGCGATCAGCTCCCCGGTGCCGTAGGTGGTCGCCCGCAGCGGGTCGTTGCCCTCGGCTCCGCCCGCCAGTTCGAGGCCCGATGCCCGGGCCATCTCGACCACCGCCCGCCGCGAACCGTCGAGTCGCCATTCGGCCTCGACGCGCTTGCCGAGAGGCCCGCGCACGGTGGTCCACCGGGAGTCCCCACCCAGGGCTTCGAGGGTCCCTTCCCCGCCGTCGGCCAGGGGCGCCTCGTCGCACGTCCAGCCGGTCGACCGGGCGGCACGGGAGACGGCTCTGGCCAGCTCGGCGGCGGTGGCCGTGCCCCGGAACTTGTCGAACGCGGCCACCACCAGCCGTTGGGTGCCGGTGGTCATGTCCGTTATGGTGGCGCATTCCTGACGACGCCCTCCCGATCGTCATCGCGTCCAACCGGGGGCCGCTGTCTTTTTCGAAGGGACCCGACGGTGCCCTCGACGCGCGTCGGGGCTCCGGCGGCCTGGTGTCGAGCCTCGGTCCCCTGGCTCGCGAGGCCGATGCCCTGTGGGTCGCGTCGGCCATCAGCGACGCCGACCGCGAGGCGGCGGCCAAGGGGGTGCTCGACGAGGAGGGCTACCGCATCCGGTTGCTGGCCATCGACCCCGACGCTTATCGGATGGCCTACGACGTGGTCTCCAACGGCACGCTGTGGTTCCTGCACCACGGGCTGTACGACCTGCCCCGGCGGCCCCGGCTCGACCGGCGGTGGCGGGAGGCGTGGGCCGCCTACCGCGAGATGAACCGCGCCTTTGCCCGGGTCATCATCGACGAGGCACCGGAGGCGGCCGTGGTGCTCGTGCAGGACTACCACCTCGCTCTGGTGGGCACCTGGCTGGCCCAGGAGCGACCCGACCTGCAGGCCATGCACTTCACCCACATCCCCTTCTGCGAACCCGGGGCCCTGCGGGTGCTGCCCTCGGAGGTGGCCGAGGAGCTGCTGGTGGGCATGAGCAGCCACACCTCGTGTGGCTTCCACGCCCGTCGCTGGGCGACCAACTTCGAGGACTGCTGCATCTCGGTGCTGGGCATGAAGCCGGCCACGTTCGTGTCGCCCATGACGCCGGACCCGGACGACATCGGCAGCGTCGCCGCCTCCGAGGTCTGCAACGCCGAGGCGGCCGCACTCGACGATGCGGTGGGCGACCGCAAGCTCATCGTGCGCGTCGACCGCATTGAGCTGTCCAAGAACCTGCTGCGGGGCTTCCTCGCCTACGACGACCTGTTGCGGACCCGTCCCGAGTGGCGCGGCCAGGTGGTGTTCGCCGCCTTCATCTACCCGTCGCGCGAGGGCCTGCCGGAGTACCTCTCGTACCGCCAGGAGGTCGAGAGCCTGGCCCGCCACATCAACCAGACCTGGGCCACGCCGGAGTGGACGCCCGTCACCGTGGACACCGCCGACAACTTCCCCCGCTCGGTCGCCGCCCTTCGCCGCTACGACGTCCTGCTGGTCAACCCCGTCCGCGACGGCCTGAACCTGGTGGCCAAGGAGGGCCCCCTCGTCAACCGGCGCGACGGCGTGCTGGCGTTGAGCCGGGAGGCGGGGGCGTGGGAGGAGATGGGCGGCGCCGCCCTCGAGATCAACCCCTTCGACATCGCCGGCACCTCCGACGTGCTCGCCACGGCCCTGGCCATGTCGGCCGAGGAGCGGGCCGCCCACGCCGCCGCGGTGTACCGCGCTGCGACCTCCCGCAAGCCGCGGGACTGGCTCGACGACCAGTTGCAGGGTGCGGCGGGCGCCGATGGCCTGGTCTCCCCGGCCCAACTTTTGTAGTGGGCGGCCCGGCCTACGAGCTATCCGGTTCGGAGGGTTCCGGGAGGAGGCGGCGGAGGAGACGCACCACTTCGTCGGGGCCGTCGACGACCACGTCGGCCCGATCCAGCAGCTCTGGTGGTGACTCGTCGCTGCGCACCGCCACCCGCATAACTGTGACGCCGGCACCGGCCAGCTCGTCGAGGGCGTCGAAGGCGGTGAGGTCGCCGTGGTCATCGCCGAGGAAGCACGCCGCTCCCAGGCCGTCGGCGGCCTCGGCCACCACCGTGCCCTTCGACGCGGTGACGGGGGGACGCAACTCGAAGGACTGTCGCCCCGGGCTCACCACCAGGCCGGTCTCCTCGGCCTGCTCGTTGACCCATTCCTCGGCGGCGCCGGCCAGCTCCGGAGTGGTGCGGAAGTGCAGTGTGACCGACAGTCCCTTGGGCTCGACGACCAGTCCGTCCGGGGCGGTATCGCGAGCGCGGTCGGTCACCTCGGTGACGACGGACTGCCAGCGTTGGGCCTCCTCGGCCACGTGGACCCCGTCGTCGTCGACCCGTTCGAGACCGTAGAGCCCGGACAGGATCAGGCCGCGACCTCCGAGGTGCTCCTGGAGGAACCGGGCCGGGCGCCCCGAGATCACCGCCACCCGGGCGTACACCTCGGCCAGGGAGGAGAGCGCCTCGACGGCGCCGTCGACCGGCTTGGCCTGATCGGCGGCGTCGATGATCTCGGCCAGCGTGCCGTCGAAGTCGCAGAACACACCACTGCGGCCGGGCTCGTCCCGAAAGGTGGCGATCAGGTCGTCGTCGACATCGGCGGTAGCCATCGCAGGACGATACCCGCGGCGGTTCCGACCGGCCCGGTGCCCCCGGTAGGTTTTGGGAGTGCGGAGACTTGGTGCCGTCACCCTCGGCGCGGTGTGCGTGCTGGGTGGGCTGAGCGCCTGTGATCGCGACACCGTGCGGGTGTCGTTCCGCCCGGCGGTGGGGGCGACGTACCGCTACGAGGTGCGGGTCCATTCGGTGACCACCACCCGCCTGGTCGGCGGTGAACCAGAGCGTGCCGTCGACGAGATCGTGCTGCAGGCCGATGAGACCGTCCTCAGCGCCACTGTGGGAGGAGAGGCGCGCGTCCAGGTCCGCCTGCGCCAGTCCGGAGAGCCCGACCGCAGGTTCGTGGTCCGCCTCGACCGAGCCGCCCAACTGGCGGGCGTGGATGCCGTCGAGGGCCTGCCCCCCTCAGTGGTCGGTCCCGACGCCCTGCCCCAGATCCTCCCCGGCGCCCCGGGAGCGCCACCCGACCGCCCGCTGGCCCCGGGTGAACGGTGGACCATCGACGCCCCGGCGGGGCTGGCCGGCGACGGTGGGGCCCGCCTGGTGGGCTCGGGCCGCCTGGTCGATCTGGGCGTGGTCGAGGGGCGCAAGGTGGCGTCGACCCGGGCGACCACCCGGCTCCCCGTCACCAGCACCGCGGCGGTGCGCGGCAACGCCGTCGCCCTGGACGGCGTCGAGACCACCGACGGCACTGCCACCCGCGACCTGGCCGACGGAGCCGTCGAGCGGGCCACGACCGTGACGAGGGGCGACTTCGGGATGGTCGTGGCTCCGGCGGGCGACGACCGCGGGGCCAAGGCCACCGGCACCCTCGTCATCGAGGTGCGTTCGGACACCCGCCGGCTGCGGTGACCGCTCAGCCCGTGGTGGTGGCCCGGAGCGCAGTGGTCGGGGTGGTGGCCGACGCCCCGGCGACGGTCGTGGATGTGGCGGCGGTGTTGAGGTCGGGGCCCACCAGCACGACGATGTCGGCGCCCTTGGTGTCGGCCACGGGCACGTCGGCGGCCAGGGGCTTGACCGACGTGGCCGGCAGGCCCAGGGCCTGGGCCACGAACAGCGACTCGAGATCGAAGCCCGGCGCGAACTCGACGATCGATGCGGTGACCTGGCCGGTGGCGTTGGCCGGCGCCAGCGAGTTGTAGCCGGCGGCGGTGAGACGGTCGCCGATCTTGGACCCCAGCCCGGACACGCCGCTGCCGTTGGCCGGCAGGACCTTGATGGCAGCGGGCTGGCGGATGGCCCGGGTGCTCGGCGTGGTGGTTGTCGCGCCCTTGCCCTTGGCCGCCTTGGTGGTCGTCGTCCTGGCGCCCGCCGACACCGATGCGGGCGCCGTACCTCCTGTCTCGGACTTGTTGAGGATGAAGATGCCGAGGATGAGGACGACGACGAGAAGGATGATGCCGCGTGCGCTGTTGCCCATCATCGAGTCGCTCGGTGCCCGCCGGCCGTTGTCGGGACCCTGGCTCAACGGGCTGGTGGCTGACTGGCGGGCCACCCCTCCAACCGGGCCCGGCGCCGCTGGCTCTGCGAGCGACGGAGGCGATGGACCACGAGGGGATCGTAGGCGGCAGCCTCCGACGAGCCCGACAGCGCCCGCAGCAACTCGTAGTAACGGGTGGGCGAGAGGTCGAGCTGGGACCGGATGGCCGCCTCCTTGGTGGTGGAGGCGACGGCGTCAGGGTCGGCGGCCGCCGGCCCGGTGACGTCCGACGTGACCCACCACGACCGCTCGAAATCGAGGATCGCACGCTCCCGATCCGACAGTCCCATTGGAGGCACACTTGTCGCGCCACGCATCGAGGTCAAGCATCCTCCTCGCACGGGTACAGTCTGGCGCGGGGGCAAGCCCGCTCGCCGGTGTGGCGCAGTCCGGTAGCGCAGGCGACTTGTAATCGCCAGGTCGTCGGTTCGAATCCGACCACCGGCTCGGTGCGGCGGCCCGGGCGGCCCCCTGTGCGGCGCCGGTCTCAGGCGACGGCGGGAGCCATCCCCACGGCGTCGCGAGCCTGGAGGTGGGCCTCGAGCTTGCGCTTGATGCGCTGCAGGGCGTTGTCGATGGACTTGGGATGACGCTCCAGGGCCTCGCCGATGTCCTGGTAGGAGCGACCCTCCAGGTAGAGGTCGAGGACGTCGACTTCGAGCTGCGAGAGCATCTCGGTCATGCACGTCCGCATCTCGTCCATCCCCTCCGACGACACCACCATGTCGGCGGGATCGGGCACGTGATGAGGGTCGAGGAGGTCTTCCACGCCACGATCGTCGTACCCGTCGGGGGACCTGAACCCCGACAGCGACACGTACTGGTTGAGAGGCTGGTGCTTGTGGCGGGTGGCCGACTTGATGGCGGTCATGATCTGGCGGGTCACACACAGCTCGGCGAAGGCCCGGAACGACGACTGCCGCTCCGGGCGGTAGTCGCGCACCGCTTTGAACAGGCCGATCAGGCCTTCCTGCTCGATGTCGTCGCGGTCGGCGCCTACGAGGAAGTACGACCGGGCCTTGGCTCTGGTGAAGCGGCGGTAGCGCTCGAAGAGCAGTTCGAGCGCCTCGAGGTGGCCCTGTCGGAACAGCATGACCAAGTCGTCATCGCTGAACTCGACGTGGACGGCCCCGAGATGGTGCGACATGAACGCTCCCTGGTGCAACGATCGCGGTGCACTGACGGTGAACGGTAGATGATCTTTGACTAGAGCTAAGCTGAACTGTTGTAGCCACCGGCGCTGACGTTGTCAACGGCACAGGGCTCCCGGGGCCATGGGGGTGCCCGTCCGGATCGGCGGGGCTAGCTGCTCGGAGCCCGGCGCCGGCTGATCTCGAAGAGGGCCAGCGCCCCCGCCGCGCTCACGTTGAGCGACGGCAGCCGGCCCCGCAAGGGGATGCCGACCATGAGGTCGCAGCGCTGGCGGACCAGGCGCGACAGGCCCCTCCCCTCGGCGCCCAGCACCACGACGACGGCCTGATCGGCGAGCGTGAGGTCGAACAGGCTCTGGTCGGCGCCGGCATCGAGGCCGATGACCCACAGCCCCAGTTCGGTGGCCCGGGCCAGTGCCGCCGGCAGTCCGCCGACGACGGCGATAGGCACGTGCTCGACGGCGCCAGCGGCAGCCTTGGTCACCGCCGCGGTCACGTGGACGGCCCGGTGGCGGGGCAGGACCACCCCGGTGACGCCGGCGCCTTCAGCCGTGCGCAGCAGGGCACCGAGGTTCTGGGGGTCGGTCACCCCGTCGAGGGCGAGCAGGAAGGGGGCTCCGGCTCCTGAGGCCGGGGCGGGGCCGTCCGCCCCGGGGGCAGAGTTCGGCCGGCACAGGTCGTCCAGGTCAGCGTCGGGCACAGGCCGGGCGTGGGCCAGCACGCCCTGGGGAGCCTCGGTGCGGGCCTCTGCTGACAGGCGGGCACCGCTCACCCGTCGCAGCGGCACCCGCCGGGCCGACGCCAGCTCAATGATGCGGTCGATCACGGGCGCCGACCGCTGTTCGGCCTCGGCCGCGACCCAGACGTCGACCACCTGACGGCGCCCGGCGGCCAGCAGCTCCGCCACTGCCTGGCGGCCTTCGACCACGTCGCCGCCCGCCCCGCGGTCGGCCCGAGCCGGCCGGGCCTTGGAGTCAGGCGAGCGGGGACTGCGGTGAGAGCCGGGTCGGGGCCTGCTCATCGGGGACCGCCGGTCGGGATGGTGCGCAAGGAGTCGATCCCGGCCGTCCGGCGAGATCTAGAGCAGCGCCTCGTCGAGCTTGGTCTCGGCCTCTTCCTCGTCGACGCCGATGGCGAAGGTCAGCTCGGACACGAGGATCTGACGGGCCTTGGTGAGCATGCGCTTCTCACCGGCTGACAATCCCTTGTCCTTCTCCCGGATGGAGAGGTTCCGCACCACCTCGGCCACCTGGTAGATGTCGCCCGACTTCAGCTTCTCCACGTGGTTCTTGAAGCGCCGGGACCAGTTGGTGGGCATCCGGGCCTCCTTCTTGCGGAGGACGGCGAACACCTCCTCGACCTCTTCGTCGTTGATGACCTCACGCAGGCCCACCTCGTCGGTGTTGTCCGCCGGCACCATCAAGGTGAGGTCGCCGTAGGCCAGCTTGAGCACCAGGTACTCGCGATCGGTGCCGAAGGCATCGCGACGTTCCCGTCGCTCGATCACTGCTGCTCCGTGGTGGGGATAGACGACCTTGTCGCCGACGTCGAAAGGCATGCCTCTCCCAGGGGACGTACAAAAAGGGGACTCCCCCAGAGTGCCAGGAAAGTGACAGCACGACAACTTGGGCGTTTCGGCTCAGCCGTAACGGTCGAGGATGCTCGTCTCGGCCAGGCGCCTGAGCGCTTCCTCGATGGCCTTGGCCCGGCTGGCGCCGACCCCCTCCACCTCGTCCAGGTCGGCAACCGACGCCCGCAGGATCCGGTGCAGCGACCCGAAGTGGCCGGCGATGTGGTCGACCACCGATTCGGGCAGGCGCGGCACGCGGGCCAGGAGGCGGAACCCGCGCGGCGCCACCGACAGGTCGAGGTCGGCGGCGTCACCGGGAAGGTGCAACACCTCGGCCACCGCCTTCAGCTCGAGGATCTCGTCGGTGGACAGCTCGCTCAGCGCGTCGATGGCGTCGGTGAGCCGCCAGTCGTCGGCGGTGCGCAGGTAGTCCTTGATGATCAGGCGGCGGTCGTCGTCGACGCCGCCCATCAGCTCCTCGAGCTGGAGGCGCACCAGCCGCCCGTCGGTGCCCAGCTCGACGATGTATCCGCGCACCTCCTCGGCGATGCGTTTCACCATCTCGATGCGTTGCACCACGGTGACGACGTCACGCACCGTCACCAGGTCTTCGACCTCGAGGGCGGCCAGCGACCCCGAGACGTGGTCGAGGCGGTTCTTGTAACGCTCGAGGGTGGCCAGGGCCTGGTTGGCCCGGTTCAGGATGCGGGGTCCGGGCTCGATGGGGTGCTTGGTCTCGCCGTAGTAGACGGCGATCAACGACATGTCCTCGGACACCGAGACCACCGACACCCCGTCGAGGGAGCGAGCCACCCGCTCGGCGGTGCGATGCCGCGTGCCGGTCTCGGAGGTGGGCACGCTGGGGTTGGGCACCAGGTGGACGTTGGCCCGGGCGATGCGGCTGGCGTCGGAGGCCAAGATGATGGCGCCGTCCATCTTGGCCAGCTCCGACAGGCGCTGAGGACTGAACTCGGCGTCGAACAGGAAGCCGCCCGAACAGATGGCCAGCACCTCGGGCCCGTCACCGACGACGATGAGCGCGCCCATGTTGGCCTGCAGGATGCGATCGAGGCCCTCCCGCAACGGTTGGCCGGGGGCCACCGTGGCGAGCGCATCGTTCAGCCCCAGGTGTCGGCGGGCGGGCACCTCGAAATCGTAGTTCCTCCTAGGACAGGCTCAAGGCCGCCACCGCGTCGCCCAGGGTGGCGGCGCGGATGACGCTGATGCCCGCGGGCGGCTCCGGGGCCGACGCCGCCACCACCGCCCGCCGGAAGCCGAGCCGGGCCGCCTCGGCCAGCCTCCGCTCGAGTTGGCCCACCTGGCGGAGCTCGCCCCCGAGACCGACCTCGCCACACGCCACGATGTCGGCCCCGATGGGGACGTCGGCATGGGCCGATGCCACGGCCAGGGCCAGGGCCAGGTCGGCGCCCGGCTCGGTGACCCTCACGCCCCCCACGGCCAGGGCGTAGACGTCGCAGCGGGCGATGTCGAGGCGAGCCCGCTTCTCCAGCACGGCCAGCAGGAGGGCCAGGCGACCGCTGTCGACACCCTCTGCCGATCGCCGGGGGAACGCCAGCTGGGTGGACGCCACCAGAGCCTGGACCTCGACGAGGAGTGGCCGCCGGCCCTCCATGGCCGGCACCACCGCCGACCCCGGCACCCCGGGCCGGCGGTCGGCCAGGAAGAACGCCCCGGCATCGGGCACCCCTACCAGGCCGGTGGCCGCCATCTCGAACAGGCCGAGCTCGTCGGTGGAGCCGAAGCGGTGCTTCACCGCCCGCAGGAGGCGCAGGGCGTGGTGGCGGTCGCCCTCGAACGACAGCACCGTGTCGACGGTGTGCTCGAGCACCCGCGGCCCGGCCAGGCTGCCGTCCTTGGTGACGTGGCCCACCAGCACCGTTGCCATGGCCCGTCGCTTGGCCAGCTGCACCAGGCGATGGGCGCAGTGGCGGACCTGGGCCACCGAGCCGGGGGCGGAGTCGAGGTCGGCGTCGAAGGTGGTCTGGATGGAGTCGATGACCACGAGGGATGGCTCCACCTCCTCGATGAGGGTGAGGAGGCGCCCGAGCTCGGTCTCCGACACCAGCCACAACCCGCCCGCGCCGGCCACTCCCAGCCGCTCGGCCCGCAGGCGCACCTGCTGGGCCGACTCCTCGGCGGTGACCAGCAGGCACCGGGCCCCGGTGGCGGCGACGGAAGCCAGGGCCTGGAGGAGAAGGGTGGACTTGCCCACACCCGGCTCGCCTCCGACGAGTGTGACCGAGCCCGGTACCAGGCCTCCCCCCAGCACCCGGTCGAGCTCGTCGATGCCGGTGGGCCGCGGTGCCCAACCGTCGGAGACCACCTCGGCCATGGGCACGGCCTGAGCCGCCGGTCCCTCCCACTCGTCCCGAGGGCCCAGACCACCTCCCCCCGCGGCCCTGGCCGCCTCCGCCCGGACCGTCTCCACCTCCTCGACCAGGCTGTTCCAGGCCCCACACGCCGAGCATCGCCCCGACCAACGAGCGCTGCCTGCCCCGCACTCCTGGCACCGATGCACCGTTCTTACCTTGCCCATGCCCCGAGACTAGGCAGGGGGTACGACGCGGAACCGGACCCTACCGGCCTCTTTAAGCCGACCGGCGGTAGCGTTGCACGGCGAGGGGCCCGAACACGGCGAGGATCCCGACGGTCCAGGCGATGGACCCGAGCACCAGGGGGAGGGCGTCGGGTCCGTGTGCGGGGCCGACAGAGCAGGCCCGCACCGCGTTGATCACGACCGAGACCGGCTGGTTGTTGGCGAAGCCTTGGAGCCAGCCGGGCATCGTCTTCACGGGCACGAATGCCGAGGACGCGAACACCAACGGGGCCAGGAGGGGGAAGCCCGCGGCCTGGGCGCTCTCGGCGTTGGCCACCGAGAGTCCGATGAGGGCGAACAGGGTCGAGAGTGCGCAACCGAAGAACAGCAGTACGAGCAGGCCCCCGGCGAACTCCAGGGCGTTGGTGTGGATACGGAACCCGACCGCGAAGCCGACGACGACCATGAGGATCACCACGGCCACGTTGCGCACCAGGTCGGCCACGATCCGGCCGGTGAGCACCGCGGATCGGGCCATGGGTAACGACCGGAAGCGCTCGATGAGGCCTTTCTGCATGTCGTCTGCCAGGCCGATGCCCGTGCCCATGGCGCCGAAGGCCACCGTCTGGCCGAAGATGCCCGGCATCAGGTAGTCGACATAGGGGAGACCCAAGGGGAGACCGCCGATCGCGCCGCCGAAGGCGTAGCGGAACAGCAGCACGAAGATCACCGGCTGGATGGTGGAGAACACCAGCAGCTGGGGCAGGCGGACGATGGTGAGCAGGTTGCGCCCGGCCACGGTGACGGCGTCGCCCACGGCCCGGTTCAGGGGACTGGGAGAGCCGACGGTGGTGTCGGCGGGCGTGGTGGCGAGCGTCATGATCCTCCTTCGTCCCCGATCAGGGATTGGCCGTCGCCGCTGGCGGCAACCGGCTCGGCGTGATGGCCGGTGAGGCTCAGGAACACGTCGTCGAGGCTCGGGTCTCTCAGGGCCACCGCCACCGGGCTGAGGTCGTCGGCGTCGAGCGCGCTCAGTACCTGGCGCAGCGCCCGAGGCCCGTCGGAGACCTCGAGACGCACGGTGGTGCCCTCCCGGCCGGCGTCGTTGGTGGCGAAGGGCGCCACGATCCCCTGGGCCTTCACGGCGTCGGCCTCCTCGTTGAACCCCACCTCGACGACGGTGGCCCCCAGGTCCGCCTTCAGCTCGGCCGCCGTGCCCTGGGCGATCACCTTTCCACCGTCGACGACGGCGATGCGGTGGGCCAGCCGGTCGGCCTCCTCCAGGTACTGGGTGGTGAGCAACAGCGTCGTCCCCTCGGCCACCAGCTCGGCGATCACGCCCCACAGGTCGGTGCGCCCCCGGGGGTCGAGGCCGGTGGTGGGCTCGTCGAGAAAGAGCACCTGCGGGCGGTGGACGAGGGCCGCTCCCAGGTCGAGTCGCCGGCGCATGCCGCCCGAGAAGGTCTTCACCGGGCGGTCGGCGGCAGCGACGAGGTCGAAGCGCTCGAGCAGCTCGTCGGCCCTGGCCGGCAATGACTTCCTGGGAAGCTGGGTGAGCCGGCCGATCATGCGCAGGTTCTCCCGAGCGGTGAGGTTCTCGTCGACCGCCGCGTACTGGCCGGCCAGCCCGATGCGGGCCCGCACCGTCTCGGCATCGCGCACGACGTCGAGGCCGAGCACGCTGGCCCGCCCTTCGGTGGGCGGGATGATGGTGGTGAGGATGCGCACGGCCGTGGTCTTGCCTGCTCCGTTGGGCCCCAGCAGGCCGAACACGCTTCCTGTCGGCACGTCGAAATCGATGCCGCCCAGGGCGACGACCGAGCCGAACCGCTTCGTCAACCCCTCGACACGGATGGCCGAATCGCTCATCAGCTCAGCCTTTCACGGTCGACGGCCGGGCCTGGCCGGATTTTTGCCGTTCCTTGTCGAGTTGCGTGCCTCCCGGGTATGCAAGTCGACGCGGAAGCCTTTACCGGCGGGGTCGTCGCAGCACCAGCCAGGTCGTGCCACCTCCGACGGCGGCCAGCAGGGCGAGGGCGATGATGGCGAGGGGGAGCACGTTGAGGCCCTTTGACGTGGCCTGGATGGGCATGCTGGCGCCCACCCGAGGGCGCCACACCAGGCGACCACCGGCCTTCTCGGTGGTGTTGGCGTGGACGGAGCCGGGGAGCCGGGCCTCGAAGGAGATGCGGACGACCTTGTCGAGGTCGGCGCCGAACTCCTTGCGCAGGCCGTCGAGGTCGAGGGGCAGGCCCCCGTTGAGCTTGGAGAGGAGATCAGCGTCGGCCAGCCCGGTGAGCCCGCCCGACAGGTCGACGGTGCCCGACAAGCTGGTGCGGTTGCGCAGCAGCGTGTGGGAGGAGCCGACCTCCAGATCGCGGAAGGGCCCGTCCGGCCCGCTGAGCTGGGCCAGCGCCGTCGCCGCCTGGTCGGTGTCGGCAACCGCCCGCGATGCCCGCACCCAGGTGAGCCCGTCGCCTTCCCGCCGCGGACCGTCGATCTTCCAGCCCGCTTGGCGGAGGTCGTCGACGCGCAGGGCGGCGGCCAGGTCGCCGACGGTCTTCAGTGCGTCGGCGTCGAGGCCCAGCCCGGCACGCACGGTGCCACCGCCGCCCGGATCGACGTCGATACCCCCCGTGACCCTGACCTGGCAGGCGCCGGCGCCCAGGACGATGAGGAGGGCGACGAGGGCCCGAACGGGCGCGCCGAACCGGCCCCTGCCGGGGCCGGTTCGCACGCCAGGATGATGAGCCAGGCCGGCTACTCGGTCGGGCCCGTCTCGGCCAGCTCCACGGGCGGGGGCTCGATGCCCTCGATGGAGCGGAAGACGATCTTGTCCTCCTCGGCGTCGACGATGATGGTCTCGCCCGCCCGGAACTCCTTCCACAGGATTCGCTCCGAGAGGGGGTCCTCGACCTCCCGCTGGATGGCCCGGCGCAGCGGTCTGGCCCCGAGGGTCGGGTCGTAGCCCTTCTGGGCCAGCAGGTCCTTGGAAGCCGGTGTGAGCTCCAGGGTGAGGCCTTGGCCCAGTAGCTGGGCGGTGACCCGCTGGATCATGTGGTCGACGATCTCGGTGACCTCTTGACGGGTGAGCTCGTGGAACACGATCGTCTCGTCGATGCGGTTCAGGAACTCGGGCCGGAAGTGGGCCTTGAGGGCCTCGTTGACCTTGTCCTTCATCTTCTCGTAGGTGACGGCGTGGCTCGACTTCTGGAAGCCGATGGCCGCCTTGCGCAGGTCGGCGGTGCCCAGGTTGGACGTCATGATGATGACGGTGTTCTTGAAGTCGACGGTGCGCCCCTGGGCGTCGGTGAGGCGCCCGTCCTCCAGGATCTGGAGCAGGGCGTTGAACACGTCGGGGTGGGCCTTTTCGATCTCGTCGAACAGCACCACCGAGAAGGGCTTGCGGCGGACGGCCTCGGTGAGCTGGCCGCCCTCCTCGTAGCCCACGTAACCCGGCGGCGAGCCCACCAGGCGGCTGACGGTGTGCTTCTCCATGTACTCGCTCATGTCGAGCTGGATGAGGTGGCTCTCGTCACCGAACAGGAACTCGGCCAGGGTCTTGGCCAGCTCGGTCTTGCCCACGCCCGAGGGGCCCAGGAAGATGAACGAGCCGCTGGGGCGCTTGGGGTCCTTGAGGCCGGCCCGGGTGCGGCGGATGGCCTGGGACACGGCGTGGATGGCGTCCTCCTGGCCCACGACCCGCTTGTGCAGCTCCTCCTCCATGCGCAGGAGCTTGGCCGTCTCCTCCTCGGTGAGCTTGTAGACGGGGATACCGGTCCAGAGGGCGAGAACCTCGGCGATGCCCTCCTCGTCGACCTCGTCGAACAGGTCGATGCCCTCGGCCTTCCACTCCGACTCCTTGGCCGATTTGCGGTCGAGGAGGTTCTTCTCCCGGTCGCGCAGCTTGGCCGCCTGCTCGAACTTCTGGTTCTCGATGGCCGCGTCCTTCTCCCGACGGACCCCGACCAGCTCGCTCTCGAGCTCTTTGAAGTCGGCGGGCGTCTTCATGCGGCGCATCACCATGCGACTGCCGGCCTCGTCGATGAGGTCGATGGCCTTGTCGGGTAGGTGGCGGTCGGAGATGTAGCGGTCGGACAGGTTGGCGGCGGCCACGATGGCCTGGTCGGTGATGGTGACCCGGTGGTGGGCCTCGTAACGGTCGCGGATGCCCTTGAGGATCTCGATGGTGTGGGCCACCGAGGGCTCCTCCACCTTGATGGGCTGGAACCGGCGCTCGAGGGCGGCGTCTTTCTCGAGGTGCTTGCGGTACTCGTCGAGGGTGGTGGCGCCGATGGTCTGCAGCTCACCCCTGGCCAGCATGGGCTTGAGGATGGAGGCGGCGTCGATGGCTCCCTCGGCCGCGCCGGCACCGACAAGGGTGTGGAGCTCGTCGATGAACAGGATGATGTCGCCGCGGGTGCGGATCTCCTTCAGCACCTTCTTGAGGCGCTCCTCGAAGTCACCGCGGTAGCGGGACCCGGCGACCAGTGCTCCGAGGTCGAGGGTGTAGAGCTGCTTGCCCTTGAGGGTCTCGGGCACGTCGTTGGAGACGATCTTCTGCGAGAGGCCCTCGACGATGGCGGTCTTGCCGACGCCGGGCTCGCCGATCAGCACCGGGTTGTTCTTGGTGCGCCGGGAGAGGACCTGCATCACCCGCTCGATCTCACGATCGCGGCCGATGACGGGGTCGAGCTTCTTG
>DATAQC010000079.1:0-13240 GCA_036264885.1 Acidimicrobiales bacterium | reverse complement strand
CCACGTCACCTCGGTCGAGGTGGCCGGCCCCGGCTTCGTGAACTTCCACCTCGACGACGGGTGGCTCCACGATGTCCTCGCCGAGGTCATCCACGCCGGCGTGGACGGCTACGCCCGCCACGACGCCGGCGCCGGGGCGAGCGTGATCGTGGAGTTCGTGTCGGCCAACCCGACAGGGCCGATCCACGTCGGCAACGGCTGGTGGTGCGCCTACGGCGACGCCTTGTCCCGGGTGCTGGCCCGCTGCGGGTGGCAGGTACACCGCGAGTACTACGTCAACGACACGGGCGGCCAGATCCGCCAGCTGGGGGAGAGCCTGCTGGCCCGTCGCCGGGGCATCGAGGTGCCCGAGCAGGGGTACCAGGGCGCCTACGTGGCCGACCTGGCCGCCACCTACGAGGGATCCGAGGAGGTCGTCACCGCCGGCCGCTGGGCGGCCGAGCGGATCCTCGACGACATTCGCCTCACCCTCGACGGAATCGACATCCACTTCGACGAGTGGTTCAGCCAGGCGTCCATCGAGGACAGCGAGGCGGTGTCCGACACCGTCGCCATTCTGGTCGACAAGGGCGTGGTCTACGAAAAGGACGACGCCACGTGGCTCCGGAGCACCGACTTCGGCGACCAGCGCGACCGTGTGCTGGTCAAGTCCAACGGTGACTACACCTACCTGGCCGGTGACCTCGCCTACCACCGCGACAAGCTCGTCGTGCGGGGCTTCGACCGGGCCATCGACATCTTCGGCGCCGACCATCACGGTCAGGTGGCCAGCCTGTTCGCCGGCATCGAGGCACTGGGGATCTCGCCCGACCGCCTGGAGATCAGGCTGGGCCAGATGATCTCGTTGAGCGACGGGAAGATGTCGAAGCGCAGCGGCAACTTCGTGCCGCTGTGGGAGCTGGTGGCCGAGATCGGCGCCGACGCCACCAGGTTGCTCACCCTCATGTCATCGATCGACCAGGCCACCACCATCGACCTCGAAGCCGTCCGGCGTCAGTCGATGGACAACCCCGTCTATTACGTGCAGTACGCCCACGCCCGCATCGCCTCGATCAGCCGGGTGGCGGCGGAGCGCGGGGTTACGCGTCGGCCCCTCGACGAGGTCGACCTGGCCGTGCTCGGCCACCAGCGCGAGCTCGACGTCCTGCGCAGCCTGGCCGAGCTGCCCGACGTGGTGCTGGCCGCCTGTGTCACCCGGGCCCCCCACAAGGTGACCACGTGGGTGCTCGAGCTGGCCGGGCGCTTCCACGGTTTCTACCACGACTGCTCCATCCTCGGACCGGCGGGCGCCGACGTCGACCCCGACCTCACCCAGGCCCGGCTCTGGCTGGTGGAGGCGACCCGAGTGGGACTCACCGTGGCCCTCGACCTTCTCGGCGTCAGCGCCCCGGAGTCGATGTAGTTGTGGGCGCCGGCGCGGTGGAGGCCGGCCTCCTGCCCCTCACCGCCCGAGCGGGTGCCGACGGCGCACTCACCGTGGGTGGCGTCGACCTGTGTGCCCTGGCCGAAGCGGAGGGGACCCCGCTGTTCGTGTACGACGAGGCTCACCTGCGGGCCCGGTGCCGGGAGGCGGTGGCCGCCTTCGGACCGGGCGTCGCCTACGCCAGCAAGGCCTTTCTCTGCCTGGCCATGGCCAGGCTGGTGCACGAGGAGGGCATGCACCTCGACGTGGCCACCGGAGGCGAGCTGCACGTGGCCCTGGCCGCGGGCGTCCCCGCCAGCGACCTCAAGCTGCACGGAAACAACAAGTCGGTGGCCGAACTGGTCCGGGCCCGCGAGCTGGGTGTGCGCCTGGTGGTGGATTCCTTCGACGAGCTCGACCGCCTCGAGCGCCTCCACACCCTCGACGGGATCACCGCCCGGGTGCTGCTGCGGGTCACGCCTGGCGTCGAGGCCCACACCCACGAGTACGTGATGACGGGCCAGCTCGATTCGAAGTTCGGTTTCGGTCTGGCCAACGACGACGCGGCCCGGGCCGTCGAGCGCGCCCGGGCGTCGGAGGCCACCGACGTGGTGGGACTGCACGTGCACATCGGCAGCCAGATCTTCCTGGCCGAGTCGTTCGCCAAGGCGGTCGAGGTCCTGGCTGACTTCGTCGTGCCCCTAGCCCTACCCGAGCTGTGCATGGGCGGGGGCCTGGGGGTGCCCTACGTGGAGGGGGAGCGGGCGCCGTCGATCACCGAGTGGGCCGACGTCGTCCACCACGCCTGTCGCCAGGCGGGCATTACCGCCGAGGTGACGGCGGAGCCGGGCCGGTCCATCGCCGCCGCCGCCGGTGTCACCCTCTACCGGGTGGGCACGATCAAGCAGATCCCCGGGGTCCGCACCTACGTGTCGGTCGACGGGGGGATGAGCGACAACCCCAGGCCCGTCCTCTACGGCAGCGGGTACGAGGCCTTCCTGCCCCGCGCCCCCCAGGCGGAGCGGCCGCGCGTGGTGACGGTGGTGGGCAAGCACTGCGAGTCGGGCGACATCGTGGCCCGCGACGCACGGGTGCCGGCCGACCTGGCCGTCGACGACGTGCTGTGCACGCCCGTCACCGGCGCCTACGGCTACTCCATGGCGTCCAACTACAACCGGGTCCCCCGACCCGCGGTGGTCTTCGTGGCCGACGGCCGAGCCCGCGTCGTCGTGCGCCGGGAGACCCTCGACGACCTCATTCGCCTGGACCAGTAACTTTGGACCAACGGGCGTCAGCGGGCGCCGATGACGGCTGTCAGACGATGTCGGACACGGCCACGGCGGCGCCGGGCAGCATCAGGGGGGCGACGGCCTCCCCCGCGCCGGCCCGGCGCGTGTCCATGTACCCGCAGGGCTGGGGGTCGCGAGCGACGAGCACCACGCCCGTCGACGTGTCGACGATCCAGTTCTCGATGACGCCGGCTTTGGCGTAAAGGGGCGCCTTGACGTCGTTGTCGAAGCCCACCGACGTGTCGGCCACCTCGACCACCAGCAGGACGTCGTCAGGCCGGGGAGGGTGCTCGGCATAGCCGGCGGCCCGGTCCCGCACGACGCAGACGTCGGCTTCGGGCTCCGACGACCCGCCCAGGGCCACGGGCTGGCCGACCCGGACCGTGGCTCGGTCACCCACCGCCCGACGCAGGACCTCGCCGATGCGCGCCACCGCGGCGCCGTGTCCTCCGTCGAACGAAGGTGCATCGACGATCTCCCCGTCGACCAGCTCCACCCGGGCGTCGTCGCCGAGGATGCCCGACTCCTCCATCCGGTGGTAGTCGTCGGCGGTGAAGCGGTGAGATCGAGGTTTGTCGTCGGCCACGACCGCACGGTAATGCCACCTCGGCCAGCCGGTACGGTTGGGCCGTGGAACAGAGCGTGGTGCGCGTGGGCATCCTGGGATGCGGCACGGTGGGCGCCGCCCTCGTGCAGCTCATCGGCGAGCACGGTGACACCATCGCCGCCCGTTCCGGGGCCCGCCTGGAAGTGGTCCGGGTGGCGGTGCACGACATCACCAGGCCCCGTCCGGTGTCCCTGCCCGACGGGGTCCTGACGACCGACGCCGATGCGCTGGTGTCCGACCCCGACGTCGACGTGGTGGTCGAGCTCATCGGGGGCATGGAGCCCGCCCGCCGGCTCATCCGATCGGCGCTGGAGGCGGGCAAGCCCGTCATCACCGCCAACAAGGAAGTGATCGCCAGCGCCGGCGCCGAGCTGGTGCAGGTGGCGGCCAAGGCCGGCGTGGGGTTGCTGTACGAGGCGGCCGTGGCCGGGGCCATCCCCTTGCTGCGCCCGCTGCGGGAGTCGCTGGCCGGCGACCGCCTCCGCCGGGTCATGGGCATCGTCAACGGCACGACCAACTACATCCTCACCCGGATGACCGAGGGCGGGGGCACCTTCGCCGACGCCCTGGCCGAGGCGCAGGCCCTGGGGTACGCCGAGCGCGACCCCACGGCCGACGTCGAGGGGTGGGACGCGGCGGCCAAGGCGGCCATCATCGCCAGCGTCGCTTTCGGCGTGGCCGCCGTCGCCGACGACGTCTACTGCGAGGGGAT
This sequence comes from Acidimicrobiales bacterium, assembly GCA_036264885.1. GTDB lineage: Bacteria > Actinomycetota > Acidimicrobiia > Acidimicrobiales > AC-14 > DATAQC01. The sequence continues at coordinate 9,230 of DATAQC010000079.1, read as the reverse complement.
CACCGGGGTATCGCCCGAAGACATCGTGATGGCCGGCCGTCTCGGGTACGTGATCAAGCTTCTGGCCGTGGTGGAAGCGGTTGCCGATCCCCACGGCGGGCCCGGCGAGGTGGCGGTGCGAGTCCACCCCGCCATGGTGCCCGACGACCACCCGCTGGCCGCCGTGCGCGACTCGTTCAACGCCGTGTTCGTCGAGGGAGCGGCCTCCGGTGAGCTGATGTTCTACGGCCGGGGGGCAGGAGGACGGCCCACGGCCTCGGCCGCGCTCGGTGACCTCGTCGATGCCGCCGTGAACCTGCGCCAGGGGACGGCGCCGTCGCCCGCCGGCCTGGTGCCGGCCCGTATCCGCCCCATCGACGAGCTCAACTCGCAGTACTACCTCACCATCGACGTCGTCGACAGGCCGGGCGTGCTCGAGAAGGTGGCGGGCGCCACTGCCCGTCACCGCGTGTCCATCCTCAAGATGGAGCAGCTGGGCCTGGGTGACGAGGCCCGCCTGGTGCTCGTCACCCACATGGCCGCCGAGCGCGACGTGCAGGCCACGCTCACCGATCTGCGCCAGCTCGACGACGTCGACCGGGTGGGCACGCTCTTGCGCGTCATCGGCCGCGAGTAGCGAGTAGAGAGACGACCGTGACCGGAGCGGTCTGGCGGGGAGTCATCGAGGAGTACCGCGAGTTCCTGCCCGTCGACGACGGCACCCCGGTGGTGACCCTGCAGGAGGGCGGGACCCCACTGCTTCCTGCGCCCCGCCTGTCGGAACGGGTCGGGGCCTCGGTATGGCTCAAGGTGGAGGGGGCCAACCCCACCGGTTCGTTCAAGGACCGAGGGATGACGATGGCCATCTCCAAGGCCCTCGAGGCCAAGGCCGAGGCGGTGGTGTGCGCGTCGACCGGTAACACGTCGGCGTCGGCGGCTGCCTACGCCGCTCGAGCCGGGCTCACCTGCGCGGTGCTCATCCCTGAGGGCTACATCGCCCTGGGCAAGCTGGCCCAGGCCCTCATCCACGGCGCCCGGGTGATGCAGATTCGGGGCAACTTCGACGACGCGTTCGCCCTGGTGAAGGCCCTGGCCGAGCAGGCGCCGATCACCTTGGTCAACTCGGTGAACCAGAACCGGATCGAAGGCCAGAAGTCGGCCGCCTTCGAGATCGTCGACAGCCTGGGTGACTCGCCCCAGATGCACTGCATCCCGGTGGGCAACGCCGGCAACATCACCGCCTACTGGAAGGGCTACCGCGAGTACGCCGACGCCGGCCGTTCCACCCGGCTGCCGGCCATGTTCGGCTTCCAGGCCGCCGGCGCCGCGCCCATCGTGCTGGGCCACCCCGTCGACGATCCCGACACGGTCGCCACCGCCATACGCATCGGGCGGCCCGCCTCGTGGTACGGCGCCACGGCCGCCGCCTCCGAGTCCGGCGGCGGCATCGCGTCGGTCACCGACGACGAGATCCTCGAGGCCTACGGGTTCCTCGCCTCCGAGGAGGCGGTGTTCTGCGAGCCGGCGTCGGCGGCGTCGGTGGCCGGGCTGCTGAAGGTCGGGGCGCCCGAGGGGGCGACGGTGGTGTGCACCCTCACCGGCCACGGCCTCAAAGACCCCGACCGGGCCATCGCCCAGATCGAGGTCCCGGCGGCCATCGATCCCGACGAGCGCGCCGTGCGCGCCGCCCTCGGGTTGTAGCCAGATGAAGTACGTGGTCTGCGTGCCCGACGGCGCAGCCGACGACCCATTGCCCGAGCTCGGGGGGCGCACGCCGCTGGAGGCGGCCGTCATGCCCAACCTGGCGGCTCTCGCCGCCCGTGGCGAGGTGGGGCGGGCCGCCACCATCCCGGCCGGCTTCCCACCGGGCAGCGACGTGGGCAACCTGTCGATCCTCGGCTACGACCCGGCCCGATACCACACCGGGCGCGCCCCAATCGAGGCGGCCGCCATGGGCCTGCGTCTCGGTCCCGACCAGGTGGCCTACCGGGCCAACCTGGTCACGGTCGGCCCCGACGGCACCATGGTCGACTTCGCCGGCGGGCATCCGTCGACCGAGGCCGCGGGTGAGGTCATCGCCGCCCTCCAGCGTGAGTTGGGAGGTGACGGCGTGGTGTTCCACGCCGGAGTCCAGTACCGCCACATCCTCGTGGCGCCCCGGTCGTGGGCCGAGGCCGATTGCACGCCGCCGCACGACCTCACCGGTCGTCAGGCGTCGTGGCCGACGGGCCCCGCCGCCCCCCGGCTGCAGGCCCTGATGGACGCGTCGCGCCACGTGGTGGGCCGCTTCGACATGGCCGCCACCCAGGTGTGGCTCTGGGGCCAGGGGAGCCAGCCCGAGATCCCGTCGTTCACGTCCACCTACGGGCTGAGCGCCCAGTTGGTGTCCGCCGTCGACCTGGTGCGCGGCCTCGGCGCCCTCACCGACATCCCCGCGGTGACGGTCGAGGGGGCCACCGGCTGGTACGACACCAACTACGAGGGAAAGCGCGACGCCTGCCTGGAGGCGCTGGCCGCCGGCACCGACCTGTTCCTCGTGCATGTCGAGGCCAGCGACGAGGCCGGCCACGCCGGTGACCTCGCGGCCAAGATCGAGGCGCTCGAGAACTGGGACCGGCGCATCCTGGGCCCGCTTGTCGACGGCCTGAACGGGCTGTCACCGTGGCGCCTCCTCCTGTTGCCCGACCACGCCACCCCCGTGGCCCTGCGCACCCATACGTCCGATCCCGTCCCGTACGTGCTGGTCGATTCCGAGGTCGACGACGCGGGTGGCGTGTACAGCGAGGCGGGTACTGCGGCCTGCCCCCCGGTGGCCGGGCACACCCTCATGAGCCGACTGGTCCGCAGCAGCCCCCCCACCTGAGCCTGCGCGTCGCCCCCCGGCCGGGCGAGCCCACCCGGTTGCCCGGACGCCCAGGTGTGGGTACGATGAGGCCACCATCGTTTGCGAAGTCCAGGCGTGTAGTCCTTCTGTGCCAGTCCTCGACTGAAGCAGCGATACCTGGCTCCGGAGAGCAGCTTCCGGAGTCGGTCCCCCGCCTCCTCTCCATCTGCCGGCGATTCGACCTTCCCGTCGGGAGGGTTTCGAGGTGGGAAGGTCCGAAGCGAGCTACCTATGAACTCCATCCTCCACACCAGACTGCTCCACCCTCAGGTGAGACCCGCCGGCCGGGCGACGTGTCCGGTCACCACTGCGGTCGGCACCCGACCCACCATGATGCCGGGAGGCACCCGATGAGCATTGCGCCCCAGGCACTCGAACGATCGGTCCTCGAAGGCAAAGAGCGTGAGGAGCTGGTGGCCATCGCCGCGGCCATGGGCGTCAAGGCGTCCGGGCGGGCATCGAAGTCGACACTGATCGACCAGATCCTGCGTGAGGCGGGCATCGAGACGGGCAGTGACGAACGCCCCAAGCGGTCGCGGTCGTCGAGGCCATCGTCGGCCGCCGGCGATGGCTCGCCTGAGTCGCCTGATTCGTCTGGCCCGCCTGATTCGTCTGAGTCGCCGGGCTCGTCAGAGTCGAACACCCGGGTCGTCGCCTCCGAGGGCAACGGCCGGCCCGATTCGGTGATCGCCCCGCCGGCGCCGACGATCGATCCCGAGATCGACCCCGACGACGACCCCGCGCCTCGCCCTGTGGTCACCCCACCCTCGGAGCCCTCGCCTTCGGGTCCGGGCGACGAGCCGTCCCCCACCGAGGCGGGACGAAACGGCTCTGCGGGGTCGGGTGGCGCAAACCGGTCAGACGACCGGCCCCGCCCTCGCGACAACCGTGAGAACCGCCAGGGCCAGGCTGGCGGCCAGGGCCAGGGTGGCGGCCAGAGCCAGGGCTCGGACAACGGCGACGGCGGCAACCGTCGCAGCAGCAGCCGGCGCCGCCGGGGCCGCGACCGTGGTGACCGGGTCATGGCCCAGCAGGAGCGGGTCGACGAGGTCCAGTTCTCGGGCGAGCCCGCCCCCGCCGAGGGCCTCCTCGACCTGCACGAGAAGGGCTACGGCTTCCTGCGCACGACGGGCTACCTGGCCAGTGCCAACGACGTCTACGTCTCGGTGAGCCAGGTCCGTCGCTTCGGCCTCCGCAAGGGCGACTACGTCAAGGGCGCCAGCCGACCGGCGGGCAACAACGAGAGCTGGCCCGCGCTCCTGCGCATCGACACGGTCAGCGGCATGAGCCCCGACGAAGCCAGGCAGCGGCCCAGGTTCGATGAGCTCACCCCGCTGTTCCCCGACGCCCGCCTGCACCTCGAGGTCCCCGGCGACAACACCAACATGGTGGCCCGCATCGTCGACCTCATCTCACCCATCGGCAAGGGCCAGCGAGGCCTGATCGTGTCGCCCCCGAAGGCGGGCAAGACCACGGTCCTCAAGCAGATCGCCCACTCCATCGAGGCCAACAACCCCGAGATCCACCTCATGGTGCTCCTGGTCGACGAGCGCCCCGAGGAGGTCACCGACATGCGGCGCTCGGTGAAGGGCGAGGTCGTCGCCTCCACGTTCGACAAGCCCTCCGAGGAGCACACCCAGGTGGCCGAGCTCACCCTGGAGCGGGCCAAGCGCCTGGTCGAGGTGGGAACCGACGTGTGCATCGTCCTCGACGGCATCACCCGTCTCTCCCGGGCCTACAACCTGGCGGCGCCCGCCACCGGCCGGATCATGTCGGGTGGCATCGACGTGGGCGCCCTGTATCCGCCCAAGAAGTTCTTCGGGTCGGCCCGCAACATCGAGGAGGGGGGGTCGCTCACCATTCTCGCCACCGCCCTGGTGGAGACCGGGTCCCGCATGGACGAGGTCATCTTCGAGGAGTTCAAGGGCACCGGTAACATGGAGCTGCGCCTCGACCGCAAGCTGGCCGAGCGCCGCATCTATCCTGCGCTCGACGTCAACGGCAGCTCGACCCGGCACGAGGAGCTCCTGTTCGAGCGCAACCAGCTCCAGCAGGTGTGGAAGCTCCGCCGGGTGCTCAACGCCCTGGAAGGCGGAGCGGGTCTCGAGTTGTTGATGGACAAGATAAGGAACACCAAGAGCAACGATGAGTTCCTGGCCGAGATCGCCAAGGCCCCGGCCGGGTAAGGAGAACGCCGACCATGAAGACCGACATCCATCCCACCTACCAGACCGCCACCGTGCGTTGCTCGTGCGGCAACACCTTCACCACCCGGTCCACCCGCACCGACCTGCGGGCCGAGCTGTGCAACGAGTGCCACCCCTTCTACACGGGCAAGCAGAAGCTCGTCGACACCGGTGGGCGGGTGGAGCGCTTCGAGCGGCGCTACGGCACGAGGGGCAAAGCGGCCAAGTAGCCGCCCGGTTCGCGGCGATGGCGGCGACTAGCATTTTTGCCCTGGGTGGTCGCCACCTGCGTGCGTCTCGACTCGGCGAGTGACCCTGAGGGAGTCGTCTCATCTCTGAGCCGCATCTGAACCAACCGGGTACGGCCGAGGCCCACCAGGGCCGCCGCCGGGCGCGGGGGGACGACGACAAGTTGGCCGCCGCCCTCGGCGCCCTGTTGCGGTTGTCACCCGCCGACCCCCCGTCGCCGCTACCCGTGACGACGACGCCGTCATCCCCGCCGCCGAGCGCGTGGAGCCCCCCGACCACCCGACCGCCGGCTGGGGCGCCGTCGGTTGGCGCTGCCGTCGACCCGTGGGCGGTCGATCCCGTCCTCGACGGGGCCCCCCTGACCCCTACGGCGGGTCGGCCCCGACCCGACGGTGCCGGCGAAGCGGCGGCGGCCGCCCAGGCGGCGGCTGCGCTGGAGGAATCGGGGTTCGGTGGGGCATTGCACACCGCCCTCGGGGAGCTGCGCCGGATCGCCGACGACCCCGTGCCCGCCGCCGGTGGCTCCTCCGCGCTGGGGACGGCTGCTGATGCGGAGCCGTGGCCGCCCTCCGAACCGGCATCGGTCGGCGACCGCCTCGGCGGCAACCCCGCCGCCTGGCTGGCCTCGCTGCACGACTGGTGGACGGCGCGGTGGAAAGACCTCCTTCCCGGCATCGTGGTCGCCAGCCTGGTGGTCGTCGCCTTCGCAGTGGTGCTGGCGTCGGGCACCAAGCGGGCCGACCCGTCCCACGTCGACTCGAGGCGGCCCATCGCCTCGGACCCTTCAACGACCATTGCCGGGTTGTTCACTACGCCCGAGCCTCCCGACGGCCCGACGACGTCGGTCGTCGCCGATGTCCCGAAGTCGGGTTCGTCGAGCGGACCGGTGACCACCAGGGCCGCCTCGCGCCCAGCGGTGACCTCGTCGGTCAAGATTCCGAAGCCGACGCCTACCGCGCCGCCGCACACCACACCCCCCACCAGGCCGACGCCCACCACCGCGGCTCCGACAACGACGGCCCCCACCACCACAGCTCCCGCCGTGACGACGACAGTGCCGCCCAGTCCATAGAGGGGGCGCCCTCACCGGTAGCCTGGCCTCATGCTGGAACGCCTTGCTCGGCTTGCCCGTGAGTACGACGAGGTGATGGCCGACCTGATGCGCCCCGAGGTGATCGCCGACCAGAAGGCCCTCGTCGAGCGTTCGCGACGGGCCAAGGCCCTGGAACCGGTCGTGACCGCCTACCGGCGCTACCGCGCCGCCCTCGACGACCTGGACGCGGCGAGGGAGATGTTGGGCGAGTCGTCAGGTCCCGATCGTGAGTTCCTGCGGGCCCAGATCGAGGAGTCGGAACTGGCCATCGGCGACCTCGACCGCGACCTCCGCCTCCTGCTGTTGCCCACCGACCCCAACGACGAAAAGAACGTCATCATCGAGATCCGGGGAGCCGAAGGAGGGGAGGAGGCCAACCTCTTCGCCAAGGACCTGTTCGAGATGTACGGCCACTACGCCGCCCGTCGGGGTTGGAAGCTCGAGGTCTTGGCCGCCGACGCCTCCGACATGGGCGGGATCAACGAGGTCACGTTTCTCCTCAAAGGTGACGGCATCTGGACCCGCATGAAGTTCGAGGGCGGCCCCCACCGCGTGCAGCGGGTGCCCGTCACCGAGGCTCAGGGCCGCATCCACACCAGCTCGGCGACGGTGAGCGTGCTGCCCGAGGCCGAGGAGGTCGACGTCTCCGTCGACGAGGCCGACCTCAAGGTCGACGTCTATCGCTCGACCGGGCCCGGTGGCCAGTCGGTGAACACCACCGACTCGGCCGTGCGGGTCACCCACCTCCCCACCGGCATCGTGGTGGCCATGCAGGACGAGAAGAGCCAGATCCAGAACCGGGCCAAGGCCATGCTGGTGCTCCGGGCCCGCCTGCTCAAGGCCGAGCAGGACCGGCGCACGGCGGAGCTGTCGGAGACCCGGCGGGGCCAGATCGGGGGGGGAGGGCGGTCGGAGAAGATCCGTACGTACAACTTCAAGGACAACCGGGTCACCGATCACCGCATCGGCCTCACCCTGCACAAGCTCGACAAGATCCTCCTGGGCGACCTCGACGATCTCCACGACGCCCTCGTCGCCGATGAACGGGCCCGCCAACTGGCGGGGCAGGACCCGCCATAGTCGGGCGGGTCATCGCCGACCGCTACGAGGTCGGTGAGGTGATCGGGCGTGGCGGGATGGCCGAGGTCTTCGCCGGCGTGGACCGGCGCCTGGGCCGCCCTGTGGCGATCAAGCTCCTCCTGCCGGCCATGGCCGCCCGGCCTGACATCCGCTCCCGGTTCGAGGCCGAAGCCCGGGCGGCGGCATCGCTGTCCCACCCCAACGCGGTGGCAGTGTTCGACACCGGTGAGCACGCCGGCGTCCCCTACATCGTGATGGAACGCCTCGGCGGCGAGACCCTGGGCGACCGCATGGCGGAGGGGCCCGTCGACCCGGCCTGGCTGATCACCGTGGCCACCCAGGTGCTGGGCGCCCTCGCCGCCGCCCATGCCGTGGGCCTCATCCACCGCGACGTCAAGCCCGGCAACATCCTCCTGGCCGCCGACGGGCGGGCCAAGGTCGCCGATTTCGGCATCGCCAAGAGCCTGGAGGCCGACGGTGATGTCGACCTCACCACCACCGGTCAACTGCTGGGCACGCCCGCCTACCTCGCGCCCGAGCGCCTCGACGGCACCGCCGCCGGCCCCCGCTCGGACCAGTGGGCCCTCGGGGTGGTGCTCTACGAGGCGCTGGCCGGCTTCAAGCCCTTCGGTGGGACCACGCCCCTGGCCGTCGCCGGCGCCGTCGCCGCTGGTGCCCATCGGCCACTTTCGGAGGTCCGTCCCGACCTCGACCCGACCCTGGTCGCCTGCGTCGAGCGGGCAATGGCCCACGACCCGTCGGCCCGCTTCGCTTCGGCCGACGAGATGGCGTCAGCCCTGACCGCCCCGGCAGCCGGCGCCGCGACCCTGGCCCAGACGGTGAACATGGCCGGCGCCGTGCCCGGGGCCGGGGCGGGGACGGGGCTCGACGGCACCCAGGTCCTCGACAGTGGAGCCGTCGCCGACCCGGTGGTCGCGCCGATGCCCCCGTCCCCGCCCCCGGCGGGGCTCACAGGCGACCGGCTCCGGCGGATGTTGATCGGCGTCGTCCTCGCCGGACTGGCCGTCCTGGTCATCGTCCTCGTCGTACGGGCTGCGTCGGGCCCCAAGACACCCACGGTGGCTGGTGGCGTATCGACCACCACCGTGGCACGGACGACGACCACCACCGCCACCACCGGTCTGGCTCAGCAGCTCCGTGACACCGCCGCCAAGCTCGGTTCGGCGGACGGTCCCCTCGCCGTCGACCTGGCATCGCGGCTCGGCGCCCTGGCCGACCAGGTGCAGAATGGTGGGGGCGGTTCCGAGGCCACCGCCCTGCTGGCCACCACGGTCGGGTGGGTCCGAGCCGGCCAGATCACCGCTGCCACCGCAGCAACGACGGTGCAGTTGCTCGCCCAGGTCCCCGGCATCGACCAGTCGGTGCTCCGCGCCCTGACCGCCCCGGCCACCACCGCCGCCCCGCCGCCCACGCCTGCTCCCACCCATTCGCCGGGGAAGGGGAAAAAAGGCAAGGACTGAGGTGCCGGCACGTACTGCGCCGACCGGGCTGGCGGAGGGAGTGGGATTTGAACCCACGAGGGGTTGCCCCCTACACGCTCTCCAGGCGTGCCGGTTCGGCCGCTCCCGCACCCCTCCGAGTGCCACCAGGCTATCGTCTGTGGGCGGACACGCCGCCGCTTCGTGCAGCGGCTGGGTCCTGCGCAACGGAAGTCCGTGAACCGAGTCAGGGCCGGGAGGCAGCAGCTCTCAGCGGAGCCTTTCGTGTGCCGCAGTCCAGCCTGGCCGCTGCACCGAGC
>DATAQC010000068.1:0-13709 GCA_036264885.1 Acidimicrobiales bacterium | reverse complement strand
GCAGGCGCCCAGGCCAACGGGGTCGTCGGGAACTCGCCCACCGACGCCCAACGCAACACGCCCGCGGCCGTGGCCCTGCGCAACGCCTACACCGCCGCCACCAAGGAGTCGGTCGTCCCCGACCCCGCCGTGTTCGCCTACGAGGGCGTGCAGGCGGTGGCCGCCGGCTTCGCCGACGGGGCCGGCACCCGGCTCGACCTGTCCGACCACCTCCACAAGATCTCCATCCCGGACACGGGGGTCGGCCCCCTCCAATTCGCTCCGGACGGGTCACGGGTGGGCGGCCGGCTCTACGTCTTCCAGGTCCAGGGCGGCAAGCCCGTGTTCTTCACCGGCTACGAGCAGACCGGTCCCCAGGAGGTCAAGGAGATCTCCCTGGAGCGTTGAGCCGGGTGCGACGATCCTCGGCCGCGGGGCTCCCTGTCCTCGCCGTGCTCGCCGTGGTGCCGGTGTGGATCGGCGGCCGGCACGGATACGGGCTGGGCACGACGGCGGTGATCGCGGTGATCACCGCCCTCGGGCTCCAGGTGGTCTACGGCCTGTCGGGGCAACTGTCGGTGGCCCAGGCCCCCCTCCAGGGAGTGGGGGCCTATGCCGTCGCCCAGCTCATGGTGGCCCACGGCTGGTCGTTCTGGGCCGCCCTCCTGCCCGCGGTGGCCGTGGCCGCCCTCTTCGGGGTGGTGGTCGGGCTTCCGGGCCTGCGGGTGCGGGGCGACGTGCTCGCCCTGGCCACCCTGGGTGCGGGCGAGATCCTCCAGTCGCTGTTCCTCAACACCGAGCGTTTCACCGGCGGCTATCAAGGCATCGCCGCCGTCCCGGGGGTGTCGGTGTTCGGCCACGCCCTCGATGACCGAGGGCTCTACGCCGTCGCCCTGGTCGTCGCCCTGGTGGTCCTGGCCGCAGCAGTGGCGCTCAAGGCGTCGCCACTGGGGCGGGCGTGCATGGCTCTGCGCGACGACGAGGTGGCGGCCCGGTCCTTCGGGGTGCATCCCGGGCGCCTGCGCCTGCTCGCCTTCGCCGTGGGGTCGGGGATGGCGGGGGCGGCGGGCGGGCTCTATGCCGTGCAGAACGGGTTCGTGTCGTCGGTGTCGTTCGGCCTGTCCCAGACCGTCGTCGTCATTTTGATCGTGCTCATCGCCGGTGAGGCCCGCATGGGACGCACGGTCGTTGCCGCCGTGGCCATGACCGCCGTGCTCGATCGTCTGGCGGCCTACGGCGACGTGTCCGAAGCGGTCACCGGGCTGGTCATCCTGTTGGTGGCGGCGACGCGCCTCGGGCTGGGGGATGCCGCCCGGGCCCGGTTGCGCACGACGGTGCGCCTGCCCGCCCTGCGCCGCCCGGTGCCCGCCGGGGGGGTGGCAGGCCGGTGATTCCCGGCCCGGTGATCCCCGGCCCCGCGAACCCTGGCCCGGCGGCGAGGGGCCTGCGCCTCGATGACGTGTCCCGGGACTTCGCCGGAGTGCATGCGGTGGCCGGCGTCTCCATGACCCTTACCGGCGGGGAGGTGCTGGGCGTCATCGGGCCCAACGGTTCGGGCAAGACGACACTCGTCAACCTGGCCAGCGGCGCGCTGGCCCCCTCGGCCGGTCGGGTGGTGGTGGACGGCGCTGACCTCACCGGCACCTGCAGCTCGCGCCTGGCCGCCGCCGGCGTGGTGCGCAGCTACCAGAACCTGCGGCTCTTCGAAGGGCTGAGCGTGCTCGACAACGTCGTGGTGGGCGCCCAGCGGCGTGTGCGCCCGTCACTCGTCGGGGCCTGGGCGCGCTCACCGGGGTTCCGCCGGCGGGAACGGCGCCTGCGTGAGGCGGCCATGGACGCGCTCGACCAGTTGGGCATGGCCACCTTCGCCGGTCGGGCGGTGGGGGCGCTGTCGCACGGCCAGCGGCGGCGGGTGGAGCTGGCCCGGGTCTTCGCCGCCGAGCCCGCCTACCTGGTGCTCGACGAGCCCGGCGCCGGCGTCGACCCCGACCAGCTGCGGGGCCTGGCCGACCTCATCACCGACCGGCGTGACGCGGGCGTCGGCATCCTGGTCGTCGAACACGACCACGGCTGGGTCGAGCGGGTCTGCGACCGGGTGCTGGGCATGGCCGACGGGAGCGTCGTCGCCGAGGGGTCCTTCGCCTCGGTGGCCGCCCATCCCGCCCTCGCCCCCAACCTGGCGGTGCTGCCATGGTGTTGAACGTGCGGGGCCTGGAGGCGGGCTGGAACGGCTCGCCGGTGGTACGGGGAGCCGATCTCGACGTGGAGGGCGGGGAGATCGTGGCCGTGCTCGGCGGCAACGGGTCGGGGAAGTCGTCGTTGCTGTGGGCCATCGCCGGGCTGCTGCGATCGCAGCGGGGACGAATCGTCCTCGGTGGCCGGCGCATCGACACCATGGCGACCGAGCGGCGGGCGGCTCTGGGGCTGCGCCTGTTGCCCCAGTCGATACGGGTGTTCCCGTCGCTCACGGTGGCTGAGAACCTCGACGTCGTCGACCTGGCGTCGCGCCCCCCGGACCGGGCCCGGTCGCGGGCGGCGCGGGCCGAGTGGCTCGAGCGCTTCCCGGCTCTCGGGACCAAGCGCGAACAGGTGGCGGCGTCGCTGTCGGGCGGCGAGCAGCAACTGCTGGCCATCGGCCGGGTGCTGTGCACCCTGCCCCGGGTCCTGTTGCTCGACGAGCCGTCGGCGGGACTGTCGACCGACCGCGCCCACGAGTGTGCCCGGGTCTTCAGCGATGTGGCCGAGACGGGCGTGGCGGTCGTACTGGTGGAGCAGAACGTCGAGCTGGCCCGCAGCGTGGCCACCCGTACCCTGACCATGAGCGACGGGGCACCGGCGCTGTTGTAGGCCCGCTCAGGGTCCAGAAGATAACTACCTGCGCATTGTGTAAGCCACCTACCAGCGGATTCACATCATCGAATGCGCAGGTAGTTATCTTTCTGACCCTCAGGACCGCAGGGGGGTGTGGTCGGCGGGCACCACCTCCTCGAGCGGCGGGGGTCCCGGCGGTGTGCCCTCCCCGAAGGGCCGCCCACCCAGGGCCTGGCGCCCGTGGTCGGTGAGCCAGTTGCCGAGATCGGGCCCCATCGGGACGATGCCCGTCGGGTTGATGTCGGTGTGGACCTCGTAATAGTGGCGCTTGATGTGGTCGAAGTCGGTGGTGTCGCCGAAACCCGGCGTCTGGAAGAGGTCCCTGGCATAGGCCCAAAGCACGGGCATCTCCGACAGCTTCTGGCGGTTGCATTTGAAGTGGCCGTGGTAGACGGCGTCGAAACGGGCCAGGGTGGTGAACAGGCGGACGTCGGCCTCGGTGATGGTGTCGCCCACCAGGTACCGCTGTGACGTCAGGCGATCGGAGAGCCAGTCCAGGCGGTCGAACAGGCGCCGATAGGACTTCTCGTAGGAGCCCTGTGAGCCGGCGAAGCCGCAACGGTAGACGCCGTTGTTCACGTCCCTGAACACCAGCTCGGCCACCTCGTCGATCTCGTCCCGCCTCGCCTCGGGGTACAGGTCAGGTGCACCCGGGCGGTGAAGGGCGCGCCACTCGGTCGACAGGTCGAGGGTGATCTGGGGGTAGTCGTTGGTGACGACCTGGCCGGTGGTGACGTCGACGATGGCGGGGACGGTGATGCCCCGCTCGTAACCGGGGAAGCGGGCGAAGTACGCCTCTTGGAGGCGCTCGATGCCGAGCACCGGGTCGCGGCCGTCCGGGTCGAGGTCGAACCTCCAGCTGCGCTGGTCATGGGTGGGGCCGGCGACGCCCATCGACAGCACTGGCTCGAGGCCCAGCAGGCGGCGCACGATGATGGCCCGGTTGGCCCATGGGCAGGCCCGGCTCACCACCAGGCGGTACCGGCCCGCTTCGACGGGGAAGCCGTCGCGGCCGTCGGCGGTGATGCGGGTGGCGATGTAGTTGGTGTCGCGGGTGAACTCGCCACCGGGGTTGACGTAGGACGGACGCAACGCTGAGTCGGTCATGGTGTCTGCCTACCCAGCGGGTGGGCGATCTACTGAAGAGCGCTGACGGCTCGAGCGATAACCAGCACCGAGGTGATCAGGGCGGCCATGCTCTGCACGCTCATCAACAGCTTGGCCCGCGTCGACAACGGCATGGTGTCGGTGGGGCTGAAGGCGGTGGAGTTGGTGACCGATACGTAGAGGTAGTCGACGAGGGTGGGGGCCCAGTCGGCCTTGGCCGACGACGACGACGACACCTCGACGATGGAGTCGTCGTTCTCGTCCTGGGAGAAACGGAAGTCGGCGTCGGGCAACTGGTCGCGGGGGAGTTGGCTGCGCTTCACTGGGCCACCCCTGTCGAGCTCCCAGTAGGCCAGGCCGAACACGATGATGTTGGTGAGCCAGACCCCGAGGGCGGCCAGCAACAGCTGCTTGCCGTTGCTGGCCTTCCCCGACACCAGCGCCTTGATCAGCAGGGAGAGCGAGAACAGGTTGGCGGCCCCGATCACGCCGACCAGAGCTATGGACAGGGCGCGCGACCACTTGGTCTCGCGCTGGAACCGAGCCGGGTTGAACCCGATGAGGGGCACCAGCAGCGCCACCTCGAGGGCGGGCACGACGAAGCGCGTGCCCAGGACCAGCTCGCTGGGCAGCGTCACGTACAAGGCGATGCCCACCAGCACCGCCGCTACCGCCGGCAGGCGGTGCTCACCCCGGCGCCCGTGCCGGGGGCCGCCGATCTGGCGTCTTGTTGCTTCGGTCACCTTGCTGTCAGCCACCGCGGGCCTCCTCCTCCGGCGTGGTGTCGACCCGCGTCGTAGCGCGGCCGGTAGTGGCCTACCCCCGATCGGCTCCCCGACCCATTTCGATCAGTGGGGCCAGAGGCGGCGGCGCCGGCGACGGGCGGAGATCAGGGCCAGTTGCTGGTCGAGCCATGCGGCGATGATCGCACGACCGGTGGGCGAGGGCTCGGGCTCCCAGTCAGAGCGTTCCCTCACCCAGGGCTGGGATGTCTCGTGGCTTCTGCGCATCTCGGACCCCTCTCAGGGCGATCGTAGGTAGGGGCCGGGATGAAGGGGTTCCCTTCCCCGCTGGGCGGGGTCGGCCTTCCGGGAGGGCGATCCCGGCCCCCACCTACGATCTGCTTAGACGAAGTGTCGGCACCGCGGGTGGGCAACTTGAGGACTCAGCGTGGCGATCCGGTGTCGCTACGTGACTGGTCGGAGACGGTGCCGCGGTTCGGGTGCCGTGTAGCGTCGGGACTCCATGGTCGCTGACCAGCTCTTCCTCGGGAACGACCTCCTGGCCTGGCTCCTGCTGGCCCTGGGCGGCGCGCTGGCGCTGGGCAACGGCTTGGCCCTCATCCGTCCGCCCCGTGAGGAGCGCGAAGGTGACTTGGCCCGGGCGCCGGTCGGGCGCAGCATCTTCATGGCCGCCATCGGACTGATAGCGGCTATCTGGGCCCTGGCCTCGCTCACTCACTGAGGCCCGAGCGGCCTCCTGAGCGGGGTGGCCGGCCCGAGCGGCGTCCTGAGCGGGGTGGCCGGCACGAGCGGCCTCCTGAGCGGGCTGGCCCGAGGCCCGAGCGGCCTCCTGAGCGGGCTGGCCCGAGGCCCGAGCGGTTCTCGATCTCCACGGTGGGGACGGGGCCGGCCGGCGTGAAGCCGAGCACCTGGCCATAGAACGACAGCTCGGCCTCGGCCACCCGGCGGATCGACTCGGCCTGGCGGAAGCCGTGTTGTTCGCCTTCGAAGGTCAGATAGGCGACGGGAAGGCCCTTGTCCCGTAGGGCGCTGACCAGCACCTCGGCCTGGGCCGGGGGGACGACCCGGTCGTCGAGTCCCTGGAAGACGATGACGGGGCAGTCCAGCCCGTCGGCGTGGTGCAGGGGAGAGCGCTGGCGGTAGACGTCGGCCGCCTCGGGCCACGGGCCCACCAGGCGGTCGAGGTAGCGCGCCTCGAACTTGTGGGTGTCGCTGGCCAGAGTGGCCAGGTCGGCGATGCCGTAGAGGCTGGCGCCGGCGGCGAAGGCGTCGCCGAAGGTGAGGGCACACAGGGTGGTGAAGCCACCGGCGCTCGATCCCCGGATCACCATGCGGTCGCCGTCGATCTGTCCCTCGTCGGCCAGGTGCACCGCGGCGGCCACGCAGTCGTCGACGTCGACGATGCCCCATGCCCCGTCCAGGCGGCGGCGGTAGGCCCGCCCGTACCCGCTACTGCCGCCGTAGTCGACGTCGACCACGCCCAGGCCCCGCGACGTCCAGAACTGGATGGCGACATTGAACGCCGGGGACGCCGCCGCCGTGGGTCCACCGTGGCTCACCACGACGAGCGGCGGCAGGGTGCCGGTCGGTCCCTCGTGGTCGACACTGGTGGGCGGGTACCAGTAGGCGTGAGCCGACCGGCCGCCGGTGGTGGGGAAGGTGACGGGCTGGGCGATCGAGATGTGCCCCGGCTCCATGGTGGTGGGCCGGCTGCGGCGCAGGACCCGGGGTGCGGCGTCAAGCGATCCGCCGCTGACCTCGCCGACCTCGCCGACCCCGCCGACCCCGCCGACCCCGCCGACGGGCAGGGTCACCACCACCGCCGATTCGGTGGCCGATGCGGCGATGGCCACGGCTCTGTCATCCAGGGCGACGACCGCCTCGAAGTGGGTGAAGGCGGTGGGCACCTCGACCAGCTCGCCGGTCGACGGTTCGATGGTGCCGAGGTGGTCGATGCCCTCGGCCGACCAGGCCACCACCAGGCGGCCGTCGGCCAGGAAGTCATACGTGGCCTGTCCGAACACCCAGTCGGGCCTGGTGAACTCGGCCGGGCGGGGCGCCACCGCACGCCCCCCGGCGCCGTCGTCGGCGTAGAGGTTCCACCAGTCGCTGCGGTCGGACACCCACCACAGCCGTGAGTCGGGGCTCCACCGCGGTTGGGAGATCGACTCGTCCGGTCCCCCCGCCACCCGGCGGTGGCCACTGAGCACCGGCGGGCCGTCGCCGCCGCCGGCCAGGTGGGCCACCCACAGTTCGCAACCGTCCCACGACATGTTGGGGTGGTCCCAGGTCAGCCAGGCCAGGCGGGTCCCGTCCGGGCTGGGCCGGGGGGCGGCGAAGAAGTCGCGGCCGCCGACGAGAGGCGACGGCTCGGCCCCGCCGGGGCCGGCAGCCAGGGAGACGGCGACCAGGTCGTTCTCCACCTCGCCGGCGCGGGCGCCGTGGTGGCGTTCACGGACGCACACCACCCAGCCACTGCCGGCGACCGGGCGGGCGTCGGCGTAGCGCCACGCCGAGGGCCGCGGCGGCTCCGGTGTGAGCGGTCGGGGCTCGGCCCCCGGCGCCGCTGACCACAGCCGCTGGTCGGCGATCTCCGAGAACACCACGGTGGTGCCGTCCACTACGGTGAAGGGGGCGCCGCCGTACTCGTGGACCGTCGTGCGAGTGGAGAACCCCTCCGGCGTGTGGTCGGTGATGGTGCCGTCAGGCCCGGCGCTGACCACCACCTGGCGGCCGGCGTCGTCGGGGCGTCGCTCCACCCACCAGGCTCGCCGGCCGAACATGGCCAGGTCGCTGACGCGGATCGACCCCTCGGTGAGCGACTCGGGGCTGATGGGCGACGCCCACGACCCGAACGGGGCGACGGTCACGTGCCGACCCTACTGGGGGTGCATGGGCGCATCGCCGCCGAGCGAGACGGCCCCGCGGATCAGCCGGGTGACGAACCGCTCGGTGCGTACCAACCGCTCTCGGCCGGCGCCGGCGCCCGCCCGTTGCCGTTGGTGGCGACCCGGACCCCCGTGACGCCGACGGCATCGCCCGGTCGCGGCGGGCGGTCACGTCGGGCGTCGTTCAGCGACAGCCTGCCGTCGGTGCCGGCGGAGACACGGGTGACGGTGAAGGCGATGAGGGCGACCCAGGCGGCGATGAGCAGGGCCAGTCCGGTGTAGGCGGCCAGGGCCGGCCAGGCGGGACCACCGTGTTGTTCACGGAGGAGCAACTTGGTGTTGCGGACGAAGGTGACGTCGCGCGACGGCAGAGCGGGGATGGCGGGGGCGCCGATCTGCTCGTCGGCCGGCAGGTAGATCGGGGCGGCCATCACCTGGTCGCCCCGCTCGAGGGTGACCATCGACTTCCAGGAGCCGCTGACGGGCACGGGCGTGGTCGTGCGGTAGTGGCCGGGACCGACCTTGTGGAGGGCGGCGTGGACGGTGCCGCCTCCCTGCCACGATGTGACTGTGAACACGATGGCGCCGTCGGCGGCGTCGGCCGGCCGCAGACTCACGTCGACCAGCGCCGGTCCCTCGGGCGACGAGGCGGTGGCCGTGGCCGGCTCTTGGCGTTCGAGGGCGACGACGCCGTTGACGTGACCCACCCGGCGGGGGAGGGGCACGGCCAGGGCGACGATGAGCACGACGCCGGCCATGGCCAGGGCGGCGATCGGCACCGGTGCCGCCCACGCCACCGCCTCCTCGTCATCCAAGCCGACGCCGAAGGCACGGCCCACACCGGCGCCGAGGACTCCGCAGGCGATGGCGGCGGCCACGCCGAGCACGAGGGCCTCGACCATGGAGGCCAGAGGCAGGGTGGCCCGCCAGCCGATGGCGGCGATCCAGATCATCTCCATGATCAGCCCCACGCTTCCGACGAGGGCTCCAGCGACGAGGCCGAAGTTGAACCGGCGCCCGGTGCCGATCCAGGCGCCGACGGCTTCGACGACCAGGGCCGAGGGCAGGTACAGCGGGAAGCGGGGGAAGGTGTGGCCCAGGGCCTCGCCGATCATGAGGCCGAGCAGCCCTCGCAGCACCAGGTAGGCCACGACCGCCTTCACTGCGCCCCACCGACCCATGGCCAGGCGGGCCAGGACGAGGACGAAGCCGGCGGCGGCGGCGACGAGCACGGGCAGGTACACGACCTGGAACTGGGGCACGCCGAAGTCGAACTCGCCTTGGAAGATGGTGAGCCCGGTGAGGGTGGCGCCGGCGGCCAGGGCGTGGATGCCATGACCCAGTGGGGTGGGGTGGGCGTCGGGCAGCGCTTCGGCGATGAGCAGCCAGATGGCGATGGTGGCCAGAGCGCCTCCTGCCATGAGCTGAAGGTGGGTCGGGCTCCACAGGGTGACGTCGATGCCGTAGGCGTCGTGCCACAACGCATCGAGGGGGAATGCGCTGGCGCCGCCGAAGCCGAACAAGCCCAGGAGGGCGGCGGGCAGCGGGATCCGCACCCATCCGATCTGCACACGGGTCTGAACCTCTTCGACGGAGGTGAACAGCACGGTGACCATGGCGGCGAAGAACAGGCCGCCCAGGCCCACCAGAATCATGACGTGGGACGGGGTGAACAGGTCCTTGTCACGGCCCAGATCGATGTGCCAGGCCACGTCCCAGTAGAAGCCCATCACCGCGATGCCGAGGAACAGCAGTCCGGTGAGGGCGCCGGCCATGGCCCAACCGGGGAAGCCGGTGGCCCGGCGCAGGCTGTCGCCGATCTCTCGGAAGAAGAAGCCCACGAAGTTGTCGGGTTGGTCGCTGTGACCGGCGACGAACAGACCGAGGGACACTCCGCAGTAGATGCCGATGGGAACGACCAGCCACAGCCACATCTCCGGCGACCAGCCTCCGGAAACGGCAAGAATGACGCTCGACATCTCGCTACCTCCCGTGTCGGGCCTTATGCTAACATAGATTGATGTAACAGTCAACGGGAGATATGTCATATGACCATCGACGAGCTGGCCCGGGCGGCTGACGTCACCACCCGCACCATCCGCGCCTACCAGACCGACGGGTTGCTGCCCCACCCCCGGCTGTCGGGGCGGGTCGGCCTATACGACGACGGCCACCTGGCCCGGTTGCGCTACATCGCCCACCTCCAGGCCCAGGGCTTCTCGCTGGCCGCCATCCGAGCCCTCCTCGATGCCTGGGAGGACGGTCGCAGCCTCTCCGACGTGTTGGGGTTCGAGGAGGCGCTCACCGCCCCCTGGAGCGACGAGGCTCCGGGGGCCATCGACACCGGCCAGCTCCGGCGCCTCTTTCCCGAGATCGCCGACGACCCCACCCTCGGTGAACGGGCGGTGGCCGCCGGCCTGCTGGTCTCCGACGGCAGCGGCGACGGTTGGCGGGTGCCCAGCCCCACCCTGCTGCGGGCGGGGGCCGACCTGGTGGCCGCCGGCATCCCCCTGTCGGCCGTGCTCGACGAGCACATCCTGTTGACCCACGACCTGGCGCGGGTGGCCGACCGTTTTGTGGCCCTGTTCGAGCGCCACGTGTGGGAGCCGTTCGTCGCCGAGTGCATGCCCCCGGAGCGCCTGCCCGAGGTCACCGATGCCCTGGTGCGGGTCCGGCCCACGGCGATGAAGGCGGTGGCGGCGGTGCTCGCCCAGGCCATGGAGTCGGCGGTGGCCGAGTCGACCACCCGCCAGATGAGCCGCCTGGGAGTGGTCGCCGACCCCGACGGGAAGCAGTAGCGGCGCCGGTAGGCTCGCAGCCGTGACCGACGGATCGACGACCGCTTCCCAGCTGGAGTCCTGGGTGCGGGCCGAGCTCTCCCTGCCCGCCGACGCCTCCATCGCCATCACCGAGAAGCCCGGTACCGATCCCCGGTGCTCCGACATGGTGACCGAAGTCGCCGTCACCGTCGCCGGGGACGAGCCCTGGAGCTTCCACATCGAACAGGCCCTGGCCGAGGTGGTCCCCATGGACCTGGTCGCTGCGCTGGCCTTCGGCGGAGGCCACTAGCTTGAGGTCGATCCCGACGGGCTCACAGAGCTCCGCCACTGCCGAGCGAGTAGTCCTTTCGGGCTATCGAGAAAGGTCCGTTCGGGTGATTGTCGAGGGCCTCGACCTCAGGAATGATCGGGGGACAAGGACTCGCGCCGGAGCTCGGGAGGCACCGGCGAGGGTCGCCACCAAAGGCCCGAAAGGCGTACGAATGCCAATGCCAGCACCTGTGAGCCGACTGGCGCCGAAACCGTCCCATGACGTGGTCAGCCTCCGGTTCCCGAACCACCCGCTGGCCGATGTCGACCTCTCGTCCGGGTTCACCGTGCTGTCGGACGGCCCGGTCGAGGCCTCGCAGTGGCGGCCGCTCAGCCAGCAGGGTCTCCTCGCCGCGGTGTCGACCGTCGCCCTAGCCCGGTCTGCCTGACCCGGTCACGGTCACCCGGTCGCTCTGCGCCGAGGGCTCACGAGACGGTCAGGACGAGCCACCGGGCGCCGACGGCCAGGGCGCTCAGTGCCACCGCGGCGAACACCCCCACCCACAGCAGTGCCGGCAGATGGGTCAGCGACGCCAGCTGATCGGCGTCGGAGGTCAGCGCCCGGTGCCGGCGTCGGATGTGTTGTAGCTCCCAGATGGGGCGGGGGCCGCCCAGGAGCAGGAGCCAGGTCATGGTCCAGGCCAGCACGGCCTGCAGCGTCGCCGATCCGGACCACACCGCTCCGAAGACGACGACGGCGCACGAGGCCACGCTGAGCACGCCGAAAACGTTGCGCACGGCGGCCAACATGGCGGCCAGCAGGAACAGGCTGGCGAACAGCAGTGCCCCCACATGACCGGAGGCCACCAGCCAGGCCGCACCCAACCCCAGCATCGACGGCATCACGTAGCCGGCGGCGACCGTGGCGATCATGCCGATTCCCCGGGCCCGACCAGACGTCACCGTCACGCCACTGGTGTCGGAGTGCAGGCGGACGCCACTCAGGCGCCGCCCTACCAGGAGGCCCACCACGGCGTGGCCGCCTTCGTGGGCGATGGTGATCACCTGGCGGCTCAGCTTCCAGGCCCGCGCCGAGCCGACGGCGGCGGCGGCCGCCGCGAACGTCACGACGACAACCCACGGCCGAGGCGCCGGCGTCCGGGCCACGACGGCGTCCCACCACGACCTCAAGGGAGACGATCCTGACGCCCGCGGACCCATGGATGCCACGCGTCGCTCGAGCCGGGGTGGGCGATGATGGGGGGATGACGGTCCTCGAAGTCGTCGCCCTTGTCACCTACGCCGCCTTCCTGGGCGTCCTCTTCGGCTGGCGAACCGTCGAAGCCAAGCGGCGGACGGGTGAGTCGGCCTGGCGCAGGCCCATATCTCGCACCGACGCGGTGGGGGAGACCCTGTGTGGGGCGGCCTGCGTGGTCAGCCTCGGTGGCCCCGTGCTCGGTCTCCTCGGCGTCGTCGACCCGGTCGGTCTCGGAGGTGCCGGCCTTCGGCTGGCCGTCACCGTGGTCACCCTGGCGGGTGCCATCGCCCTCGGGCTGTGGGCCCAGCACCACCTGGCGTCGGAGTGGCGGGCAGGCATCGATGCGAGCGGGCACCTGGTCACCACCGGCCCCTTCGCCCGGGTGAGGAACCCCTTCTACCTGGCCTGCCTGGTGGCGTCGGTCGGTGTGGCGGTGGGCGTGCCGTCGATTGTGTCTCTGTGCGGGGTGGTGCTCCATGTCGTGGCGTCAGAGGTGATCGTCCGGGGCGTCGAGGAGCCGGTGCTGGCCCGGACCCACCCCGAGGAGTTCCCCCTCTACCGGCGACGGACGGGCAGGTTCCTACCTTCGCCGCGTGCCATCGGACGCAGCTGAGGCCTTCGTCAAGCCCGCTCCACCGAGGGCGCGCCGATCGCTTTCATGGCGGTCCGGCGGTTCGGGTGGTCGGCCATGTCGACCACCCGGCCGTCGCGCAGGCGCAACACCTGGAACATCTCGTTGGTCGTGGTCGACTCCGGTTCTCTCCACCGCAGCCTCACTACGACGCCTTCGGCGGTGGCCGCCACCAGCTGGGCCTGAGGGTCGATGATCTGCGCCTCATCGATGCGGCGCCTGCGCTGGGTGAGGACCGCCCGGGCCTCGTCCGGGCCGTGTCAGCTGGGGGTGTGCCGCCACCACAGATGACCCCGGGCGGTGCCCCGCCACTCGAGACCGGGATCGAGGAGTGACACCAGCGGGTCGATGTCGCCGGCGACGGCGGAGTCGAAGGCAGTCTGGACCCGGTCGGCATCGGTCGACGACACAGGTCCAGTGTGTCACTCGAGAGGTCGGGGTGGAGACGTTCCTGCCCCCGAGTGCCGGTGGCGTCGATCGACCTACATCGACGGCTGCGGCCCGGGCCGGCGTCACAGCCGCTTCGTAGTCTGGTCGTCGTGAAGAACCGCGGTCAGCTGCGGCCCCGTACTCGCGAGCTGTACGAGCTGCTGTTGCGGCGCCACGTCCTTCCGACGCTCGGCGAGGTGGCGCTGTCGGACCTCTCGCCGAGCGGCATCCGTTCGTGGCACGCGGAGCTGTACAGCGGCAAGCGGCCTGGCGCGTCGACGACAGCGAAGGCGTACCGGCTCCTCCGGACGATCCTCAGCACTGCGCTCGAGGACGGGCTGCTGGTGCAGAACCCGTGCCTCATCGAGGGCGCCGGCGTCGAGCGGGCGCCGGAGCGGCCAATCGCGACCATCGAGCAGGTGTACGCGCTCGCCGACGCGATCGAGCCTCGGCACCGGTTGATGGTGATCCTCGCGACGCTCGGCGGCCTACGGCTCGGCGAGCTGCTCGGGCTGCGGCGAGGCGATGTCGACGTCGAGCACGCCAGTGTCCGCGTCGATCAGCAGGCGCTCGAGCTCAAGAGCGGACAGCGGTTGACCGGGCCACCCAAGACCGATGCTGGCCGCCGCATCGTTGCACTACCGCAGCAGGTCGTCGACGAGTTGGAGGCACACCTCGACCGCTGGACGGCGACCGAGGCCGGCGCGTTGCTGTTCACCGATGCGGACGGCGAACCGTTGAGCCGGCGGGTCTGGAACATGCGATGGCAGGCGG
>DATAQC010000046.1:0-23647 GCA_036264885.1 Acidimicrobiales bacterium | reverse complement strand
GCCCGCAGCGCCTGGTCGGCGTCGACGGTGAACCATCGCCCCGCCAGGTTGTCGATCACCGCCGACCGCTCGCCGCCGGCCGCCTGCTCGACGGCCCGGATCACGCCACCGTGGGTGATGACCAGGGGGCACGCCCCGGCGTCCTCGGAGGCGACCAGCCTGGCCAGGCCGGCGGTGACACGGGCCAGGAATGCCACGCGAGTCTCACCACCGGGGGTGGCGATGAGCCGCCCCTTGCGCCAGTCGTCCATCTGATCGGGCCACCGCCGCTCGATCTCGGGCCGGGTGAGGCCTTCCCAGTCACCGACGTTGTACTCGCGCAGGTCGGGATCGACGGTGACCGGGGCGAGGTCGAGCGCGGCGGCCACCGCCGACGCCGTGGTGCGGGCCCGGTCGAGGTCGGACGCCGTCACGCTGGTGAGGCCCAGCCCGTCCAGGCGGCGAGCGGCCTCGGCCGCCTGGGCCCGCCCCAGCTGGGACAGCGGGGGGTCAGACCATCCCTGCCAGCGGCCCTCGGCGTTCCACGTCGACTGGCCGTGGCGCAGGAGAAGGATACGGGTGGCCATTGCCGGCAGCCTATGATGACGGGACCGCTAGAAGGTTTACTGAGGAGAAGCGCTCGTGCCCGGGACTGTGGTCGTAGGGACCCAGTGGGGCGACGAAGGTAAGGGGAAGCTCACCGACCTTCTGGCCAGGGAGATGCAGGTGGTCGTCCGCTACCAGGGCGGTCACAATGCCGGGCACACCCTGGTCGTGGGGGGCGAGTCCTTCGCCCTGCAGCTCGTACCCAGTGGGGTCATGTACCCGTGGGTCACGCCTGTCATCGGCAACGGCGTGGTGGTCGACCCCGCCGTGCTGGTCGACGAGCTCGATGGTCTCGAGGCTCGTGGGGTCGACTGCAGCCGCCTGAAGGTGTCCGGGAACGCCCACCTGATCATGCCGTACCACCACGAGCTCGATCGTCTCACCGAGCGCTACCTGGGCAAGAACAGCCTGGGCACGACCAAGCGGGGCATCGGCCCGGCCTACGCCGACAAGGCCACCCGGGTGGGCCTGCGGGTCCAGGACCTGCAGGACCCCAAGATCTTCCGGGAGAAGCTCGACGTCGTCCTCAAGGAGAAGAACCTGGTGCTGGCCAAGGTGTACAACCGCCTGGCCCTGTCGAGCGACGACATCGCCGACCTGTACCTGGGCGAGCTGGCGGCCCGCCTCGACCCCCTCATCACCGACACCGTGGGCCTCGTCCACGACGCCCTCGAAGCCGAACGCAACGTGCTGTTCGAAGGGGCGCAGGCCACTTTCCTCGACCTCGACCAGGGCACGTATCCCTTCGTGACGTCCTCCAACCCGGTAGCCGGTGGGGCGTGCACGGGGGCCGGCGTGGGACCCGGTCACATCGGTCGCATCATCGGCATCGCCAAGGCCTACGTCACCCGGGTGGGGTCGGGCCCCTTCCCCACCGAGTTGCACGACGAGGTGGCCGACACCCTGGTGGACCGGGGCCGCGAGTTCGGCACCAACACCGGCCGTCGCCGGCGCACCGGGTGGTTCGACGCCGTCATGGTCCGCCAAGCCGTGCGCCTCAACTCCCTCACCGAGGTGGCGCTGACCAAGCTGGACGTGCTCGACGGCTTCGACAGCCTCGAGGTGTGCGTCGCCTACGAAGCCGATGGCGTCCGGTACCGGCACGTGCCCTACCACCAGTCGGTGCTGCACAAGGTGAAGCCAGTGTACGAGGAGGTCCCCGGGTGGGGCGACGACCTGTCCGGGATCACGTCGCTGTCCGACCTGCCCACCGCCGCCCAGGACTACATCGGCTTCCTGGCCGACCAGATCGGCGTGCCCATCCGCCTCGTCGGGGTGGGCCCCGGCCGGGAGCAGTTCGTCGACTTCGGGCCGACCCCCGACACCCTCGTCTTGTGAGGTCCCCGGCGATTCCGGACGCGAGAAGCCGGATCTGGCGGTGAAGGTCTGCGTCGTCGGCGGCGGGGGACGGGAGCACGCCCTGCGCAACGCCCTGGCCGCCACCGCCGAGGTGGTGGTGACGCCGGGGAACGCCGGCATCCCTGGTTCGGTGCCGACCCCGCCCGAGGAGGTGGCGGCCGACCTTTTCGTGATCGGCCCCGAGGTCCCCCTCGTCGACGGCCTGGCCGACCGGCTGCGGGCGGGCGGGGCCTTGGTGTTCGGTCCGGGGGCCGACGGCGCCCGGCTGGAGGGGTCGAAGGCGTGGATGAAGGAGCTGCTGGGCGACGCCGGGGTGCCCACCGCCGGCCACGCCACCTTCACCGAGGTCGAACCCGCGGTGGCCCATCTGCGCACGCTGGGCCCCCCCTACGTGGTGAAGACCGACGGGTTGGCGGCGGGCAAGGGCGTGCTGGTGACCGAGTCGCAGGCCGAGGCGGCCGACGACGTGGCCGCCAAGCTGGGTGGGCGCTCCTTCGGCGCCGCCGGGCGCCGGGTGGTGATCGAGGAGGGCCTGGCCGGGCCCGAGCTGTCGGTGTTGTGCGTGTGTGACGGTAGGCGCGTGGTAGCCCTCGCTCCCGCCCAGGACTTCAAGCGCCTGGGCGACGGTGACTCGGGTCCCAACACCGGCGGCATGGGCGCCTGCTCGCCGGTGCCCCTCGCCGGCCCCGACCTCGTCGACTCGGTGATCGACGGCGCCGTCGAGCCCACGCTGGCCGCCTTGGGCAAGCGGGGGATCGACTACCGGGGAGTGCTCTACGCCGGAGTCATCCTCACCGCTGACGGCCCCAAGGTGCTCGAGTTCAACGTGCGCTTCGGAGACCCCGAGGCCCAGGTGGTGCTGCCTCGGTTCGCCGGCGACCTGGCCGCCTTGCTGGCCGAGGCCGCCGCCGGCCGCCTGGTCACCGAACCCGCCTTCGTGCCCGACGCCGCCGTCACCGTGGTGCTGGCCGCCGAGGGGTACCCGATCGCTCCCCGCACCGGCGACGCCATCGCCGGCATGGAGGCGGCGGCCGCCGTCCCTGGGGTCACCGTGCACTGCGCCGGGGTGGAGGCCGGTCATGGCGGCAGCCTGCTGACCGCCGGGGGTCGGGTGCTGCAGGTCACCGCCATGGGAGCATCGCTGGGTGAGGCCAGGGACCGGGCCTACGAGGCCGTCTCGCATGTGACGTGGCCGGGGATGCAGTATCGAAGCGACATCGCCAGGATCGCCGCCGACGAGGAGGATATGTGAAGGTCGCCGTGCTCATGGGCTCGCCCAGTGACCAGCAGAAGATGGCCCCGGCCGCCGCCACCCTGGCCGAGTTCGGGCTGGAGGCCGACGAGCGGGTCATGTCGGCCCACCGCACGCCCGACGTGGTGGCCACATTTGCCAGAGAGGCCCGCGGCCAGGGCTATGCCGCCGTCATCTGTGGCGCGGGGATGGCCGCTCACCTGGCCGGGGCGGTGGCCGCCCACACCACGCTGCCCGTCGTCGGGGTGCCCCTCTCGGGCAGCGCCCTGAACGGCCTCGACGCCCTGTACGCCACCGTGCAGATGCCCAGAGGTGTGCCGGTGGCCACCGTTGCCGTCGACGGGGCCGTCAATGCCGCCATCCTGGTGGTCCAGATGCTGGCCATCACCGACGCCGGCCTGGCCTCCCAGCTCGACGACCGCCGCCAGGCGGCACGGCGATGATCCCCCGCTACTCGCTGCCCGAGATGGCCGACCTGTGGACCGACGAGGCCCGCCTGGCCACCTGGCTGGAGGTGGAGGTCCTGGCCACCGAGGCGTGGTCGACGGTGGGTACCGTCAGCCAGGACGACGCCAAGGCGGTGCGGGAGCGGGCCCCCGAGGTCACGCCCGCCTTGGTGGCCGCGGTGGCCGAGCGCGAGGCCGTCACCGACCACGACGTGGCGGCCTTCGTCGACGTCGTCCAGGACGCCATCGGCCCTCCCGCCGGCAACTGGGTCCACTACGGGCTCACCTCCAGCGACGTGGTCGACACCGCCCTGTGCGCCACCCTGGCCCGCGCTGCCGACGTGTTGCTGGTGGCCAGCCGGGCCCTGGTGGGTGCCTTGAAGGAACGGGCCCTGGAGTTCCGCGACGTGGCCATGGTCGGGCGCACCCACGGCATGCACGCCGAGCCCACCACCTTCGGGGTCAAGCTGGCCCACTGGTGCCTGCAGGCCGACCGCGACCGGGCCCGCCTGGAGGCGGCCCGGGAGGCCATCGCCGTGGGCAAGCTGTCGGGGGCGGTGGGCACATGGTCGAACATCGACCCCGCCGTCGAGACCAGCGTCTGTGCCGCCCTCGGCCTGCGGCCGGTGCCCGCCACCCAGGTGATCGCCCGTGACCGCCACGCCGAGTATCTGTGGGCGTGCGCCTCGGTGGGCGCCTCGGTCGAGTCGTTCGCCACCGAGATCCGTCATCTCCAGCGCACCGAGGTGGGCGAGGTGGAAGAGCCGTTCCGGGCCGGTCAGAAGGGCAGCTCGGCCATGCCCCACAAGCGCAACCCCATCACCTGCGAGCGCCTGGCCGGCCTGGCCCGGGTGCTGCGGGCCAACCTGGGCGCCGGCCTCGAGGACGTGGCCCTGTGGCACGAGCGCGACATCTCCCACTCGTCGGTCGAACGGGTGATCCTGCCCGACTCGTCGCTGCTCGCCCACTACGTCCTGGTCAAGATGCGCACGGTGGTCGAGGGCATGGTCGTGCACCCCGACCGGATGCTCGAGAACCTCGACCGCTCCTACGGCCTGGTCTTCAGCCAGCCCGTGCTGCTGGCCTTGGTCGGCGCCGGCCTCACCCGCGACGCGGCCTACCGCATCGTGCAGCGGGCGGCGGCCACCGCCTGGGCCGACAGGCGGTCGTTCCGCTCGGTCCTGGAGACCGACGACCAGGTGCCCCTCACGCCCCGGCAACTCGACGACGCCTTCAGCCTCGAGCGCTCCCTGGGCAATGCCGGCGCCGTGCTCGACGCCCTCGACGAGGTGTCGCCATGAGTCTCACCAAGATCCACTCGGGCAAGGTGCGCGACGTCTACGACGCCGGGGACGGGCTGCTGTTGATGGTCGCCTCCGACCGCATCTCGGCCTTCGACGTGGTGATGTTCGAACCCATCGTCGACAAGGGCAAGGTCCTCACCGGGGTCACGGCCTACTGGTTGGAGCAGATGGCCGACCTGGTGGCCAGCCACCTGGTATCGACAGACGTGGCCGACTTCCCCGCGGAGGCGGCCGACATCGATCCCTCCGTCGGTCGCTCCGACCTGCGGTCGGCCTCCGGGCGTTCGGCCCTCGACCAACTGGCGGGGCGCACGATGCTCGTGCGCCGGGCCGAGATGCTGCCCATCGAGTGCATCGTGCGGGGATACCTGTCCGGGTCGGGCTGGAAGGAGTACACCCAGTCGGGAACGGTGTGCGGCATCCCCCTGCCTGAAGGACTGCGCCAGTCCGACCGGCTGCCCGAACCGCTGTTCACCCCCTCGACCAAGGCCCAGACAGGCCACGACGAGAACATCTCGCCGGCCCAGGCGGCCGAGCTGGTGGGGGCCGACGTCTACCGCCAGGCCGAGCAGGTCTCGCTGGCCGTCTACACCCGGGCCGCCGAAGCTGCCGCCCGGCGCGGGCTCATCGTGGCTGACACCAAGTTCGAGCTGGGGTTCGTCGACGGCGTGTTGACCATGTGCGACGAGGTGCTGACCCCCGACTCCTCGCGGTTCTGGGACGCCGAGACGTGGGCACCGGGCACTTCGCCACCGTCGTTCGACAAGCAGCCTCTGCGCGACTGGTTGGAGGAGAGCGGCTGGGACAAGACGCCGCCCCCGCCGTTCCTGCCCTTCGAGGTGGTGCGCCAGACCCAGGACCGCTACGTGGCCGCCTACGAGCGCATCACCGGACAGCCGTTCTCGCACTGGGCGGCCACGCCATGATCGGCCGATGAGCCTGTTCCAGGTCCTGGTGGAGGTCAGCTTGCGTCCCGACGTGGCCGACCCCCAGGGCGCCACCATCGAGCGGGCGTTGCCCACCCTCGGCTTCGCCGGCGTGAGTGGGGTGCGGGTCGGCAAGGCCATCCGCTTCAGCATCGACGCCGCCGACGGCGACACTGCCCGCAGCCAGGTCGACGAGCTGTGCCGCAGCTTCCTCACCAACCCGGTCATCGAAGACGTCGAGGTCACCATCGCATGATCACCGTCGGCGTGGTGGTGTTCCCGGGCTCGAACTGCGAACACGACGTGGTGGAAGCGGTGTCGGCCCTCGGTGGCCGAGGCCGCCTCGTCTGGCACGGCGACAATCGTCTCGGCCAGGTCGACGCCGTCGTGCTGCCGGGCGGATTCGCCCACGGTGATTACCTGCGCCCCGGAGCCATCGCCCGCTTCAGCCCCATCATGGCCGATTTGTCCCGTTTCATCGCCGCCGGTGGGCCCGTAGTGGGGATTTGCAACGGGTTCCAGATCCTGACCGAAGCCGGGCACCTGCCCGGGGCGCTGCAGAAGAACCGGGGCCTGCGGTTCCTGTGCTCGACCGTCGGCGTTCGGGTGGACACGATTCAATCGCCGTTGACGAACACGATGACCGTGGGCGACGTCGTCCAGCTGCCCATCAACCACTTCGAGGGCAATTACACCTGCGACTCGTCGACCTTGGCCGAATTGCGCGCCGAAGAGCGCGTCGTGTTGCGTTACCTCGACAACCCCAACGGCTCGACTGACGACATCGCCGCGGTGTGTTCGCCGGCCCGCAACGTGGTCGGCCTCATGCCCCACCCCGAGCGGGCCGTCGACGCCTTGGGCCACTCCTGCGACGGGCGGCCTCTCCTCTCGTCGCTTCTCGCCAGCGCCGGGATGCCGGTGGCGGCGGGCGCCGGGGGCCCCGGCCCCATCGGCTGAGGTTGTCGGCGCCTACTACTCGCCGCGGCGGATGCCGGCCCGGCGCAGCAGGCCGGCGTCGACGCCCGCCTCGCGCCACGCCGCGTAGGTGATGCCCTTACGGAGAGCGTAGGGGCCGGCGGCGGCCACGAAACCCTCCTCGAGAGCCGACATGTCGACGGCATTGTCGTTGGCGGCCAGGCTGGCGCTGAGATCCATACGTTCCTGGACGAGTTGTACACGGCTCAACGGATCAGCCGTGGGCAGTGCCTTCTCGATCGCCGCCAGGCGCTTCTCGACCGACTCCGGCGTGCGCTTGCGCCCCCGCTTGGGGCGGTGGAGTTCCAACGCTTCGAGATAGCGGCGAACGGCCCTTCCCTGTTCTCTACCCTCGGCCAATGCGGCCTTGTGGCTGTCCGACATGGGGGTTCTGGTTCGCTTCGTCTTGGCAGGCATTTCCCAATTGTGCAACCAATTACCGAAGATTTCAAATCACACGGCCCGATATCGCCTCTTCCATAGTGGATGGCCCGATCTCGGGGCAGGATCGCTCCGAGAAGACGGGGCCTTCCGGTACGGTGGGCCGGTGCCGCCTGCCGGACCCGCACCCGTGTCACCGGTCGCCGAGGACGGCGCACCCGAGGCGCCTCTGGGCCCCGAGGTCCACCGCGCCCTGGGCCTCACCGACGACGAAGCGGCCTCGGTCGAGCGCATCCTCGGTCGCCCGCCCAACGGCCTGGAACTGGCCATGTACGCGGTGATGTGGTCGGAGCACTGCTCGTACAAGTCGTCACGTGCCCACCTGGGCCGACTGCCCACCCAGGCGCCGTGGGTGCTTGTCGGCCCGGGCGAGAACGCCGGGGTAGTCGACGTGGGTGACGGCCTGGCCGTGGCCGTTCGCATCGAGAGCCACAACCACCCCTCGGCCATCGAGCCCTACCAGGGCGCGGCCACCGGCGCGGGCGGCATCCTGCGCGACATCTTCACCATGGGGGCACGGCCCGTGGCCCTGCTCGACTCGCTGCACATGGGGCCGCTCGACGACGCCCGCAGCCGGTGGGTCCTCGAGGGGGTGGTCAGCGGCATTTCCGGCTACGGCAACTCGGTGGGCGTGCCCACCGTGGGTGGGGAGCTGGGATTCCATCCGTGCTTCGCCGGCAACCCCCTGGTGAACGTGATGTGCGTGGGGGTGATGGCCCACGACCACCTGGTGCTGGCCCAGGCCTCCGGGGTCGGCAACCTGGCCGTGCTCCTGGGCTCGTCCACCGGGCGTGACGGCATCGGCGGGGTGAGCGTGCTGGCCTCAGCGGCGTTCGACACCGGCGACGAGGTCAAGCGCCCGAGCGTGCAGGTGGGCGACCCGTTCGAGGAGAAGCGCCTGATCGAGGCGTGCCTGGCCCTCTATGACGCCGGGCTGGTCGCCGGCATCCAGGACCTGGGAGGCGCCGGCCTCACCTGCGCCACCAGCGAGACCGCTTCGCGCGGCGGCGTGGGGATGGACGTCGACCTCTCGGCCGTGCCGCTGCGCATGACGGGGATGACCCCGCCCGAGATCATGACCAGCGAGTCCCAGGAGCGCATGCTGGCCATCGTCGCCCCCGACGACCTCGATGCCGTGCTCGGCGTCTGCCGGCGCTGGGAGGTGCAGGCCACCGTGGTGGGCACTGTCACCGAGGGCCGTCGGTTGCGCATCCTCGACCGCCCTGGTGGCCGGGTGCTGGCCGACGTCCCCGCCGCCTCCCTCCACGACGACGGCCCGCTCTACGACCGCCCCCTGCACCAACCTGCCGATCTGGAGGCCCGCCGGGCCGACGACCCCTCCCGCCTGCCGGCGCCGGCCGACTGCGGCCCCGCCCTGGCGGTCATGCTCGTAGACACCACCTGGGTGTCGTCGCAGTACGACCACCAGCTGTTCCTCAACACCGTCGAGGGCCCCGGAGGCGACGCCGCCGTGCTGCGCCTCAAGGCGCCCGGCATCGCCGGCACGGGCAAGGCCCTGGCCGTCAGCACCGACAGCAACAGCCGCTGGTGCGGCCTCGACCCCCGGGCGGGCACGTCGTTGGTGGTGGCCGAGGCGGTTCTCAACCAGGCCTGTGTGGGCGCCCGTCCCCTGGCCGTGGTCAACTGCCTCAACTTCGGCAACCCCGAGCACGCCGAGGTCATGTGGCAGCTGTCCGAGGCCATCGACGGCATGACCGAGGCCTGCCTGGCGCTGGGGGTGCCCGTGGTCGGCGGCAATGTGAGCCTGTACAACGCTTCGGCCGGCGCCGACATCGAGCCGACCCCGGTGGTCGGCCTGGTCGGCCTCGTCGACCGCCTCGACCGCCGCCCGCCCGGCGTGGGCCTGCTCGAAGGGGCGGAAATCCTGCTGCTGAGCCCGCCCGGCGGTGATTCGGCGGTTGACCTGGCCGGGTCCCGGTGGGCGTTCGAGGCCCACGGCCACACCGGGGGCGCCCTCCCGTCCCTCGACGTCGACGCTCACCTGGCGGTGTGCCTCCTGGTCCGTGAGCTGGTGGCCAACGGGCTGCTGGCCGGTGTCCACGACGTGGCTGACGGCGGCCTGGGTCTGGCCGTGGCCGAGATGGCGCTGCGCTCAGGCGTCGGTTTCCGTATCGGCGGGGTCGCCGGCCATGCCGGGTTGTTCGCCGAGGGCCCGTCGCGCGTGGTGGCCTGCGTCGCCGCCGGCCAGGCTGGCGGGGTGTCCCAGCGGGCGCATCTGGCGGGGGTGGCGGTCACCACGCTCGGAACCGCCGGTGGTGACCGTCTCGTCGTCGACGGCCTGGTCGACTTGGGTTTGGCCGCCACGGTGGCCGGGTGGCGCGCCAAGCTCCCCACCGCCATGGGGGACTGACCGTTCCGGTGGAGCGTCGTGAGAAGATGGACGACGTGAAGCCGCTGGGATCGGAGTCGCCCCCTTCCGCCGCGGCCGAGGGCGGGGCGGCCGATGGCGGGGTGGATGACGATCGGGCCGGCGAGGCGTGCGGTGTCTTCGGTGTCTATGCCCCGGGCCAGTCGGTCGCCCATCTCACCTACCGGGGGCTGTACGCCGTGCAGCACCGCGGCCAGGAGGCGGCGGGGATGGCCGTCAGCGACGGCGACAGCATCACCGTGGTCAAGGACATGGGCCTGGTCACCAACGTGTTCAACGAGCGCAACCTGGCGCCCCTCACCGGGCATCTGGCCATCGGCCACACCCGGTACTCCACCACCGGGGCCAGTGTCTGGAAGAACGCCCAGCCCATCTACCGCGGCGTGGGCGACGCCGAGTTCGCCCTGGGCCACAACGGCAACCTCACCAACACCGTCGAGCTGGCCGAGGGCCTCGGGGTGCTGCCGGGCACGTTGCAGAGTGACAGCGAGGTGGTGGCCGAGCTGATCCAGGAGGCCATCGTCGCCGCCGGGCCCGGCGCCCGCAGCGACGGTCGAGACCTCGAGCGGGCCCTCATGACCGTGCTGCCCAGCCTCAAGGGGGCGTTCTCGTTCGTGCTCATGGACGAGGCCCACGTGGTCGGGGTCCGTGACCCCAACGGGTTCCGTCCCCTCTGCCTCGGGCGCCTCGACAGCGGCTGGGTCCTGGCCTCGGAGACACCGGCCCTCGACATTGTCGGTGCCCACTTCGTGCGCGAGCTCGAGCCCGGCGAGATGGTGGTGATCGACACCACCGGCACGCGGTCGATCCACCCCTTCCCCCCCGAGCGCATCAACCCCAAGCTGTGCCTGTTCGAGTTCGTGTACTTCGCCCGGCCCGACAGCCTGCTCTACGGCCAGACCGTGCACAGCGCCCGCCAGCGCATGGGCGAGCTCCTGGCCGACCAGTCCCCGCTGCCACCACCCTCGTCACCGCGTTCAGGCGCCCAGGAGCCGTCACTGCGTTCAGGCACGCAGCCGGACGCCGAGGCCATGGTCATGCCGGTGCCCGAGTCCGGCATCCCCGCCGCCGAGGGCTACGCCCGGCGCAGCGGCATCCCCTTCGGCCACGGCCTGGTGAAGAACCGCTACATCGGCCGCACCTTCATCGTCCCCAGCCAGGACCAGCGCAGCCAGGGCGTGCGCATGAAGCTCAACCCCATCCGCGACAACATCGCCGGCAAGCGCCTGGTGGTGGTCGACGACTCCATCGTCCGGGGCACCACCACGCGGGCGATGGTGGCCATGCTGCGGGAGGCGGGAGCGGC
This sequence comes from Acidimicrobiales bacterium, assembly GCA_036264885.1. Lineage (GTDB taxonomy): Bacteria > Actinomycetota > Acidimicrobiia > Acidimicrobiales > AC-14 > DATAQC01. Next base: position 12,664 of record DATAQC010000046.1, on the reverse strand, counting down.
CGAGATCCACCTGCGCATTTCCTCGCCGCCCTACCGGTGGCCCTGCTTCTACGGCATGGACACCGGGACCCGCTCGCAGTTGCTGGCCGCCGACCTCACCGTGCCCCAGGTCCGTGAGTACCTGGCCTGCGACACCCTCGCCTACCTCGACCTCGACCGCCTGCTCACCGCCACCGGCGCTGCCAGCTCGGGGTTCTGCGCGGCGTGCATCACCGGCTCGTACCCGGTGGCCATCCCCGGCATGGAGGCACCTGGCCCGGCCGTACCCGAGATCCTGCCCATCGCCGAGCAGCTCGCCGTCGACCCGGTCCATCCCTGTGGCTGAGACCTACGCCCGGGCGGGCGTGGACATCACCGCCGGTGAGGAGACCGTCGAGCGCATCAAGTCCAAGGTACGGGCCACCTTTCGCCCCGAGGTGCTGGGCGACATCGGGGGCTTCGGCGGCATGTTCGCCCTCGACCAGAGCCGGTACCGTCACCCGGTGCTGGTGTCGTCGACCGACACGGTGGGCACCAAGGCGCTGGTCGCCGCCCGCACCGGGCGCTACGGCACCATCGGCATCGACCTGGTGGCCATGGTGGTCGACGACATCGCCGTCCACGGCGCCGAGCCCCTGTTCCTCCTCGACACCATCTCCGTCGGGCGCCTGGTGCCCGACCAGGTGGAGGCCATCGTGGAAGGGGTGATCGAGGGGTGCCAGCAAGCGGGCTGCGCCCTGATCGGCGGGGAGATGGCCGAGAACCCCGATCTGTTCCCCCCCGGGCAGTTCGACCTGGCCGGCTTCGCCGTGGGGGTGGCCGAGCGTGATCACCTCATCAGCGGCGAGGGGGTCAGGGCCGGTGACCGCCTGGTGGGGCTGCCCTCCCCCGGGCTGCGGTGCAACGGCTACTCGCTGGCCCGGCGCGTGCTGCTCGACCTGGCTGCCCTCCCCTTCGACGGACCGGCATGGGAGGGCGCCCACCACAGCCTGGCCGACGAGCTGATGCGGCCCTCGGTGGTGTACGCCCCCGCCGTCGTGGCCCTGAGCCGGACCATCTCCGTTCAGGCCTGGGCCCACATCACCGGAGGCGGGCTTCCCGCCAACCTGGCGCGAGTGCTCCCCCGGGGCTGCGAGGCGGTCGTGGAGACGGGCTCCTGGGAGGTGCCCCGGGTCTTCGGCGAGATCCAGCGCCTGGGCCAGGTGGCCAAAGAGGAGATGGCCAAAGTGTTCAACCTCGGCATCGGCATGGTGGCGGTCGTGCGCCCGGGTGACGTCTTCAAGGCCCACGACGTGCTGCGTGCCGCCGGCGTGGCGAGCGTCGACATCGGCGAGGTCGTCCACGGCGACAGCGGCCGCGTGCGTCTCGTTCCTGCTCCCTAGACACCCGGAGTCGCCAGACCCCGAACAGCGTTCTGGCCTGCGAAGTGCGCCGGTCACCGGCGCGCTCCGCAGGCCAGGAGGCCAGGGCGGTGGGTTTGACCCTTAGCGGCTTGCTGTCTGCTCGCGGCGGCTGCGGACCACGATGGCGCTGCCGATCACTCCGGCGACCACGAGACCGAGGCCTAGGGGCAGGAAGGGCAGGTCACTACCGGTGGTGGCCAGGCTGCCCGTCGCCGCCCCAGGCCCGCTGGTGGCGGCGGGGGGTGTAGGCGCCACCGAGGCGGGCGGGGCCGCCACGGTGCAGTTGGCCGCCATGTGGGCCTCGGAGTGCGAGACCACGATGGTCTCGTTGAGCAGGGGTACACTGACCTGGAGACCGTCGATGGCCACACCGTCGGGCAACTGGGTCACGACGCCGGGGGCGATGCTGATGACGCTGCTGAGGGCGGCGCCGGGCCCGATGAGGCCGAGAAGGGTGTTGAGCAGGGCCTGGACGACGGGGTCGAGCACGCCGCCGACCAGACCGCCCAGCCCGGCGATCTGGTAGCCCGTGTCGAACACCGGCTGGCCGTCGACGCACTTGGCCACCGCTTCAGACGACACCGCGTCGGCGCTCAACAGGCTGGGCAGCGCGGCAAGGGCGGTGGCGATGGGGTCGATGGTGCCCGTGGTCGGCGCGGTGAACACCAGTCCCAGCCCGGTGGTCTTGGCCAGGCCGCGCGAGCTGTCATCCACCAGGGTGACCGGGTCGCTGGTGGATGGGGTGACCGGGACGGCGGTGAGCTCAGGCGTGATGTTGTCGACCTGGTGGGCGTTGGCGTCCACGCCGACGACGCCGGCGAGGGCCAGCGTGCCGAGCGGAAGGGTCAGCAGCGATGGGCTCATTCCGGCGGGGCTGGCCGCTGACGAGTCCTGGTCGGGCGGCTGGCTGGCGGAGGTGGTGATCAGGGGGGAGATCGGCAACGCTCCGGCGGCCGACAGGCCGTAGGCGTTGGCACTGCTGGTGTTGGCCGGTTCGGCAGCCGCCGGGCCGGCAGCGGCGGCGGCAAAGGTGGCCAAGCAGGTGGCGGCGGTGACGGCCGCCGAGAAAACTCTCCGCATGTGATTACTCCTCATACATCGGGGAACGGCCAGAAACCGTCGGACGTTGATCGGCGTTGTGTTCTTCCATGCGCCTCAGCGAGAGCATGTCACACCTATCACAGGCGGTCGAGATTATCCGCCCCGGCACGGATCTCGCCGTCACTTCCGGACCCGGTAGTGGAGGTGCACCATGCCGTTGGCGAACCGGCGGTCGTCGACCAGGTCGAGGTCGAGGCGGATGTCGCCGGGGAGGGACCGGATGCCGCCTCCCACCACGGCGGGCGCCACGAACAGGTGAAGCTCGTCGACGAGCCCGGCCCTGATCGCCTCAGCAGCCAAGCCGGGGCCTCCGACGCTGATGTCGGAGCGTCCCGTCGCCAACAGGCCCCGGACCGCCTCGGGGTCGAAGTCCCGCTCGATGCGCGTCCTGACGCTGGAGGCCGCCTCCAGCGTCCGGGAGAACACGATCTTGTCGGTCGCCCGCCACAGCTCGGCGTAGTCGCGCACGCACGAGGGTTGGTCGGGGAGCGACGGCGCCGTCTCCCAGTACACCATCGTCTCGTACATCCGGCGCCCGTAGAGATAGGTGCCGATGGGGCGTTCCAGGTCGTTGATGAAGGTGTGGACCTCCTCGTCGGGCCTGGCCCAGGCGAAGTTGCCGTCCTCGTCGGCCACGTACCCGTCCAGCGAGGCGATCGTGGAGTAGATCAGCTTGGTCACGGCTCGTCCTGTCGCCGGCGGCGCTCGAATATCTGGTGGACCCTAATCTGAGCGACGTGCCGGTCGACGATCCTGACCACGACGACCGCCCGTCACCGGTCGACGAGACGGCGGGTCTCACCGAGGGCCTGAGGGCGCAGGCGCGTCGGGTCGAGCGCCTCCTGGGCTCGGGCGTGCAGGCCCTTGGCGATGTCGAGGGGCGGGTGCTGCCGGCCTGGCGGCAGGTGACCAGGGGCGAGCCGCGGTGGCCGGTGAGCATGGTGGTGGTGGGCGCCCTCCTCCTGCAGACCTCGCTGCCCGCTCACCTGGCCTTCCATCCCCGGTGGCTGCTCCCTTCTCTCGAAGGCCTGCTCCTCGTCGGCCTCGTCGTCGCCGATCCCCGCCGCATCGAGCGGCGCTCGGCGGGCCTGCGGGTGACCAGCATGGTGCTGATCGCCCTCATCAGCGCAGCCAACGCCTGGTCGGCCGGCCGCCTGGTGCTGGGGCTGGTCCACGGCACCGAGCACGCCACTGCGTCGAGGCTGTTGATGAGCGGCGGCGCCATCTGGCTCACCAACGTCATCGTGTTCGCCCTCTGGTACTGGGAGCTCGACCGGGGTGGGCCCGTCGCCCGGGCCATGGCCATGCAGCCCTATCCCGATTTCCTGTTCGCCCAGATGCAGAGCCCCGAGCTGGCGCCGCCGCAGTGGGAGCCCGCCTTCGTCGACTACCTCTACCTGTCGTTCACCAACGCCACCGCCTTCAGCCCGACCGACGTCCTGCCCATGTCGCGCTGGGCCAAGTGCACGATGATGCTGCAGTCGGCGGTGTCATTGGCCACCGTCGTCCTGGTGATCGCCCGGGCCGTCAACATCCTCCAGAGCCCCTGACCTCAGGGGAGATTTGGGGCGGCCACACCGGAGTCGGTCGCTGGGATACACCACATTTTCGCCTTCCTGCCCTTGCCGTATTGATCGAACATGTGTACGATTAGGGGCATGCTTATGGACCTGGAACGGGCGATCGAGGAGCTGGACGTCGATGTCGACGCCGCCGCCATTGCCGATGTCTTCGCCCTGCGGGCCCGCCTCGACGCCAAGCTCGCCGAGGCGGTGGCTGCCTTTGACCGCATGAAGCTGTGGGACCTCGACCACGCCACATCGATCGTCGGGTGGCTCCGCCAGCACGCAGGGCTGACCCGGCGGGACGCCATGCGCACCACCTCGGTGGCCACGAGGGTGGCGGGCCTGCCGGTGACGGCGGGGGCGTGGGCCGAGGGTCGGCTCAGCGAGGGCCAGGTGGAAACCATTGTGGCCAACCTGTCGGCGGCCACGGCCGAGGTCTTCGCCGCCCATGAGGGGGAGCTAATACCGCTGCTCGCCCCCCTGTCGGTGTCCGAGACGGCCCGGGCCATGGGAGCGTGGAAGGCCCGGGCCGAGGCCGACGGGGAGCCGCCTCCCCAGCCCCGTCGTGACCTGCACCTGTCGCAGACCCTCGGCGACCGCTGGGTGCTCGACGGCGACCTCGACGCCGAGGGCGGCCACACGGTGGCCACCGCCCTGTCGCTGGCCGAGAGCCACGACGCGCCGGGCGATGACCGCCTGGTGTCCCGACGCCGGGCCGACGCCCTCGTCGACTTGTGCCGGTTCTTCTTGGACCACTCCCACACGACCCGGGGTGGGCGCCACCGGCCCCATCTCAACATCGTCGTCGACGAGGCCGACCTGGCCGCCGGCAACGGAGGGCACTTCGTCGACGGCACCCCCATCGACGGGGCGTCGATTCGCCGGCTGGCGTGTGACTCCGCCCTGCACCTGGTGGTCACCCGGGGACGATCGACCGTCGTCGACTACGGGAGGGCCACCCGCAGCGTGCCTGCGCCGCTCTGGAACGCCCTGGTCGTGCGCGACGAGCACTGCCGGTTCCCCGGATGTGACCGCCGCGCCGCGTGGTGCGAGGGCCACCATGTGCGCTGGTTCAGCGCCGGCGGGCCCACCAGCATCGACAACCTGGTGCTGTTGTGCTCCCGCCACCACCATCGCCTGCACCTGGGCCGATGGAGGGCCCGACTGCGACCCGACGCCACCTTCGAGGTCACCGCCCCCTCCGGCCAGGTCGCCCGCAGCATCCCGCCCCGGGCCCTGCCGCTTGTGTGCTGAGCCCCTGATCGGTTTGGCCAGTTGGCGGCCCACGATCCTGGTTGCTCCGCGCCCGCCGGCTGGTGTCCCGGCGGGATCAGTCGGTGGGATCGTCGGTCGGTGGTTCTTCGGTCCCCCGGGCGACGGCGTCGAGACGGGGCGACAGGCGCTCGACCTGGCGGCGGTTGACCCGAATCCGCCGGTCGAGCTCCTCGACCAGCTCGGTGGCCCGTTGGAACCGCTCAGCCAAGCGGTCGACGTCGACCTGGCCCTGGTCGAACTCGGCGATGATGGCGTCGAGCTCGGCCGTCGCCTCGGCGTAGGACAGGCCGGCCAGGCCCGCCGGGCCCGAGGGGCCGTCGTCCCCCGCGGGGATCTGGGTCACCTGGACACCTCCTCGGCTTCGACCACGCTGGTGCGCTGCCCGTCGACGAAGCGGGTGGCGATGCGCTGGCCCGGTCGCACGTCGGCGGCCCGGCGCACCAGGGCACCGTCGGCGTCGAGGGTGAGGGTCCAGCCCCGCTCCAGTTGGCGAACCGGGTCGAAGGCGACCAGCACCCGCCGGGTGCCGGCCTGCTCGCGCTCCTCGTCGGCCACCGCCCGCCGGGTGCAGGTGGTCACCCGCCCGGCGGCGACGCGCAGCCGGTGCTCGCTGGTGTCGAGGCCGAACACGGCCACCCGACCTGCGGTCTGGGCCTGCTGGCGGAGCCGGGCGGCGCGCCCGTCGACGGCGGCCCGGACCAGCCCTGGAGGTGGTCGGCCGACACCGCCACCGCTCGCCCGGCGGCGGCCAGGGCGCGCCCGGCGGCGAGCTGCAGGGCGGTGGCCCGGTGGGCGGTGGCGTCACCGTGGCGTTCGAGCTGGGCGGCGGCGCTGCGGGCCAGCGACGTGCGCCTCCGGTCGACCAGGTCGTGGGCGGCCCCGTCGGCCCGCACCGCCAGCTCCTGGAGGCGCCGGGCGCGTTCGCACAGCGCGGTGTCGAACCGAGCCAGGTGGGAGACGATCGCCTGGGCGCACGCCGTCGGCGTGGGGTAGCTGGCGGCGGCCACGTCGTCGGCCAGGCAGCGATCGCCGGTATGGCCCAGGCCCGTCCACACCGGCACCCCGGCGCCGGCCACGGCTCGGGCCACCACCTCGGAGTCGAAGGCGTCGAGATCGGTGCGGGCGCCTCCTCCTCGCACCACGGCCACGAGGTCGACGGTCGTGGCCCCCGCCCGTGCGGCGGCGAGGGAGGTGATGGCGGCGGCCACCCCGGCGGGGGCGCCGGCGCCCTGGACCACGACGGTTCTTTCGACCACGACGAAGGCGTAGCCCGACGCTGCGAGCACGTTGGCGAAGTCCTGGTAGCCCTGGCTGTGGTGGCTGGCCACCAGGCCGATACGCAGAGGGGCGGGGCCGAGGAGGAGACGGCGGTTGGCCTCGAGCAGCCCCTCGGCCGCCAGTGCCCGGCGCAGGGCCAGGCGCCGGGCCGCCAACTCGCCCAGGAGGGCGTCGGTGTCGAGGGCCGAGCAGTCGAGTTGCAGCCGGCCCGTACCCGGACGCAGGGCCACCACGCCTCGCAACGAGACGGTCATGCCCTCGCGCAGGGCCAGACCCCGCTCTTCCAGCTGGCCGGCGATGCGGGCCCAGGCCGTCCGCCAGATCACCACGTCCAGAGTGGCGTCGTTCTCGGTGGTGTCCCGTGCCGCCTCCACCATGGTGAGGAAGCACCAACTGTTCTGCTGGCGCAGGCCGCTGATCTCGGCCCTGACCCACACCGGCCCCCGCAGTCCCTTGGCGATGGCCACCGAGACCTTGCGGTAGAGATCGCGGATGCCCGCCGGCTCGGCGGCCCCGGTGGGAAAGAGTGTCAGCGTCAGGCCTTCAGCAGCGACCGGCAGGCGTCGGCGATGACAGGGGGGCCGATCATCACCGCCGCTTCGGCGGGCATGGCGTAAGGAGCCGCCGGCACATCGGCCATGGCCAGGCGGCGCACGGGCGCGTCGAGGTCGTAGAAGGCCTCCTCGGCGACGATGGCCGCCACCTCGGCGCCCACGCCGAAGCTCACGTTGTCCTCGTGCACCACCAGCAGGCGGCCCGTGCGCGCCACCGAGGCGAGGACGGTGTCGCGATCGAGGGGCGAGATGGTGCGCAGGTCGACCACCTCGACCGAAAAGCCCTCGCCCGCCAGTTCCTCGGCCGCCGCCAGGCAGTGGTGACGGTGGACGCCGTAGGTGACCACGGTGAGATCGTCACCGGGCCGGGCGATGTCGGCCACCCCGATGGGCACGCGCCAGTCACCCTCGGGCACCAGGGCCCTGATCCTGCGGTAGGTCTTCTTGTGCTCGAGGAACAGCACGGGATCGGGGTCTTCCACCGCCGAGCGCAGGAGGCCGGCCACGTCGGCCGGCGTGGACGGCACCACCACTTTGAGCCCGGCCACGTGGGCGTAGAACGCCTCCACCGCCTGCGAGTGGTAGATGGCCCGGTGGGTGCCGCCACCCCAGGGGGCGCGGACGACGAGGGGCACGTTGAAGTCGCCATTCGAGCGGTAGTGGATCTTGGCCGCCTCGCTCACCAGTTGGTCGAAGCACGAGTGCAAGAAGTCGGCGAACTGGATCTCGGCCACCGGGCGCAGGCCGTCGAGGGCCATGCCGATGGCGATGCCGGCGATCGACGACTCGGCCAGGGGCGTGTCGATCACCCGGTTGGGCCCGAACCGGCGCTGGAGGCCCTCGGTGGCCCGGAACACCCCGCCGAGAAGGCCAACGTCCTCACCCAGGACCACGACCTCGTCGTCGCCGGCCATCAGCTCGTGCAGCGTGTGGCGCACGGTCTCCAACACGTTGCGCTCGACGCCTCCGTCGGGAACGGGAGACACCCGGGAGGGGAAGGAGATGCCGTCCGACGCTGACGCCGGTGCGCCGGCGACGGGGCGCAGCGGGCGGGCGTAGACCTTGGTGAAGGCCAGCTCGGCAGTGGCCGGGGCCGCCGCTTCGGCCCGGCGGGTGGCCTCGTCGACCTCGACGCCGACCTCGTCGTGGAGGCGGGCGTCATCGTCGTCGCTGAGGATGCCGCCGTCGAGCAGGTACCGGCGCATCCTGGGGATGGGGTCTCGCCCCCGCCACGTCGCCACCTCCTCGGGCGACCGGTAGGCCTTGTCGTCGTCGTCGGAGGTGTGGGGCAGCAGTCGGTAGGTCTTGCACTCCACCAGGGTGGGGCCGCCACCCTCGCGGGCCAGCTGCACCGCCGCTTTGGTGGCCCCGTAGACGGCCAGGGCGTCGTTGCCGTCGACCACCACACCGTCGAAGCCGTAGGACCGGGCATGGGTGGCCACGTCGTCGACGGCCGACTGCACGCCCATTGGCACCGAGATGGCGTAGAGGTTGTTCTCGCACACGAACACCACCGGCAGGCGGTGGATGCCGGCGAAGTTGAGGGCCTCGTGGAAGTCACCTTTGGAGGCGGTGGCCTCACCGAAGTAGCAGATCGTGACCCTGTCGTCGTCGCGGATCTGCGACGACTTGGCCAGGCCGGCGGCGTGGGGGAGCTGGGTGCCGATGGGAGAGGACCCCGTGATGATCCCGAGGCGCTTCGACCCCCAGTGATAGGGCATCTGGCGGCCGCCGGAGTTGGGATCCTCGGGCCGGGCGAAGCCGTTGAGCATGACCTCGTAGGGGGTCATGCCCATGGTCAGGACCACGCCTATGTCGCGGTAGTAGGGGAGCACCAGGTCGTGGCCGCGCATCACCGCCGATGCCGAGCCGACCTGGGCCGCTTCCTGGCCCTGGCCGGGGATCATGAACGGGATGGTGCGGGTGCGCGTCAGGTTCCACAGCTTCTGGTCGATGGCGCGCGCCGTCACCATGGTGCGGTAAAGGGCGACGACGTCGTCGTCGCTCAGGCCCAGCCGGCGATGATCGTCGGCCAGGGCGTCGACGGCAACGGGGGCCTCGTGGTCGGGGATCACTCGGGCCATGGCTACCCTCTCGAGCCTGGACGGATCAGCTGGACCCCGCTCAGCTCGTGGATACGCCGCTCGGCCAGGTGGTCGGCGGCTTCGGTCGTGGACACGGACTCGGTTTCGGCCGTGGCCAGGAGTGTTCTGGTGGTGTCGTAGATCTTCTGCACTGCAGCGTAGGCCCGGGCCCTGACGTAGCCGCCGGGTGCCAGCTCGTCGGCGATGTTGATCAGCCCGCCGGCGTTGACAACGTAGTCGGTGGCATAGGTCACGTCCGCCTTGCCCAGCAACGCCGCACTGTCGGCGTCGGCCAGCTGGTTGTTGGCCGAGCCCACCACCGCCGCGCAGGCCAGCTCGGCGATGGTGGGGGCGTCGAGCACCGCGCCCAGGGCGCAGGGCGAGAAGATGTCGCACTCGACGCGGTGGGCGTCGGCCACGGCAACGGGGCGGGCGCCATGGTCGACCACGACCCGCTCGACGGCGGCGGGATCGATGTCGGCCACGCTCACCCGGGCGCCCTCGGCCACCAGGCGGGCGACCAGGTGAGCGCCCACCTTGCCCACCCCCGACACCACCACGTGGCGCCCGGCGAGCGACGGGGCGCCCCAGAGGTGGTCGGCCACCGCCTTCATGGCCCACATAACGCCGTAGGCGGTGGCGGCCGAGGGGTCGCCCGAGCCTCCCAGAGACTCGCTCACGCCGGTGACCGAAGTCGTCTCCCGCCGGATGAGGTCCATGTCGGCCTGGGAGGTACCCACATCTTCGGCGGTGAGGTACCGGCCCCCCAGGCCGTCGACGTGGCGACCGTAGGCCCGCAGGAGCACCTCGGTCCTGGCCGTGGCCGGGTCACCGATGATGACGGCCTTGCCTCCGCCCAGGTCGAGGCCGGCGGCGGCCGCCTTGTAGGTCATGGCCCGGGCCAGGCGGAGAACGTCGGTCAGCGCCTCGTCCTCGGTGGCGTAGGGATAGAAGCGGGTGCCCCCCAGGGCGGGGCCCAGGCGGGTGGAGTGGATGGCGATGATGGCCCGCAGGCCGCTCGCCCGGTCGTGGCAGTAGACCACCTGCTCATAGTCGTCGTCGCCGATCTGACCGAAGACGTCCACCGATGCAGGTTAGTCGGCGACGCTGGGCGCCAGACGGGCTTTGGCCCCGGTCACCGGGCCGCCGGCGGCCACGCCGCCGGCCTCACTCGACGAAGAGCGTGGCCGTCTGGTGCGTGGGGTGGAGGTGACAGAAGATGCGGAAGGTGCCGGCCTGGGAGGCGGTGAACTTGACGTGCACCGGCGGCGCCGTCGGGTCGATGACGCGGCTGATGTGGTAGCCCTCGATATCGAACCCGTGGGTCTTGTCGGTGGTGTTGGTCACCAGCAGGTCGACCTTGTCGTTCTTGTGGACGCTGATGGTGTGGGGGGTGAAGCCGGCCTTGCCGTTGACGATGCTGGCGGCGATGGCCGAGTGACTGGTCTGACCCGAGCAGCCAGCCAGGGCCAGGGCGGCCAGGGCGGCGCCGGCCACTGTGCGGCGCAGTCGTGAATTGTTGGCGACCGCCATCGATGGCTGCTCCGATCCGTGTGAGGCCCAGGCGCGATCACACGATCGCACCGGGGTGCAAGGTACTGCCCCCCGACCGGTCGTCTCAATTTGCGTCCATCCTCCGGGCCGGGCGTGCGGGCAACGGCTGGACGGGGATCGGCTGACGGGCTTACGCCGGAGGCTGTGGCAGACGCCAACGCAGAACGATCAGGTCAGCACACCAGTCAGGCGAAGATCGCCCGAGCGCTCACGGTCATGCTGAAGGGCAGGGCAACTGCAAGCTCCGCGGTGGCTTCGAGTACCGCTCGCTCGACGTACTCGTTGTCAGCGAGCTCAACAATAGTGAGCGTCCTGGCGTCGGGGTCGATCAACCAATACGCAGGAATGCCGGCGTGGGCATAGACGTAACGCTTTTCGGTCAGGTCGAGCGCCTTCGTGGCCGGCGAGTGGATCTCCACTACCAGCAACGGTGTACCAACGACGCTCTGGCCACCCACGAGGTTCTCATCGACGACCTGGACATCCGGGCGCTTGACGAGGTCCGGACTGAGGAGCAGCTCCGCCTCGGCGAGAACTCGCACCGAGGACGGCATGCGCTGGTGCAGGAAGGCGACGACGTTTGCCATGATCGCCTGATGGCGGGTGTTGGGTGCAGGCGTCACGACGAGCGATCCGTAGCTGAGCTCGTAGCGGTTCTCATCGTCGTGGACTGCCTCCAAGTCTGAGTACCTGAAGACTTGCCTCGACCGGTCGATCGTTCTCAGCGCCACAGCTGCAGTCTACGAGGCGAGCCGCATCTCAGCCGACCGGCTCCAGGGCTGCCGTCGAGTGGCGCGGCGCCGCGGCTGCACGAAAAGCCTCGGGCCGGCGTCCCAGCGCATCGCAGCAGCAGCGCGATGAAGACGTACTCGTCGAGACTTGCGCCGTCGCGGAAGGTAACCCTGACCTCACCAGCACACCTCCATCCACAAGCTTCATTGCACTGGGGACGGCGCTGGGCGCCTCCAGGCGAATCAGCCGATGGCCTGGCGGACGGCGCGGGTGGCCACGGTGAGGGCATCGAGGCGGGGGTTGGGCTCGCTCTCCACCTCGCTGACCAGCCGGGACACCTCGCCGATGGGTTCCACGCGCGCCGCCAGGAACCGGATCACCGCCTCGGACTCGGGTTGGTCGGGGTGGTCCCGCAGGGCCCGTCCCGCCCCTAGGCGGCGCAGGTCGGTGAGGTCGTCGACCAGGCCCCGACGGACCGCCGTCGACCAGCGGTCCCCGGCCGCCGCCCCCCTCACCCGTTGGAGGAGGCGGTCGACCCCGAGCGACTCGCCCACCCAGAGCATGGCCGCGGCGATACCGGCCGCCGACCGGCCCGTGGTCCGGACCAGGTCGGCCACGTCGGCGCCGATGACGAGCTCAGCGGCGCACGCCAGTTGGTCGGCCAGCCCCGGGGGCACGGTCGCCTCGCTCAGGCGCTCGGCCGTGCGTGCTCGCATGCGATGCCGGTAGGGCGTACCGATGTCGGGCAACGACGCCCGCAGCTCCGTGAAGACGGGGGCGTCGCGCTCGACGGCGGCGGCGATGTCGTCGCCCTCGCCCCGCCGCAGGTAGGCCCGGGTCAGGGCCTCGAGGAGCTGGCTGACCACGGCCGACGACTGGACGAGCGCCTCGACGCCCGGTCCCTGGCAGCCGTCGATGGGCTGCCACCACCGGTCGGCTTCGCTCACCGAGCGGGCCACCACGTAGGCGGCGACGATCGCTGCCGGTCGGGCTCTCGTCTCGGCCGCCAGCTCGTGCACGAAGGTGGGACCCATGCGGTCGACCACCTCGTTGGCCAGCACCGACGAGACCAGCTCCCGGCGCAGCCGGTGTCGGTCGAGGAGATGGTCGAAACCCTCACTGAGGCGACGGGGGAAATA
>DATAQC010000109.1:0-7804 GCA_036264885.1 Acidimicrobiales bacterium | reverse complement strand
GGCCCACTGGCGACAGGACTACCTGGGCAGCTACCTGCCCGACTCGGGTGAGCGCCCGGGCGCCATCGAGAACCGGATCGGTGTCTACGGAGGCATCTTCCGCAACGCCTGGCAGCCGTTGCTGGTCATCTTCTGGCTGGGAACGCTCTACGTGGGGTTCAGCACGGCGCGCCACCGCTCGCTGGGCGACGACGAGCAGGCGCTCGGGCGCCTGGCCGTGTTCGTGGCCCTGGGAGCGTTCTTCGAGTTCTGGGCGGTGATGATCTCGGTTGGGTATCCCGACCTCTACAAGCACATGGTGCTCACCAACCTGCTGCTGGCCCTCGGCCTACCTGTCATGATCGCCTGCTGTTGGGTCCGGCTCCGCCACTGGAGGGCCAGACCCCGCACCAGCGAGGCCACGACGGTGGTGCCGGCCTGATGGACCTCGTCGAACGCCGCGGCGCCGTCGGCCGCCGCCACCCCTGGGAGGTCGCCCGGGCCCGGTTCTTCCTGTCGCTGCTCGAGAGCCACGGGGCACTCGACCAGGCCTCGCAGTGGCTCGACGTCGGCGCCGGAGACGGATGGCTCGGGAGCGAGCTGCGCGCCCGCCTACCGGAGCGCTCCCCCTCCTCGTCCTCCTCCTCCCCCTCCTGCTCGAAGGTCGTGTGCTGGGACATCAACTACACCGCCGACGACCTCGGTGGGCCGCGGCCCGGCCCCGGCGTCGAGCTGACCGACCGGCGGCCCGACCAGCGCTTCGACGGCGCCCTGCTGCTCGATGTCATCGAACACGTGCCTGACGACGAGGACTTCTTGGGCCAGGTGGTAGAGCTGATGAGCCCCGGCGGCTGGGTGCTGGTGAGCGTGCCCGCCCATCCCCTCCTCTTCTCCACCCATGACACCGCCCTGCGCCATCACCGTCGCTACGTGCCCAGCCAGTGTGCCCGCCTGATCGACCGGGCCGGCATCGACATCCTGGTGGCGGGCGGCGTCTTCCACGCCTTGATGGCCGTGCGCGGCCTGCAGGTGGCGCGGGAGCGGCTGGCCCCGCCGGAGCCGTCGTCCACCGGCGTGGGCCAGTGGGAGCACGGCCGCACACTGACGGGCGCCCTCACATCGGTGCTGACGGCCGAGACCAGGGCGTCGGCCGCCCTGGCCCGGCGAGGCTGGGGGGCGCCCGGCCTCAGCTGGTGGGCTCTCGGGACACGCCGTCGGTGACGACCGGGCCGGAGCGCGGCGTGCCGGTCGTCGTCGTGCCCTGCTACAACGAGGAGCACCGCCTCGACCCCGACCGTTTCCTGGCCTTGGCCCGCACCGGCCGCGTCGTGTTGTTGTTCGTCAACGACGGCTCCACCGACGGGACCGCGCAGGTGCTGGCCGGGCTGGCCACCGCTGATGGCGTCGGCGTCATCGAGCTCGCCGTCAACGTGGGCAAGGCCGAAGCCGTCCGGCGTGGCCTGCTGCGGGCCATCGACGACGGTGCGAGCGTCGTCGGCTACTACGACGCCGATCTGTCCACCCCTCCCGACGAGCTGCTGCGCCTGGTCGACGTGGTGGCGGCGCGCCCCGACCGGGCGGCGGTGCTGGCGTCCCGTGTCGCACGTCTGGGAAGCGACATCGAGCGCTCCGCCGTCCGTCACTACCTCGGACGGGTCTTCGCCTCGGCGGCCAGCGCCGCCCTCGGCGCCCGGGTCTACGACAGCCAGTGCGGTGCCAAGCTGTTCCGGGTCACCCCGTCGCTGGTGGCGGCGGTGGGCGAGCCGTTCCGATCGGCCTGGGGCTTCGACGTCGAGCTCCTTCACCGTCTGTTGGCGGGCTGGGGAGGAGCCGCTCCCCTTGCTCCGGAAGCCTTCGTCGAGGTCCCGTTGGGCGCGTGGAGCGCCGGGCAGGGCTCCCGGGTGACGGTCGGGGCGGCCGTCTCCGCCTTCACCTCGGTGATGTCGATCCTGTGCCGCAGGATGCTCGGCGGCAGGAACAGGACGTGAGCCGTCCCGTTCCCCCGCTCTAGGGCCCGCTCGGGCCCAGGGGGGTCACCTCGTCGACAAAGGTCCATCCCGTCAAGGAGCGGACCCGCAGGGTGACATAGCGACCCTTGACCGCGGTGTTGGCCGCCATGGTGATGGGAACCGTCTGGTCGGCCAGACTCGTCTCCGGTGGCTGGGCGGTGCCGAGCAGGGCACCCAGTTGCCCCTCGACGTCGGACACGTACACGTCGATCTCGGTGGGCAGGAACACGGCGCCGCCGGTCACCTGGAGCCACGTCGAGGTGACGGCACATACCGGCTGGCTGTCACCCAGCGTGAGCACTACGTCAGTGGGCTCGTGCTCCCAGCCCTCCCACGCCGGGTCGGCGAAGTCGGCACCGCCGTGGCGGCCGTCGGTGAGCTTCGGACGGGCCGGCGAGTCCGGGTACGGCGCTTCGGCATGTGAGACGTAGGACGCAACCTTCAGGGGGCGCGCCGTGGCCACATCGGGCGGGCACGGCGGCCCCGGCTCGACGCCGGGCGCCGACCGTTGCGGGGTGACCTGATGTTGGAGGGTGTCGAGGATCCAACCGCCGATCCACCGCTGGCCGGCGGGCGCCAGGTGCACGGTGTCGTCGTAGATCGGTTGGCCGTCGTGGTCGGACAGACAGGTGGACCCGGGGCACAGCTGGCCGTGCAGGTCGAGCAGGCCGGCCGAGTCGCGGTGGGCGGCATCGCTCAACAGGGTGTTGATGCAGTCCGACGACGACCGGCGCACCGGGTTGTCCCGCACGGTGGTGAGGTACACGGGGATGTGGTCGGGCCCTCGCAGCAGGTCGATGACCTCGTCGAGCTTGCGGGCGTACATGGCGTCGTACTCGGGGGTGCAGATGGTGAAGGGCCGGCCGTCGACCGCGGTGTTGGGAACGCCGCCGTCGAAGGTCCCGGTCATGAGCAGGGCCACGTCGGGGTGGTCGTTGGCCAGGGCGTCGCGCCACCTGGCCGGTTGGCGGTCGCACTCACCGTGGCCGGCCACCAGGCCGCAGCCTCCGTCGCCCAGGTTGATGTAGGTGTTGCGGTGCTCGGTATCGGCCAGGGCCAACCCGAAACCCATGTTCCGGGCCCACGAGTCGCCCGCCACCAGGACCCGCAGATGACCGGCACCCTGGGTGCCGGCCAGGGTGACGGGTTGGCTGCCCATGGCGGGCGGAAGCGCCGGTGAGAAGGAGATGGCCGCCACTCCCAGGGCGCCGGCGGTGAGGGCCAGCGCCGGCACCACACGGCGGGCCGAGAACCTGCTCATCCGTATTGGTTGCTCGACCCAGGAGTAGGACGCCATCGAGCCCGCCACGGTGACGGCGATGCGCAACACCCACAGGTTGGCGCCCGAGCTCCCCGTGGCCTCGGGGCTGAGCACGACCCAGACCAGCCAGTGCCACAGGTACAGCGAGTAACTGCGCTTGCCCACCCAGACCAGCGGCCGGCTCCCCAGCACCCGCGTGTACCAGGCGCCGGTGTTCAGCGTCACCGCGGCGATCACGACCCCTGCCGCCAGCCCGCACGACACCAGCCAGCCGCGGTACAGCGAGGCCCGGCCCAGGTCGGCCGTGACCCAGGAGACGGCCAGCCAGAGGCCGGCGACAGCGACGGCGGCGTTCCACCTCCGTCGTTCCCGTCCCTGTGCCGGGGAACGCTCTGGCGGTAGCCGACGGACGAGCACGGCGAGCAGGCAACCGATGAACAGGGCGCCGGCGCGGGAGTCGGTGCCCAGATAGGCCCGTTGGGTGCCGAACTGCTCCGCCGCCCACCACTGCCAGGCGCCGGACAGGCAGACGGCGACGGCGGCGATCCACAGGATGGTCTGCTCCCGTTCCCGGCGCCGGCGCCGTACCCTCGAGCACCACCGGCCAGACCAGGTAGAACTGCTCCTCGATGGCCAGCGACCACAGATGGTTCAAAGGCGTCTTTGTGGCGGTGGCACCCCAGTAGCCCACATTGCCGAACAGGGCGAACCAGTTGTTCAGGTAGACGAGTGACCACGCCGTCTGCTTGGTCGTCGTCCGGGCCATCGACGGCGACGCGCCGAAGTTCGCCCACAACAGGGTGAGGCCGAGCACGACCAGCAACGCCGGCGCCAACCTGCGCACCCGTCGACCCCAGAATCGCCCCAGGCGCACGGTTCCGTCACCCAGGCCCTCCTCCAGCAGCAGGCCGGTGATGAGGAACCCGGAGATCACGAAGAACATGTCCACACCGAGGAACCCGCCCCGGAGGACGCCGGCGTGAAACAACATGGCTGCCACCACGGCCAGGGCCCGCAGCCCGTCCAAGGCGGGGATGTAACGGTTGGTGGGCCGTCTCCCATCGCCGCCGGCGTCAAAGGGCGACGCCGAAGCGCGCTGGCCGCTGGCCACGACGGTCACGTGGGCCCGGCGATCAGGACGCTGGCTGTGGTTCGTCCGGGTGGTAGGGCGGCAGCGGAGGCGGAGAGCCTGTCATCGCCGTCCTTGCTTCGCCCGCCCGCGACCGAACGACGACCTGCCTCCGCCGGAGGTGACCAGGTTCCCCGGCGTCGGGCGCGCCGCCGACCGCTCCGAGCCCGACGGGGAGCGACCGTGGCGGCGGCGGCCCGGCTGGTCGGCGACCGGTGCCCGTGGGCGCAGGGTCGGGGCGCAGGCCACGACCGCCTGCTCCCAGTCGTCCTCGGTGGGCTCGGGGATCGCTCTCCCGGGTGGGGGGGAGGGGAGCGAGGGAAGGGCCGGGGGCGCCGCCTCCGGCCCGGCGACGGCGACGGCCACGGCGACAGGTACGGGAGCCGGCCTCTGCGCCGGCTCCGGGGGCGCAGGAGGTGCAGGAGCCGGCGTCTGCGTCAGCACCGCGGGCGCGGGGACGCCCTCGAACGAGGCCTCACGGGCGGTCTTCAACCAATCGTCACGGGATCGCAGGACCCGGACGAAGGCCACCCAGGTCGCCACGTGGTGGACATAGCTGTAGGGCCAGTTGGCGAAGCCCAAGGCGACCGACCGGCCCAGGCTCATGTCCCGCTCCGCGGTGGCCCGGTACACCGGGCCCCAGACCACCAGGGGCGCCAGGCCGAACAGCAGGAACAACGGCAGCAGTCCCCACCCTTCGGTGGAGACCCAGGTGCCCGGTCCACCGCTGGTGGTGGCCGCGTACCAGACCAGGACGGCGGCGGAGAAGGCGTACACCAGCCCACCGACGAGCTGCAACCAGGGAAGGAGAAGGAAGTACCCGATCTCCAGGGCCCCGGCGTTGTTGATGTGGGGCGAGCGCAGGATCTGGCGGAAGTAGCGCGAGCACTGCATGGAGCCCTGGGCCCAGCGGCTGCGCTGGCGGATCAGGCCGGGAAGGGTGGGAAGCCCCTCCTGGGCCACCCAGGTGTCGTGGCAGTACTCGGTGCGGCTGCCGACCAGCAACACGTGCAGGCCCAGTTCGAAATCCTCGAGGAGGGCTCCGTGCCAGGGCGTCCCGTGCTCGACGGTGATGGTCTCGAGCACCGACAGGCGCGTGAACTGGCCGTTGCCTCCCATGCCGACGCTGCCCAGGTGGCGGCGCAGGCTCTGCATGGCGGCGATGACCCCGGCGAACTCCACGTCCTGGAGCCGCACCAGCAGCCGGGCCAGCCGGTTGGTGGGAGCCCCGGCGGCGATGTCGAGGACCCGCACCTGGATCTGCACGGCCCCCACCCGGGGGTCGCCGAAGAACGCCGGGCCGGAGATGACGTCGAGGCAGTTCGGGTCGAGGTGCCCGTCGGCGTCGACCACGCCCACGATCATCTCCGAGGGGTCGATCTCGAGGGGGCGCCAGCGCCGTAGCTCGCGCCATCCGGCGTTGAGCGCCTGGCCCTTGCCCTGCCTGGCGTCGGGCGCCCTCCGGGTGACGACGTGCACCTTGTCGCAACCGGCGCGCAACTGGGCCAGCACCGCGGCGGTGCCATCGGTGGACCCGTCGTCGACGCACCAGACGTGGCATCCGGGGAAGTCCCGGACCAGGCGCTGGACGGTGGTGGCGATCACCGCCTCCTCGTCCAGGCAGGGCACGATGAAGTGCCACAGGAAGGCCCGGCCGTCACCGGAGGGAGCGGGCTTGCGTCGCAGGAAGGGGACGACGATGAGCACCACGTAGCCGATGAAGAACACGCACAACAGGAAGGCGCCGTCGTTGGCCCCGGCCATGAGGAGGTCGTGGAAACTACCCATTGGCGGCCTCGGGGGCCCGCTGGCGGACCACGGTGCGCACGTAGAACAGCACCCCGGCGAGCACCCCCAGGGTGCTGACCACGGTGCCGAGAAAGATGTGGCTCACGTCATAGCCGCGGTTGAAACCCCACAGGCGCATGGACAAGGCGACGACCAGCAGCCGGACCTGGTTCACGAGGAACAGGGCCACGGCCACGACCGCCAGGGTGGCGATGCCCCTCCCGACGGAGGTCCGGCGGGTGAGGACCAGGCCGGCGGCCAACAAGAAGAACGGGCTGACGAGCAGGGCGGCGGTGCACCCGGCGGTGATGTCGAACCCAACGACGCGGGTCTGAAGGGGGAAGACCACCGCCGTGCCCAGCGCCCGCGCCGGCGCCACCTGGGAGACGCTGATGGTGAGGGCCGACAACCGGGCCTCCAGGGGGCGGATGAACGACTGGCCCACCACCAGCAGTACGGCGCCGAGCGCCATCGCCGCTGCGACCCAGCGGACGAGTGATTGCCGGTCCGGCGCCGGAGAGACCTCCCGACTCCGTGCCGGCCATCGCCGGCGGCGGATCACAACCCTCGGCGCATCCCCGCCCTGAGCAGCAGGAGCCCGCCGAGAATCATCGCCAGAGCCAGAAGGGCGAAGCCGAGCAGCGGGAAGCCGGTACGGGCCAGGCCCACTCCGAGGACTCCCCCGCCGACGATCGGCGGTCCGTTTCCGTACATGCGGACACCCTTCTCACACAGCTGTTTCCCGCGCCACCGGCTGGGGACGGGATGTCTCTCGAGCACAGTACTGCCTCTAGCGCGTGGATCATAACCGGGCCGGCCCCCCGTGTCACCCACCGGGCACCGGCGCCAGCAGACCGGCCTACGACGCCAGGGGCGACGCCGCGCCTCGGCCGGGGCCCCGGCGGCGTAGGAGGCCGTCGATGGCGTCGGCGGCGACGGGCCGGGAGAAGAAGTAGCCCTGGCCCATGTCGCACTTCATCTCGGCCAGGCGTTCGGACTGTGCCGGGTACTCGATGCCCTCGGCGATCGTCCGCAGGCCCAGGGTCTGGGCCAGCTTCACGATGGCCTGGGCCACGGCCGAGTCCTCGACGCCCCGGGTCACGTCGTCGACGAAGGCCTTGTCGATCTTGAGGATGTCGATGGGCATGTCCTTGAGACGGCTGAACGACGACCACCCGGTGCCGAAGTCGTCGATGGCCACCTTCACCCCCAGCTCCCGCAGTTTGCGCAACTTCTCGACCTTGAAGTCGAAATCACGCATGAACAGGCTCTCGGTGATCTCCAGGGTGACGTTCTGGGGCGGCGTTCCCGACCTGGCCAGGGAGGCCTCGACCATGTCGACGAACCCGATCTCGTCGACCTGGACGGGCGAGACGTTGACGGCGACCCCGAGCGGTGCGACGCGGGGGAACCGCTGGCTCCAGAGCCGTTCCTGGCGGCACGCCTCGCCGAGGATCCAGGCGCCCATGGGGACGACCAGCCCGCTCTCCTCGGCCACGCCCACGAACTCGCCGGGGTAGACGAGCGGGGAGCCGGGCCTGGCCCAGCGCACGAGCACCTCGACACCGACGAGGTCGCCGGCGGCCAGGTCGACGATGGGCTGGTAGTGGAGGACCAGCTCGTGGCGGTCGATGGCCA
>DATAQC010000100.1:0-11356 GCA_036264885.1 Acidimicrobiales bacterium | reverse complement strand
TCATTCCCGGCGACTACCCTGCGCCCACGGCTTTTGGGACTGCTGTCGGACGCAGAGGCCTGGCGAGGCCGATCACGACCGGAGTGGATCAGTCCGGCCCCCGTTTCCGCCGCCGGCTGGCGCGGGTGGGCGGTGGCAACTGGTTGCTGGCGGCGCCTGTGGTGGTGGTGGCGAGCGCCATCGGACTGGCCCTGTTCTCGAGCGCCGGCGCCAGCGCCCGCCCGGCGGCGGCGACCGACTCGCGCAATGTGGGCCAGATCTTCCTGTCCGACTGCGCGGTGTGCCACGGCGCCAACGGGCGGGGGACGGCGCGGGGCCCCAGCCTGATCGGAGTGGGTCGGGCCTCGGTCGACTACCAGCTGTCGACCGGCCGGATGCCCTTGGTGGCCGTAGGTCGCTCGGACGACCAACCGGGGAGACCGCTGCAGCCTCTTCCCAACAGCCAGTCCCTCAACGACGACATCGTCGCCCGTCGCCACGACCCGGCGTACCCCCCGGAGACGATCGCCCCCCTCGTCGACTACGTCGCCGGCATCATCGGCGGGGGTGGCCCCGATATCCCCCGGGTCGGTAAGGGTGACCTCGCCGAGGGCGGCGCCCTGTTCCGCCAGCAGTGCGCCGCCTGTCACGCCTGGGCCGGTGACGGCGGCGCCCTGCTGCGCATCGAGGCGCCCGCCCTTCACAGTGCCACCCCCACCCAGATCGCCGAGGCCATCCGCGTGGGGCCGGGGCAGATGCCGGTGTTCGGTACCGCGGCTCTCACCGACAAGCAGATGTCGTCGGTCGTCGCCTACGTCCGTTACCTCGACCACCCCGATGATCGGGGGGGCCAGCCCTTCTGGCACTTGGGTCCCTTCGCCGAGGGCGCCATCGCCCTCATCGCCCTGGCCGTCCTGTTGGTGTTCACCCGGTGGATCGGAGAACGAGGATGACGCCCGACGACCCCGGCTCCGTGCCCGAAGAGCCGGACGCCCGTGCCGAGCGCCGGGCCGAGCGCCGGGTGGCGGCGCTGTTTCTGCTCTCGTCGGCCAGCGCCGTCGCCCTCACCCTCGTGTACTGGAGTGGAGGCCAACCCCAGCTCGAGGGGCTGTTCCTGGGGCTGGCCCTGGGCGGGGTCGCCTGCGGGTTCGTGGTCTGGGGCAACCGCCTGCTGCCCCAGGGGCCGTTCGTCGACGAGCGCCACGAGATGGCCAGCCCCGAGGCCGACGTCGAAGAAGTCGGCGACGACTTCGAACAAGGTGGCCTGATAACCCGCCGCAAGCTGGTGGTCCGGTCTCTCGGGCTGGCGGTCGGCGGCCTCGGGCTGGCCGCCCTCTTCCCGATCCGCTCCCTCGGACCTCGTCCGGGCCGCAGCCTGGTCGAGACGCCGTGGCGGGCGGGCATGCGTCTGGTCACCGAGGACGGACGGCCGGTGCGTACGACCGATGTCCCCGTCGAGGGCCTGGTGACGGTGTTCCCCGAGGGCTTTCCGGGCTCGGCCGACGGTCAGACCGTGCTCGTGCGGGTGAGCCCCGAACTGGTGAAGCCGGCGCCGGGCCGCGAGGACTGGTCACCGGGCGGCTTCGTCGCCTACTCCAAGATCTGCACTCACGCCGGCTGCCCGGTGGGGCTGTACCAGGCCGCCACCCACCAGCTCCTCTGCCCCTGCCACCAGTCGACCTTCGACGTGCTTCACCACGCTCGGCCCCAGGACGGGCCCGCCGCCGCACCACTGCCCCAACTGCCGCTCAGGATCACCAGTGACGGCTTCCTCGTCGCCCAGGGCGATTTCTCCGAGCCCGTCGGACCGTCGTTCTGGCGTCACTCGTGAGAAGGCGGCTCCAGGCTCTCAGCGCCGTGACAGTGGTCCTGGTCGCGGCCGGGTGCAGCAGCGGGCACTCCCCCTCGATGCTCAATGGCCGGGCGGGGGAGGCAAACCGCATCGCCGGGGTGTGGTGGCTGATGTTCGCCATGGCCACCGTGGTCTACGTGGTGGTGGCCGCCTTCATCGTCGTCGCCGTCGTCCGGGGGCGCAAGAAGAAGGGGGGCGACGATGCCGCGTCGGCGGCCGGCGGCACCGGTCCCAAGGACGACACGTTCATCTGGTTCGGCGGCATCATCGTCCCCGTCCTCATCCTGGGTGTGCTGGCGGTGGTCACGGTGAACACAACCGAGGTGCTCCGCAAGCCACAACAGGACGAGTTGCGCGTCCAGGTCACCGGCAAGCGTTGGTGGTGGGACATCCACTACCCGGCCGACAACGTGACCACGGCCGACGAGATCCACATCCCCGTCGACCGGCCCGTCGACATCGAGATCACGTCGGACAACGTGATTCACAGCTTTTGGGTGCCGCAGCTGGCGGGCAAGGTCGACGCCATCCCCGGCCAGGTCAACCACCTCCGCCTGAAGGCCACCGATCCCGGCACGTATCGCGGCGAGTGCGCCGAGTACTGCGGCATCGAGCACGCCCACATGAGCTTCACGGTGATCGCCGACACGCCAGTCGAGTTCGACCGGTGGATGACCCGCCGGCGCGGTAGCGCCGGCCTGACCCCCACCTCCGACGAGATGGACCAGGGTCAGTTGGTGTTCACCCGTGAGGCGTGTGCCGGCTGCCACACGGTCAAGGGGACCCAGGCCACCGGTACCGTCGGGCCCGATCTGAGTGACTTCGGCAGCCGGAGGTCGATCGCGTCGCTCACCGTGGCCAACACCCCGGCCAACCTGTCCCGCTGGATCGCCGACCCCGAGAGCATCAAGCCCGGGAACCTCATGCCGCCCACGGCACTGTCCGACGCCGACCGTGCCGCCGTCGTCGCCTACCTGGAGGGTCTCAAGTAATGGCCATCGTGGAAGCTCCCCCCGTCGGCGAGAGTGAAGTCGGCGAGCTCTGGGAGGACGCGCCCGGCCTGCCCGGGTTCTTTTCGACCGTCGATCACAAGCGCATCGGCATGCGCTACATCTACACCTGCTTCTTCTTCTTCTTCGTGGCCGGTCTGATGGCACTCGGGATGCGGGCCCAATTGGCCACGCCCAACGCCAAGGTGCTGGGACCCGAGCTCTACAACGAGCTGTTCACCATGCACGGCGTGACCATGATCTTCCTCTTCAACACACCGGTGCTCGCCGGGTTCGGCAACTACCTGATCCCGCTGCAGATCGGAACGCGCGACATGGCGTTCCCCCGGCTGAACGCCTTCAGCTACTGGGTGTTCCTCCTGGGCGGCATCTTCATGTACAGCAGCTTCCTCTTCGGCATGCCCGACGGGGGATGGTTCGGTTACGTGCCCCTCGTCAGCAAGACCTTCTCTCCAGGGCTCAACATCGACTTCTGGGGTCTGGGCATCGTGTTCACCGGTCTGTCCACCACGGTGGGCTCGATCAACTTCATCGTCACCATCTTCAAGCTGCGGGCCCCGGGCATGTCGCTCAACCGCATGCCCATCTTCGTGTGGTCGATGCTCGTCTTCTCGTTCATGGCCATCTTCGCCGTCCCCGCCGTGACCCTGGCCACCGGTCTCAACGAGCTCGACCGCCTGTTCGGCACCGCCTTCTTCGTGCCCGCCCTGGGCGGCAGCGTGCTGCTCTACCAGCACCTGTTCTGGTTCTGGGGACATCCCGAGGTGTACATCCTGTTCGTCCCTGCCACCGGCATGATCTCCCAGATCGTGCCCACCTTCTCGGGCCGCCCCCTGGCCGGGTACCTGTGGGTGGCGGGCTCACTGGTGACCGTCGGGTTCATCAGCTTCGGGGTGTGGGTCCACCACATGTTCGCCACCGGCATGCCGGCGGTGGCCATGGCCTTCTTCTCGGGGGTCAGCCTGATCATCACCCTGCCCAGCGGCGTGCAGTTCTTCGCGTGGATAGCCACCATGTGGAAGGGCAGGGTCAGGCTCACCACGCCCATGCTGTTCGCCATCGGCTTCCTGCTCATCTTCCTCCTGGGCGGGATCACCGGCGTGATGGTCGCCGTGCTGCCCTTCGACTGGCAGGTCACCGACAGCTACTTCGTGGTGGCCCACTTCCACTACGTCCTCAACGGAGCGGTGGTGTTCCCCATCTTCGGCGCCATCTATTACTGGATGCCCAAGATGACGGGGCGGATGCTCAGCGAGAAGTTGGGCAAGCTGAGCTTCTGGGTGATGTTCGTGGGCTTCAACATCACGTTCTTCCCCATGCACATCCTCGGCTTCCTCGGCATGCCCCGGCGCATCTACACCTACGACAACGGCCTGGGCTGGGGTGGGCTCAACGCCATGGTCAGCATCGGCTCGGCCATCTTCGGCCTGGGTACCGCCATCACGCTGTTCAACTGGGTCTGGAGCAGGCGCAAGGGTGAGGTCGTGGGCGACGACCCGTGGGACGCCGACAGCCTCGAGTGGTCCACGACCTCTCCACCTCCGCACTACAACTTCGCCGCCATCCCCCTGGTGGCCAGCCGCCACCCCCTGTGGGACCAGCGGCCGCTGCCCTTCGCCGAGTCGGGCGACGAGCCCGATACCAGCGGGCTGGGCATCCAGGGCGCCGTCGACCGGGAGACGCCGGTGACGAGCGGCATCGACACCCGGCCCGAGGGCAATCTCGAGATCCCCCACGAGACCTATCTGCCGTTCGTGCTGGCCCTGGGCATCGCCGTGCTTTTCGTCGGCCTGCTGATACAGGCGATCGTCGTCGGGGTGGCCGGGGTGGCCCTGGCCATGATGGCCACGTTGTGGTGGGCGTGGCGCACCGAGGAAGACCTCCCGCCGCCCGAGATCGAGCCCGAGGCCCCCGTGGGCAGCGCCGCCGGCGAGGTCACCACGACGACGGCCGGGCCCGGAGAGGTGACCGAGTGACCGCTCCCACGGCCACGGTCACGCCGGGAGTCACCCGCCCGGCCACGCGGCGCAGCTACCCGACGGCGTGGTGGGGCATGGCGGTGGTCATCATGACCGAGGCCATGATCTTCGCCATCCTCCTGGCCTCCTACCTGTTCCTCCGGGCGGCGTCCAAGCAGTGGCCCCTCGGAGACATCGAGCTGCCCACCCTGAAGTTCGCCGTGCCCTTCAGCTTCGTGTTGTGGGGGAGCAGCCTCCCCATCTTCTGGGCCGAGGCCAGCATCCGCAACGGTCACGTCGGGCGCCTGAAGGCAGGACTGGCCATCAGCTTCGTGATGGGCCTGTCGTTCTTCTTCTTCACCCTGTACGACTTCAACGAGTTGCACTTCGGTTGGCGCACCAATGCCTACGGCTCGATCTACTACACGATCGTGGGCCTACACGCCCTCCACGTCTTCCTCGGCCTGGGGATCAACGTGGTCGTCCAGATCAAGGCCTGGATGGGCCGCTACGACCGGGGTCGCTACGCCAGCGCCGAGGTGTTCTTCCTCTACTGGCACTTCGTCGACGTCGTATGGCTGGCCGTGTTCCCCATCCTCTTCCTGTCACCCCACATCCGATGACCGACACCCCCCTCAAGAGCGACGAGCCGCCGGCGGTGGACGGGGAGGAGGCCCGTCGGGCCCACAGCATCGCCTCGGCCGTCCGGGAGGCCGTGCTGGTCTGGTACGCCCTGCTGGGCGGCATCGCCGCCTGGACCATCCACCTCCTGTTGTTCGTCAGCATCGTCCGCTACACGTGCAACGCCCACGGCTACGTGTGGGTCATGCACCTGGCCACCGTCGTCACGCTGGCCATGACCGCTCTGGCCATCGCCTTGTGCGTGCGCATGATGCGCTCGTCCCCGGGCGACGAGTCCTCCGACGACGAGGGTGGGCGTGCGCAGTTCATCGCCCGCATGGGCCTGTTGATCGGCGTCATCAACTTCGCCCTCATCGCCCTCGAGGAGATCTACATCATCGTCCTCAACTCGAGGCGCTGTGGCTGAGCTCACAACTCTGGTGGCGCTGGCCGCGCTGGCCGGCGGGTACGCCCTGGGTCTGTCGCGCGCCTGGGCCGCGGCCGGGCGGGGCCGCCTGGTGCGCGTCTCCCAGGCCAGGGTCTTCGCCGCCGGCATCGTCGCCCTCGGCGTGGCCCTGCTGCCGCCGTTGAGCGGTCGGGCCGACCACAGCCTCACCGCCCACATGATCCAGCACGTGCTGTTGTTGGTGGTGGCTGCGCCCCTGCTGGCCCTGGGAGCGCCGTTGCCCACGCTGGTGTGGGCCCTTCCCCGGCGCTGGCGGCCCCCGGCGTCGGCGGCGTGGCGCCGCCTGTTGCGCAGCCACAGTGCCCACTGGGTGGCGTGGGCCGGGGGAGCCCTCGTCGTCGAGAGCCTGGTGATGGCCGCCTGGCACCTGCCCGTCGTGTACCGGGCCGCCCTGCACCACGAGGCCATTCACGTTGCCGAGCACACCAGTTTCCTGCTCACCGCCATGGTCTTCTCGTGGGCCGTGGCCGTGGGGCCGGCCCGCCGTCACGGCTCGGCGGTGGGCCTGGTGTTCATCGCCGCCCTCCCTGGCAGTGCCCTGGGCGCCGCCCTCACCCTGGCCTCCCGGCCGTGGTACGCCGAGTACCCCTCGCTGGGCGATCAGCAGCTGGCGGGTGTGGTGATGTGGGCCTTCGCCGGCGTGGCCTACGTGCTGGCCGCGGCGTGCCTGTTCGGTGTGTGGTTGCGGGGCCTCGAGACCGACACGCCCGCTCGCCCGCTGGAGGTGGTCCGATGATCGAGCGAACCTTCAAGTGGTTCGACGACCGCCTGGGCGTGGCCCACTTCACCCGCAGTGCCCTGGACAAGATCTTCCCGGACAACTGGTCGTTCATGCTGGGCGAGATCGCCCTGTACTGCTTCCTGGTCCTGATCCTGACCGGCACCTACCTGTCGTTCTTCTTCAGCCCCAGCGCAAAAGAGGTCGTCTACAACGGCAGTTACGTGCCCCTCAAGGGACTGCACATGTCGGAGGCGTTCAACTCGACGGTGCGGATCAGCTTCGACGTGCGGGCCGGGCTGGTGTTCCGCCAGATGCACCACTGGGCCGCCCTCATCTTCACCGGCGCCATCGTCGTGCACCTCTGTCGGGTCTTCTTCACCGGCGCCTTCCGCCGGCCGCGTGAGGTCAACTGGGTCATCGGCATGACGCTGCTGGTGCTGGTGATGTTCAACGGCTTCAGCGGCTACTCGCTGCCCGACGACCTGCTGTCGGGCACCGGTCTGCGCATCGGGTACTCGATCGCCCTGGCCGTGCCGGTGGTCGGAACCTGGGCAGCCTTCTTGTTGTTCGGCGGTGAGTTCCCCTCGCCGGACATCCTCTCCCGGCTGTTCGTGCTCCACGTGCTCATCATCCCCGCCCTGATCGCCGGGCTCCTCGGCGCCCACCTGGCCATCCTGTGGCGACAGAAGCACACCCAGTACCCCGGTCCGGGGCGAACCGAGACCAACATCGTGGGGTCCCGGTTGTGGCCGACCTACACCGCCCGTTCGGTGGGGCTCCTGGCCGGGGTGTTCGCCGTCATCGCCTTGCTCGGCGGCCTGGCCCAGGTCAACCCCATCTGGCTGTACGGCCCCTTCCAACCGTCGGCGGTGAGCACCGCGTCGCAGCCCGACTGGTACATGGGCTGGCTGGAGGGCGCCCTACGGTTGGCGCCCAACTGGCGCTTCCACGTGTTCGGCTACACCATCTCGGAGGTCTTCCTGCCGGCCGTGGTGCTACCCGGCATCACCTTCGGGTTGCTGTACCTGTGGCCGTTCATCGAGCGTCGGGTCACCGGCGACACCGCCGAGCACCAGTTGCTCGATCGTCCACGTGAGCACCCGACTCGCACGGCGATCGGCGTGGGCGCCCTGGTCTTCTATTTCGTGCTCTTCGCCGCCGGCTCCCAGGACATCGGGGCCCAAAAGTTCTCCACCGACATCCCCACCGTGACCCTGGTGTTCCAGGTGCTGCTGGTGGTGTTGCCGGTGCTGGCCGTGATCATCACCCGCAAGCTCTGTCACGACCTGACGAAGGGCGACGACCTGGAGGTCGACAAGGAGCGCATCCGCCACCGGTTGTCACGAGCCGAGCACGGCAGCGATAAACCGTCCCAGCCAGCCCCGTCGCCGCACGACGCCGGCGGACCCCCGACGCCATCGGGCGGAGGGATGGCCATACGCGTGCTGCGGTTCATCGGCCGCCTGGGTCGCAAGCGTGAGCGCCCCAGCGAAGAGCTGTCGAAGCACTGAACATCTGGACGGCGTTCGCCACTACGAGGCCGAGACGACGTCGTCGGGGACCTGGCGTCGCTTGCGCCGGAGGAAGAGGAACGCCAGGGCGCCCAGGATCAGAAGAGCTCCGAGCCCGACGAGAACGGGCACCAAGTCGCTGCTGCCTCCCTTGGCTGTCGCCACCGCGGGGGACGCGCTGGCGGCCGCCGCCGGGAAGGTGATCTTCGCCGTTGCCTCGCGCTCGGTGGTTCCCGAGCGCAGGACGATGCGGGCGTCCCATGGGCCCGGCGGGACCGCCTGGTCGAGGACGACCAGCACGGGCTCGGTCTGGCCGATACCCAGCGTCGTGCCCAGCCTGGCCTGGAAGGGGCCGGCGGAAAGCCCTCCCGGGCCGTTGGTGAGCCTCAGCTCGCCGCTCAGGTCCACCGCTCGGCCGCCGGTGTTGTGGACGGTGGCGGCGACGACGGGGTTGGACTGGTCGTCCCTGCGGGCCTCGAAGCTGGTGATGGCGAAGTCACTGGCCGGTTCTCCCCCCGCGCCCACCGACAGGTAGATGCGCACCCCGACGCGGTTGACGGCCCCGACCCCGCCGCCGGCGGGCACGGCGGCCGGCAACTCTGCCCACACCACCCCGTAGCGCTCGCCCGGGCTGGCATTGGATGGCACGGCGATGGTGACGGTGGCGAGGCTGGTGCCGCCGCCCGGGGGGCTCACCGTCGGCGGGTCGACGGTGGTCCAGGTCGTCAGATCGTTGGCCGTGCGCCCCTCGGCGAACTGGAAGTTGCCGTCGGCGATGCTGCCGGCGGCGGGATACAGCTGCACCTCCTGGGTGTCCGGCGTGTCATTGGTGACCTCCACCCGGCGGCTGATGGTGGTTCCCGGCGCCACGTGGTCGATGATGTACTGGCGGGCACGCGGGTCGTCGGAGCGGCTGGTGGGAGCGTCGACGATACGGATCCCGACGGTGGGCGGTGCCGCCTGAGCAAGCGCGGGCGGCGGTGATGTCATCGTGCCAGGCGTCATGGCGAGAAAGACGAGGGCGGTGAGGGCGGCCAGGAGGCGGAGGCGCATGAGACCTTTCTAGTTCTGCTTCTTTATGCCACGGAGTGGGTGATGGTGGCGGTGTAGGTCCCTGTGACGATGGAGGAGGGGAAATTGATGACGATGGTGGGATTCCAGGTCGCGGAGATCGAGAGCAGGAGGCCCGTTCCCGAGAACGCCGTCCTCGAGGTGGTGAGGGCCTGGGCCTGGGCCGAGGTGGCCTGGCCGGGCGTGCCACTGCCCAGGAGGCCGGAGACTGAGGTCGCCGGGCCGGACCAGTAGAGGATCGAAGCCTTGGCGATCGTCTGATTGACGCCTCCGGCACCGGTGGTGAACGTGGTGCCCGACACGCTGGCCGTGAACGAGGGGGCAACCAGCCCGCTGGCCGTCACGGTGATCGCGCCGAGCTTGGCCGACAGGGTGCTCGTGCCAGACGGCACCGTCCCCAGGTCGGCCGACGAGGGGACGGTGACGGCCAGGGCAGAGGCCAGCGATGGGGTGGCGAGGACAACAGCCGCGGCGATCCCCACCGCTGCCCCCAAGCGCCCGATGACCTTCATGCGACGGCTCCGATTCCCTGTGTGGCTCTGAACGCCGGGATGCCGGACCTCCGAGGAGGTCCGGCGACGCGGGCCGGCGAGAGCAGCGTGAACGTTAGGCCACCGAGTGGGTAACCGTACCGGTGTAGGTGCCGGCAACTTGGGAGCTGAGCAGTGTGAAGGTCAGGGTGGGGTCCCAGCTGGTGGAGCTGTTGCCGGCCGCACCCGTGTAGCTGGCGTCAGCCCCGAGAGCGGTCGCGGTCAGCGTCGGGACAAAGACACCCAGCCCGGTGTGGACGGTGGAGGCTCCCGAGGCGTACTTGACGTTGGCCACTGCCACCGTCTCGTTCGGTGAAGCCGTCCCGGTGACGAAGGTGGTTGACGACACCGTCGTGGTCCAGCCGTTCAGCAGGGCTCCACGGGTGTCATCGACGGTGACGGTTCCCAGCTGGCCCGACGCGCTCGCCGCCCCGGTGTTGACCGTACCGGTGGCCAGGGCCACCGTCGACGCCGGCACCGTGATGGCCAGAGCGCCGCCGGTGATGGCGAACGTGGTGATGGTGTTTCCCGTCGTGGCCGCGGAGGCCGGGCTGGCCAGGCCGGCGATGCCGCCGACGGTGAGTGCGGCGGTGGCGGCGATGCCGGCGAGCTTCGAGCTGATCTTCATGGTGTCCCCATTTTCCTAGGTGGTCTTTTTGCCTTCGTCAGTAGTTAACGTCGTGAACCTCAAGGTCACCTCAGGGTAAGATCAAGACCTACTCAATGTTCCTGGGGGAACGGCCGATGGCTGAGGTACGGGTTCTGGTCGCCGAGGACGACCCCTCGACCCTCGCACTCCTGGTGACGATCCTGGAGGACGACGGCTACAAGGTCTGCGCGGTGGCCGACGGGTCCGCCGCCTTGACCGCCGCTCAGAGCTTCCAGCCCCATCTCGCCCTCCTCGATGGCGGCCTGCCGCGCATCGCCGGTGCCGACGTCGCCCGTCGCCTGCGCCAGACCGGAGACCTCCCCATCATCTTCGTCACCGGGGCGGACTCGGCTGAGGACATCCACGCCGGGTTCAGGATGGGCGCCGACGACTACATCCTGAAGCCGTTCGACCCCGAGGAGTTGTCGTGGCGGGTGCGGGCCGTGCTGCGGCGCAGCGGCCAGACCGTGGCCCAGAGGTGGGAGTGCGGCGACCTCGTCGTCGACGAAGGAGCGCGATCGGTGACCAGAGCCGGTGCGCCCATCGCCCTCACGGCCACGGAGTTCAAGATGCTCGGCGTGCTCATACGCAATCGGACCCGGGTCGTCCCCAAGGGCCAGTTGCTCGGCCAGGTCTGGGGATATGACGCCGACGACCACCTCGTCGAAGTGCACATGAGCTCACTGCGTCGCAAGCTCGAGGCCCTCGGCCCACGGATGATCCACACCGTCCGGGGTGCGGGCTACAGCCTCAAACCGGCCCCGGGCCCCTAGAGGGGGGCCGGACGCGAACCGACCCCCTCGCCGTTGAGGGGGTCGTTTCATATCTCTGGTGTTGCGACGGTTACTCCAGCGTGCAGCCGCAGGAGTTGACCTCCCGCACGATGACGCCCTTGCCCGTGTCCATGTGGGTGGTGCAGGGCATGCAGGGGTCGAAGCTGCGGATGGCCCGCAGGACGTCGATGCCCTTGACCTGGTCGTCGGGGACG
>DATAQC010000049.1:0-9173 GCA_036264885.1 Acidimicrobiales bacterium | reverse complement strand
GCGGTGCTCCGTTGGACGCCTACGTCCGGGGGATAATCGGTGTGACACCGAAAGCGAGGCCCGCGTGAGCAACGAACCGAGTCACGAAGTCGCCCAGGAGATCCACGAGCTCCACCAGGTGAAAGACGACCAGGTGCTGGAGCGCGAGCCCCTGGAGACCGAGCTCATGGACGAGGACCGCTCCGGCGCCGGCGAGAACGTCGCCGGAGTCGAGGATGACGGGGCGAACGACGACGGGGCCCTCGACGAGCCCACCGGTCCCGGGAGGAGCTGACCTCTCAACAGGCCTTCTCGTCGATGAACCACTTCTCGCCGAGCTTGAGGTAGTGCGAGGTCTGGGCGGTGCCGGCCAGGTTGAAGTTGGGCAGCGCGAACTGGTAGTCGACTGAGGCGCGGAACCCGTCCACGTGGAAACCGGATATCTCGGCCACCAGCGGCGACCCCTGGGCCCGTACCCGCAGCGCTCCGAAGCTCTCTTCGGCCACTTCGGCGAAGCTGTCCGGCGTGCACCGGGAGCGCTCGGTGGGGATGAACTTCTCCAGCAGTGAGCTCCAGTCGCCGTTGACGATCGCCTGGGCCTGGGAGTCGAGCACCGACTGGATCTCGTCGCGGGCGCCGGCGCCGGCGCTGTGGAACGAGGGCTCGTCGACACTGTAGGTCGTCGGGCCCTGGGCGCAGGCGGTGGCCAGGAGGCCGGCCAGCACCACCACCACTCCGATGGCCGGCGACACGGCCCTGCGGCGGAAGCCGTTCATTCGGGACGGGCGGGTGCGGCGCCGGGGGCAGCGGGGGCGGCGGCGGGCGCGGCGGCGGCCGAGGGCCGGGCGTACTGGGTGAGGTACAGCTCTCGGTACATGCCGTGGGCGGCGAGAAGCGTCTCGTGGGTGCCCTGCTCCACGATGCGGCCCTCGTCGAGCACGAGGATCTGGTCGGCGGCCTGCACGGTCGACAGGCGGTGGGCGATGACCAACGACGTGCGTCCCGACAGCGCCTCGGCCAGCGCCTGCTGCACGAGCAGTTCGGTCTCGGAGTCGAGGTGGGCGGTGGCCTCGTCGAGGATCACGATGGCCGGGCTCTTCAGCAGGACCCTGGCCAGGGCCAGGCGTTGCTTCTCCCCACCCGACAGGCGGTGGCCGCGCTCGCCCACCACGGTGTCATAGCCGTCGGGGAGCCCGGCGATGAGGTCATGGATGCGGGCGGCCCGGCAGGCCTCGACCAGCTCGGCGTCGGTGGCCGTGGGCCGGGCGTAGCGGAGGTTCACGGCGATGGTGTCGTGGAACAGGTGAGGGTCCTGGGTGACCATCCCGATGGCGCTGTGGAGGCTCTCGGCCGTGAGGTCGCGCACGTCGTGGCCGTCGACCCGAACGGCGCCCGAGGTCACGTCGTAGAGGCGGGGGACGAGATGGCACAGGGTGGTCTTGCCCGCCCCGGTGTGGCCGACGAGGGCCACCATCTGGCCCGCCTCGGCGGTGAAGGAGACGCCGCGGAGGATGAGGCCGGAAGGATCGTCGGACAGGGGCGCACTGGCGTCGGCCTCGAGGGAGGCGATGGACACCGTCGACGCCGCCGGGTAGCGGAACCACACGTCTTCGACCTCGATGCGGCCCTGGGGATCGACCAGGTCGTAGGCCCCGGGGGCGTCGTCGACGATGCTGACCGCGTCGAGCACCTCGAACACCCGCTCGAACGACACCAGGGCGGTCATCACCTCGACCTGGGCATTGGTCAGCAGGGTCAGGGGCGAGTAGAGCCGGGCCACGTACACGGCCAGGGCCGTCAGGGTGCCGATGGAGAGGGCGCCCTGGGCCACCATGCGGCCCCCCAGCCAGTAGATGGCCACCGTCCCGGTGGCGCCCAGCAGCCCGAGGGCGGCGAAGAAGATGCGACCGTAGAACGCCGTCTTGACGCCGATGTCGCGCACCTTGGCCGCCTTGTCGGCGAAGTCCGCCGACTCGCGCCTCGGGTGCCCGAACAACTTCACCAACAGCGCCCCCGATACGTTGAAGCGCTCGGCCATGTTGGCGTTCATCTCCGCCGACAGCTCGAAGGAGCGTTTGGTGAGCTGCTGCATGCGCCGGCCCACCCGCTTGGCGGGGATGATGAACGCCGGCACCACCACCAGGGCGAGCAGCGTCAGCCGCCACTCGAGGGTGATCATGACCGACAGGGTCACGATGACCACGACGGCGTTCTGCACCACGCTGCCCAGGGTGCCGGTGAACGCCTGCTGGGCCCCCAGGACGTCGTTGTTCATGCGGCTGATAAGGGCGCCGGTCTGGGTGCGGGTGAAGAACGCCAGCGGCATGCGCTGCACGTGGTCGTAGAGGGTGGACCGCAGGTCGAAGATGAGCCCCTCGCCGATGCGGGCCGACCACCAACGCTGGGCCACCACCAGGGCGGCGTCGAGCAGGGCCAGTGCCAGGGCCAGCAGGGCCAGCCCGTTGAGGCCGGCCAACCGCCGGGGAACGGCGTGGTGGTCGATGATGGAGCGGAACACCAGGGGCGGGAGGATGCCGACGACCGAGTCGATGACGATGGTGGCAATCAGGCCGAGGATCATGGCCCGGTAGGGGCGGGCGAAGCTCCAGACCCGGCGCATGATCGACCGGTCGACGCTCGCGCCGGTCAGCAGGTCTGGGTCGCGCCACAGCGCTCCGTGCCAGCCGTGCCCGAATCCCGATCTCACCTGTCACGAGGGTACCGTTCACCAGCGGCTCTGTTCGGGCCGCCGGACTTGTCCCATGCCCTCCCTCGCCGTGTTCTCGTCCATCCCCAGCCCCTCGCACGGCGTGGTGAACCTCGGTCCCCTCCCGCTTCGGGCCTACGCCCTGTGCATCCTGGCCGGCGTGTTCGCCGCCGTGGCCCTGGCCGGGAGGAGATGGGTCGCACGCGGAGGTGCCGAAGGCACCATCGCCGACCTGGCGGTGTGGGCGGTGCCTGCCGGACTGGTGGGGGCCCGGCTCTACCATGTGATCACCGACAACCAGCTCTACCGTGACGACCCGCTGGGCGCCTTCAAGATCTGGCAGGGTGGACTCGGGATCTGGGGTGGGGTGGCAGCCGGCGCCGGTGTCGGGCTCTGGGTCGCCCACCGCCGCCACCTGAACCTCGGGGTGCTCCTGGACGTGGTCGCCCCTGCCATCCCCCTGGCCCAGTCCATCGGGCGATGGGGGAACTGGTTCAACCAGGAGCTGTTCGGGCGTCCGACCTCGCTGCCCTGGGGGCTGCGTATCGACGCCGCCAACCGGCCCGACGGCTACGCCGGTTATTCCACCTTCCATCCCACGTTCCTCTACGAGTCACTGTGGTGCCTGCTGGTGGTCGCCGTCGTGTTGGCCGTCGAGCGCCGACACCGCCTGCGCCCCGGGCGCCTGTTCGCCGTCTACGTGGCCACCTACACCTTCGGGCGCTTCTGGTTCGAGTGGCTGCGGATCGATCCCGCCCACCGCTTCTGGGGCCTTCGCATCAACGACTGGACGAGCGTGGTGGTCTTCGTGGCCGCCATGGCCGTGGTCGTCACCGGCCGCCGCCGACCCGGCCAGACCTACGACGAGACGGCAGGCCCTTCCGGCGAGCGTGCACCTCTGGAGGAGGCCGACGTGGGCGGGACGGCGACGGCGGGGTCGGAGGGCGACAGCTCGTAGCCCGCGGTCGCCACCGGGCCGGGGATCAGGCGGCGCTGGTCACATCCCCGGGCGAGGCCGGGGCCGAGGCCGCCGCCGAGTCCGAGGCCAACGCCGACGCCCTGGGGGCCAGCACCGCCGCGGTGGGGGAGAACACGGGCGTCGACAGGCTGTGAGGGCAGCGTCGGGGCAGGGTGTGGGCTCGCCACGACCCCACGGCGATGCTGGCGGGAACCACGATGGCCGCCGACACCAGGGGCGTGACGGTGACCGCCAGCCCGACGAAGGCGGCCGACAGCCCGACCGCCAGGGCCACGTCGGCGTGCCGGACTGCTGCGGACGTGGTCTGTGTGCCGGCCATCGACTGCCCCCTTGCGATCGTCAACTGCGTCCTTGTAGGTATCGACCGTCCGCGGTCGGACTTGATACCCAAAGTCTTCATTTTCATGCCCTGGACGCTGACGCTCCGGTGGGCTAACGTCTTGGGAACACACGTTCGTTTCCCGGGCACGGGCCCGGGCCGGTCTCGGCCGGACGAGGAGGTTGAAGATGGCAGACGTCAAGGCGATTCCCGAGGGGTACCCCCAGGTCATCCCGTACCTGGCCGTCGACGGTGCCGGCGAGGCGATCGAGTTCTACGGCGCCGTCTTCGGCGCCACCGAGAGGGTACGCATGCCCATGCCCGACGGCCGGGTGGGTCACGCCGAGCTTCAGATCGGCGACTCGGTGGTGATGCTGGCCGACGAGAACCCGGACATGGGCGTGCAGGGGCCCAAGTCGGTCGGGGGCACGCCGGTCACCCTCAGTGTCTACGTCGAAGACGTCGACCAGGTGTTCGACAAGGCCACAGCAGCCGGCGCCTCGGTGCTGCGGCCGGTCGATGACCAGTTCTACGGCGACCGCTCGGGCCAGTTCGAAGACCCCTTCGGCCACCGCTGGAGCGTGGCCACCCACGTCGAGGACGTGTCACCCGAAGAGATGCAACGCCGGGCGGCGGCCCTGGGCGAAGGCTGAGCCGAGCCCCAGGGCCCCCGCCCGATCCGGCTACATGCCCAGGGCGAGGCCGATGACGTTGCCGGCAGGATCGGAGAACTGGGCGATGCTCGGCCCGCCCGGCACTGCCATGGGCGGCATCACCGTCTTGCCCCCCAGCGACTCGGCCTTGTCCAAGGCGGCCTGGAGATCGTCGACCTGCACGTAGAAGGTCACCATGTGCGACCCGTCCTGGCTGGCGGCGACGCCGCCACCGATGCCGCCCTCGCTCGGCGCCACGATGCCGTAGTTCATCGGGTTGGCGGCATCGATCGTCCAGTCGAACAACGAACCGTAAAACTCCTGCAGGACGGGCCCGTCCTGGCCGAGTACCTCAAAGTGGTTCACCGGGTTCGCCATGGTCTCTCCTCGGGGCTCAGTGCGCGGTCAGGCTCGAGCGTACCGAGGCACTCCGCCAGGTGCTCGGCGGAGCCGGCCGTTTGTGCGTCTTCCCCCGCGGGGACACCACGACCATGAAGGCCGGCTCGTGGTGACCCCCGTCAAGGAGCGGTCGCAGGACGCGCTGGAGCGAGCGTCACGCAGCGACTGGCTCGAGGGTCTGGCCCGGGCCGGCCTGGCCGCCCGCGGCGTCCTCTACCTGGTGGTCGCCGGCCTGGCCGTCCAGGTGGCCAGAGGCCACGGCAATGAGCGGGCCGACAAACAGGGCGCCATGCAGGCCGTCGTCCGCCAGCCGCTGGGCCGGTTCCTGCTCCTGGTCCTGGCCGTGGGCCTGGGTGGGTACGCCCTGTGGCGCTTCGTGGAGGCCATCGTCGGCCCGCGCCAAGACCGGGGCTCGTCCAAGGCCAAGCTGAAGCGGCTGGGTTGCGCAGCCCGAGGGGTGCTCTACTCCGCGTTCTTCCTCAGCGCCGTGAAGCTGCTGGTTTCGTCAAAAGGCAAGTCGGCCTCCGACAATCCCCAGTCGGATTGGACCGGGCGCGTGCTCAAGTGGCCCGGGGGTCCGTGGTTGGTGGCCGGGGCAGGGCTGGCGGTCATCGTCGGGGGTCTCTACGTCGGATGGCGGGGGCTGTCGCTCAAATTCAAAAAGCGCCTCAAGTCGGGGGAGATGAGCCGGGCCGAACGCCGCTGGATCCTCGGCTTCGGCACCGTGGGCATGGTGGCCCGTATGGTCGTGTTCACCATGTGCGGGGTGTTCCTGATCGCCGCCGCCCGCCAGCACGACCCCAATGAGGCGGTGGGCATCGACGGTGCCTTGAAGAGGCTGGCGGGGCGCTCCTACGGGCCGGCCCTGCTGGTGGTCGTTGCCGCCGGCCTGGCCGCCTACGGCCTGTACTCCTTCGCCGAGGCCCGCTTCCGCCGGGTCGGGTCCCATTGAGGGGCCTACGGCGGTTCGACGCCGCCTTCCACCGGCGGGCCCCGGTTCAACCGCCGAGCACCAGCACCGCCCTGCTGTGGCTCAGCCGGGCAGCCGACAAGTCGATGTTGTGGGTGGGGATCGCCGCCGTCCTGGCTGGGACCGGTGACCGCTTCCGCCGGCGTGCCGCCCTGCGGGGCCTTTTCGCAATGGGCCTGGCCTCAGCGCTGGCCAACGGCCCCATGAAGTGGGTCGCCGGTCGCCGCCGGCCGGCGGGCGCCAGATGGGTGAGCCGGCTTCCCGGGCTTCCGTCGACAACGGGGAGCTCCTTTCCGTCGGGCCACGCCGCCAGTGCCTTCGCCTTCGCCACGGGCGCCGCCCAGGAGGTCCCCGCCCTGACCGGGCCCCTCGGCCTCCTCGCCTCCGCCGTGGGGTACTCGCGGATCCATGCCGGGGTGCACCACCCGTCGGATGTCGTGGGCGGGGCCGCCGTCGGGGTCGGCGCCGGCATCGCCACTCGTCACCTGTGGCCGGTGGCTCCCCACGAGCCGGCCACCGCCGGTGCCGTCCTCGAGCGCAGGGCGGTGAAGCCCACGCCGAACGGCGCCGGGCTGGTGATCGTGGTCAACCCGTCCGCCGGGTCCAGCGGCCAGGTGGCCGGCGAGCTGCGTGAGGCGCTGCCTGACGCCGAGGTTGTCGAGCTGACCGACGGCGACCAGCTGCCCGACGCCCTGTCGTCGGCCGCCCAGCGCGGCTGTGCCATCGGGGTGGCCGGCGGCGACGGCTCGATCAATGCCGCCGCCGAGGTCGCCGCCGAGCACGACGTCCCCTTGCTGGTGGTGCCGGCGGGGACGCTCAACCACTTCGCCATCGCCCTCGGAGTGAGGTCGGTGGCCGATGCCGCCCGAGCGGTGAGCGAGGGACAGGCCGTGGCTGTCGACCGGGCGATCATCGACGGACATGGCTTCGTCAACACCGCCAGCATCGGCAGCTATGTGGACCTGGTGGACGCCCGAGAGAAGCTCGAGCGCAAGATCGGCAAGTGGCCGGCGGTCTTGGTCTCGCTCTGGACGGTATTGCGCAGCGCCACCCCTGTCGAGGTGGAGATCGACGGTGAGCGCAGAAGCGTGTGGATGGTGTTCATCGGCAACTGCCGCTACGACCCGCCCGGCTTCGCCCCCAGCTGGCGACCGTGCCTCGACGACGGCCAACTCGACATCCGTATCGTCGACGGCACCCACCCGTGGTCCCGCACCCGCCTCCTGGCCTCGGTGCTCACCGGCCGGCTGGCGGCGTGCGGCGCCTACGAGCAGCGCTACGCCCGGGAGGTCCATGTGAAGTCTCTCTCTGGCGAGCTGCGGCTGGCCCGTGACGGTGAGACCTTCGACGGTCCCGAGGAGTTCACCATCGCCAAGCCCGACGAGCCCCTGCTGGTCTACGTCCCGGGACAGTGAACGACCTCAGGGCGACGTGGCGGCGGCGCCTCGACCCTGAAGAGCGTTACGGCCTGCGCCTCAGCCTTTTTGCCGTCGCCTTCTTGTTGGTGGCCATCCCGTTCGGCGTGTTGATCGAGCAGGTCGTGCGCAACGGCTGGCTGGTGGGCGTGGACACGTCGGCCGCCCGCGGTCTGCACGGCTGGGTCAGGCAGTCGCCGGGGGCGGTACGAGCCCTCAAGGTGCTCACCGCCCTGGGGACGCCGGTGTGGTTCTACGTGCTCGTGCCGCTGTGCGCGTTGTGGTTGTGGTGGCGCCATCAGCGCCGGTTGGCGCTGTTCGTGATGGTGACGACGGTGGTGGGCGGGCTGCTGGACACGGTCGTCAAACTGGCCGTGGACCGGAGCCGCCCCTCGTTGGTCGACCCGGTGGCCACCGCCTCGGGCGCCAGCTTCCCGTCGGGCCATGTCATGGGGGCCACCGTGGTCTACGGGGCCCTCCTCTTGGTGTTCCTGCCCTACGTCGCTCGCCGCCGGCGGGTGGCGGTGGTGGTCGGCGCCGGGGCCTTGGTGGCGGCCATCGGCTTCTCCCGTCTGGCCCTGGGTGTGCACTTCATCACCGACGTGGTGGGTGGCTTCGTGCTCGGCCTGGCCTGGCTGGCGGCGTCGGCCGCAGCCTTCAGCATCTGGCGGGTCGACCGCGGCCTCGCCCCCGTGGAGCCCCTCGACGGCCTGGAGCCGGAGCTGGCCGGCGACGACGCTCGTCGTAGCCCATGATGCGGCGATGAGCGACCCCGTCGCCGCGCCGTCCCATCAGCGTCTTCCAGCTGCGGTGGGGGAGCGGCCCCCCGCCGGGTCTGCCTACGTGGTGCTCATCGTCCTGTCGGTGGGGCTGGCCTTCGCCGACGCGTCGGTGGTCGTCCTCGCCCTTCCCGCCCTCTACGCCACCTTTGGCGTCTCCCTCGTGGAAGTGTCGTGGGTGATCACCAGCTACAACGTGGCCGTCGTCGTCGGGGCCGCCGTGGTGCTGGTGCTGCGGGTGCGCCGGCCGGCGCGGCTCACGGCGTTGGGCTCGGCCGTGTTCGCCGCCTCGTCGGTGGTATGCGGGGTGGCCCCGTCCTTCGGCGTCCTCGTGGCCGCCCGCAGTGCCCAGGGCCTGGGGGCGGCGTGCCTGCTGGTCGGGTCGTTGCCATTGCTGGTCGGCCTGGCCGGGTCGGGGCATCGGGCCCGGGCGGTGTGGGGCTACGCGGGCGCCGCCGGAGTGGCGGTGGGCCCTGCCCTGGGCGGCGTGCTCACCGAGGCGTTCAGCTGGCGGGCCATCTTCTGGGTGCAGGCCCCCCTGGCGGCCCTGGCCCTGGTGGTGTGTCTCCGCCACCGTGGTTCGGGCGCCGATGATGAAGTCGGGCGAATCGAGCTGCGGGCGGGGTTGGCCGACGTGGGGTTCGTGTTGCTGTTCGCCTCTCTGGTGGGGGCCCTTTTCCTCTCCGTGCTCCTGTTCATCGTGGTCTGGGGGTACAGCCCCCTGCAGAGCGCGTTGGTGGTGAGTGTCCTGGCCGTGGGCACCATCGCCGTCGGGCCGCTCGGGCGGGCCCTGCCGCCATGGTTCGCCACCCTGGCGGGAGGGTGGCTGCTATCCGCCGGGCTGCTGGGCCTGGCCTGGTTGCCGGCCACCGATGCCGGGTACGCGGTCGTCGCCCTCGGGCTGTGCGGGTGTGGCTTCGGTCTGGTCAACGCCGTGCTCGACCGGCGAGCCCTTCCCGATGCGGGGGGCATG